>NZ_BCRE01000135.1 GCF_001552435.1 Kribbia dieselivorans NBRC 106261
CCGCTGGGGTGGCGGCGGGGGTGGCGACGGTCATAGGGAGCACGCCGGGGCGGGCCTGCTGACGACGTTGCTCGCCCGGCGCGTCGACGACCTGGCCTACGGCGCCGGCGTGTGGGTGGGCAGCATCCGGGCCCGCACGTGGCGCGCGCTCACGCCGAAGTGGTCCTGGCCTGGTCAGCGTTCCAGGCGCACGACGATCCGAGGTGGGTCGGACTCGCCGAAGTGAGTCACCGTCCGGTCGACCATCGGTTGGAGGAAGAGCTGACCGATCTGGGCGGTCAGGACCGCGGCGACCTGCTCGGCCGTGCTCCGGCGGGATGCGGTCAAACCGGCCGCACGAAGCTCCTGCAGGTTGGCGGCCGCGAGGTCGGCCAAGCGGTTCAGGAGGACACCGCGGTCGTTCGGGTCGAGGATCGTCCGGCGCAGGTAGTCGACCATCGCCGTGTTGCTCGCCAGCATCTGCGCGACGTTGCGGTCGCGCGCGGCGCCGATGTCTCGACCGCTGCCCACGATCTTCACCGAGGCGGTTGCCTCGGTGAAGGCAGCGACGATGAGGTCCTCGACGGCATCGCGCAACCGTTCCTTCGTGCCGTAGTGGTGCACGACCAGGCCGACCGTGACTCCGGCGGCGGTTGCCACGGCGCGCATCGTCGTGCCGTCGTACCCGCCGCCGGCGAAGAGCGCGAGCGCGGCGTTGCGGATGCGGGCCTTCGCGGTGAGGTCGTCGGGTCGAGCTGGCACGGCAGGCATGGCGTGAGGGTACGCGGTCATCGGGTCGATGCTCCTGACGTGGCGCGGCTCGTTGAGATCGGCGACTCTCCGAGGAGGGGTGTCGCAGTTCGTCGGGCCTGAGTGTGTGTAACGGGTATTGAACAGTGAACCAGTTCGCTGTATGTTCGTACAGTCCTTCGACATCCCTTGGAGCTGACCCACCCATGACCCGTGAAGCTGTCATCGTCGACGCCGTCCGTACTCCCGTCGGGAAGCGTGGAGGCCGACTCAGCGGCTGGCACCCGACCGATCTGCTGGCCCACACCCTGACCGAGCTGGTGACCCGCACCGGGGTGGACCCCGCTCGGATCGCCGACGTCATCGCCGGGTGTGCCCTGCCACGCGGTGAGCAGTCGGGAAACATCGCCCGCAGTGCCCTGCTCGGCGCCGGCCTGCCCGAGGCCATTCCCGGCACGAGCGTCGACCGGGCCTGCGGTTCGGGGCAGCAGTCGGTGCACTTCGCCGCGCAGGCCGTCCGCTCCGGTGAATACGACTTCGCCATCGGCGCCGGCGTCGAGTCGATGTCGCGCGTCGACCTCGGCCCGCTCTTCAACCCCGGAGGCGGCATGGGCGACTGGTACGGCGAGCGTCTGCTCGCGCGCTACGACGGCAATCTGCCGGCCCAGGGCCCGTCGGCCGAGCTCGTCGCGGCGAAGTACGGCCTGACCCGCGAGCAGCTCGACGCGTTCAGCGTCACCAGCCACGAGCGGGCGTTCGCCGCGACCGAGGCCGGGTACTTCGCCAGCCAGTTGGTGGCCATCGACGGGCTCGCGGCCGACGGCACGACCACGCCGGGCATGGCGCGTGACGAGGGGATCCGCACCACCGTGGACCCCGAGAAGCTGGCCGGCCTGCGTCCGGTGTTCGCCGACGACGGCGTCATCACCGCGGGCAACGCCTCGCAGATGAGCGACGGTGCGGCCGCCCTGTTGGTGGCCGAGCGGAGCGCCGCGGAGGCAGCCGGGATGCGCCCGCGCGCCCGCATCGTCTCGATGGCCGTGGCCGGCGACGACCCGCGCCTGCAGTTCACCGCGGTCGTGCCCGCCACCCGCAAGGTCCTCGATCAGGCCGGCCTGACCATCGGCGACATCGACCTCGTCGAGGTCAACGAGGCATTCGCGCCGGTGCCGCTGCTGTGGCAGGCCGAACTCGGCTACCCCGCCGACCAACTCAACGTCAACGGCGGCGCGATCGCCATCGGCCACGCGCTCGGCTCCACCGGTGGGCGACTGCTCACCCAACTCGTCAACGAGCTCGAGCGTCGTGAGGCGCGCTACGGCCTGCTGACGATCTGCGAGGCCGCCGGCATGGCCAACGCCACCATCATCGAGCGCCTCGCCTGAACACCTCGACCATTATTGACGACCATCAGACCCACGGAGACGAGTTCATGACCACCGAAGCCCATGACACCCGAAGCCACATCGTCGACGGCTACCCCTCGACGATGGGCGACGACGTCCAGCTCAACACGACCACGCTGATCCGCCACGCCGCGCGCACCCACGGCGAGCAGGAGATCGTGTACCGCACGGCCGACGGCGGCTGGGACCGCTACACCTACGCCGACTCCTACGACCGCATCCGGCGCGGAGCCAACGCCCTGCGGGCCCTGGGTGTCGAGCCCGGCGACCGCGTCGGCGTCATCGACTGGAACAGCCGCCGTCACTTCGAGCTCTACTGGGCCATCCCCGGTCTGGCCGCCTGCATGATCCAGGTCAACCTGCGCCTGGGCCCGGAGGACCTGGCCTACGTGCTCACGGACAGCGACACGAAGGTCATCCTCGTCGACGAGACGCTGCTGCCGGTGGCCGAGGCCATCGCCCCCGACGTGCCGCACGTCACCACGTGGGTCGTCATGTCCGACAAGCCGGCCGGCGAGATCACGACCACCCTGCCGAACGCGCTCCACTACGAAGACCTCATCGCCCAGGCCGAGGCGACCATCGAGTGGCCCGAGGTGAACGAGCGCTCCGCCTATGCCGCGTGTTACACGACGGGCACAACGGGGCGGCCGAAGGGCGTCTACTACAGCCACCGCACCATCGTGCTGCACGCCTACGCCATGTCCTCGGCGATCGGCATGACCCTCGACGACTGCACGATGATCATCACGCCGATGTTCCACGGCAACGGCTGGGGCCTGCCGCAGGCCGCCGCGCTGATGGCCAACAAGATCGTCCTGCCGGGGCGCTACACCGCCGACGACCTCTCCCCGCTGACCGAGGCCATGCTGCGCGAAGACGTGACGGTCGCCAACGGCGCTCCGGCGATCTTCCTGCCCATGCTGCGCTACATCGAGGGTCTGGAGACCAAGCCCGACCTGAGCCGGCTGCGCATGCTCTCCGGGGCCACCGAGCCGCCGCTGGCGATGATGCGCGGGTTCCGTGAGCTCACCGGCGCCGAGGTCATCCACGCCTACGGCGCCACCGAGACGACGCCGCTGGTGACCGTCAACCGCTTCAAGCCCTCCGTGCGGGCGCGCCTGAGCGAGGACGAGTTGTTCGAGCTCAAGCGCAAGCAGGGATACGTCATGACGAACGTTGACATCCGTCTCGTCGACGGTGACGGCAACGATGTGCCGTGGGACGGCGTGAGCCAGGGCGAAGTCGTCGTTCGCGGGCCGTGGATCACCGCGAGCTACCACGGCATGTCCGCCGAGGATTCGGCCGATCGCTTCCTCGACGGCTGGTGGCGCAGCGGCGACGTCGGCACGATCGACTCCGACGGTTACCTCAAGATCACCGACCGCCTCAAGGACGTCATCAAGAGCGGTGGCGAGTGGATCTCCTCGATCGACATGGAGAACCTGCTCGTCAGCCACCCGAAGATCGTCGAGGCCGCCGTCGTCGGCGTCGAGCACCCGCAGTGGCAGGAGCGCCCGTTCGTGCTCATCGTGACCCGGGACGGGGCGGAGATCTCGCTCGACGAGGTCCACGAGCATCTCTCCCCGGCCTTCGCCAAGTGGCAGTTGCCCGAGGCGATCGAGGTCGTCACCGAGATCCCCAAAACGAGTGTCGGGAAGATCAACAAGAAGGAGATCCGCGCCGACTACGCGGACGTGTACCGCGCCGCGCAGGCCCAAGGCTGAGGAGAAACGCATGATTCTGGACGACTACCGCTCCCCGTGGCTGACCGAGGAGCTCGACGACCTGCGTGACCTGTCGCGCACGTTCCTCGCCAAGGAGGCCACCCCGAACCAGGAGCGCTGGGCCGAGCAGCACTCGGTCGACCGCGAGTTCTGGAACCAGGCCGGCGCGGCCGGGCTGCTCGGGCTGAGCCTGCCGACCGAGTACGGCGGTGGCGGGGGCACCTTCGCCCACGAGGCGGTGCTGATGGAGGAGCAGGCCTACGCCTTCGACAGCGCCTGGAACAACGCCGTGCACAGCGTCATCGTCGCGCACTACCTGAGCGTCTACGGCACCGACGAGCAGAAGCAGCGTTGGCTGCCGAAGGTCATCTCCGGTGAGTCGGTGCTCGCGATCGCCATGACGGAGCCGAGTACGGGATCCGATCTTCAGGCGGTGCGTACCCGGGCGGTCCGGGACGGTGACGACTACGTCATCAATGGGTCGAAGACGTTCATCTCGAACGCGACCAACTGCGATCTGCTCGTCATCGTGGCGCGCACCAGCGACGAGCCCGGCGCCAAGGGCCTGTCGTTGATCGTCGCCGAGGTCACCGACCTGCCCGGCTTCGAGCGCGGCCGCGTGCTCAAGAAGATGGGGCTGCCCGGCCAGGACACCCGCGAGCTCTCGTTCGTCGACATGCGCGTCCCGGTGGCCAACCTCCTCGGCGGGGTCGAGGGCCAGGGCTTCGTCCAGCTCATGCAGCAGTTGCCGCAGGAGCGTCTGTCGATCGCGGTGACGGCCGTGGCTTCCGCGGAGGCGGCGGTCCGGGAGGCCATCGCCTACGCCAAGTCGCGCGAGGCCTTCGGCAAGGACCTCCTCGAGTTCCAGAACACCCGGTTCGTGCTGGCCGAGTGCGTGGCCGACACCCTGGCCGCCCGCACCATGCTCGACCACCTCATCGGGTTGCACGTCGAGGGCAAGCTGGACGCCGCGGGGGCCTCGCTGGCCAAGTTCTGGACCACGGACATCCAGAACAAGGTCATCGACCGGTGCCTGCAGATCTTCGGCGGATACGGCTACATGTCGGAGTACCCGATCAGTCGGATGTACGCCGACGCGCGCGTGCAGAAGATCTACGGCGGCACGAACGAGATCATGAAGGAGTTGATCGCCCGGTCCCTGTGACCGCGCGCTCTCCTGCGCAACGCCACGAGCCGGGCCGAGGACCTCGACGTCCTCGGCCCGGCCCTTCTCTTGCCACCGATTCTGGTGTTGGCTGGTTCCCGACCGGTATACATCTCCCGAGCCGACCGGCCACCATTCCTGAGGACAAGGACCCACCATGCGCGAAGCAGTCATCGTCTCCACCGCCCGCACCCCGATCGGCAAGGCCTATCGGGGCGCGTTCAACGACACCTCCGCGCAGGAGTTGGCCGGTCACGCGATCCGCCACGCCGTGCAGCGGGCCGGTCTCGAGGGTGGCGAGATCGAGGACGTCGTGTTCGGCGCGGCGCTCCAACAGGGCTCGACCGGCACCAACGTCGCCCGCCAGGCCGCGTTGCGCGCGGGTCTGCCGGTCACGGTGTCGGGCATGTCCCTCGACCGTCAGTGCGCCTCGGGTCTGATGGCCATCGCGACCGCGGCGAAGCAGGTCGTGCACGACGGCATGCAGATCGCCGTCGGCGGTGGGGTCGAGTCGATCTCGCTGGTGCAGAACGAGCACATGAACACCTACCGCGCCAAGGACGCCTGGCTCGTCGAGCACGTCCCGGCGATCTACATGCCGATGCTGCACACCGCCGAGGTCGTCGCCGAACGGTACGGAGTCTCGCGCGAGGCCCAGGACGAGTACTCCCTGGTTTCGCAGCAGCGCACCGCGGCGGCGCAGGCGGCCGGCAAGTTCGATGACGAGATCGTGCCGTTGGAGTCGGTGCAGCTCATCACCGACCGGAGCACCGGCGCGACCCACCACGAGACCGTCACCCTGACCAAGGACGAGGGCAACCGTCCGTCGACGACGCTGGAGAGCCTGTCCGGCCTGCGCCCGGTGCTGCAGGAGGACGGGGGCCCGCAGCGGTACATCACCGCAGGCAACGCCTCCCAGCTCTCCGACGGTGCGTCGGCAGCCGTGGTCATGGAGGCCGAGGAGGCCCGCAACCGGGGCCTGCAGCCGCTGGGCATCTACCGGGGCATGGCCGTCGGTGGCGTCGAGCCGGACGAGATGGGCATCGGCCCGGTCGTGGCCGTGCCGAAGCTCCTCAAGCAGCACGGCTTGAGCGTCGACGACATCGACCTGTGGGAGCTCAACGAGGCCTTCGCGGTCCAGGCGCTCTACTGCCGCGACCACCTGGGCATCGACCCGGAGAAGTACAACGTCAACGGCGGCGCCATCTCCATCGGCCACCCGTATGGCATGAGCGGGGCCCGCATGACCGGCCACGCCCTGATCGAGGGCAAGCGCCGCGGCGCGAAGTACGCTGTCGTGACCATGTGCATCGGCGGTGGCATGGGTGCCGCCGGCCTGTTCGAGGTCCTCTGACCCACCGCCTCGAACGAGAACCACACCCTCGGGAGGGGCCAGTGAGCCGTGACGCATCGCCGCCCACACGCGGCGCCCTGCACCGCTGGCTCCTCCCCGGGGGCGAGGACCCCGACCCCCGCTTCACCCTCGCCAACGAACGCACCTACCTGGCGTGGACCCGCACGGCCCTGGCGCTGATCGGTGGCGGGGTCGCCGTCGAGGCCTTCACCGCGCAGGTCTGGAACACCGCGGCCCGCCAGTCGGTGGCGCTGCTGCTGCTGGGGCTGGGGGCCATCGTGGCCGTGACGGCGCTGGTGCACTGGATCCGGGTCGAACGCGCGTTGCGCGACCGGAGTACCGTTCCGCTGCCCCTCATGGCACCGATCGTCACCGTCGCGATCGCCATCGGCGCGGTGGTCGTCGCGGTCCTGATCATCGCCGCGACCCGATGACGACCCACCAACCCGTCGTCCACGGCGATCCGGGATTGCAGCCCGAGCGCACCGCGCTGGCGTGGGAGCGCACGACGCTGTCCCTGGCCGTCATCTGTCTGCTGTTCCTGCGGTGGACCGACACCCTGGGCGTGATCGCCTTCGCGCCGACGGTCCTCGCGCTCGTTGTCGCCGCGCATCTGCGGCTCCGCCACCGACAGCGGGCGCGTCGGGCCGCCGCGGCGATCGCCTCGGAGCGCGGTGTCGCCGACGTGTCGTCCGCCCTCACCCTGACCGTCGCGGTCGTGGCGACGGCCCTGCTCGGCATCGCCATCATCGGGGTGCACGCATGACGGCCGAGACCGGAGGAACGGGGGAGGCCGGCGCCGTGCCCGGCCCGGACGGGTTGCTCCGCACACCGTGGGCCCTGAGCGACCCGCTGTTGCTGACGTACTACGACACCGAGTGGGGCCTGCCGGTGCGCGACGAGGCGGCCCTGTTCGAGCGACTCAGCCTGGAGGCATTCCAGTCGGGCCTGTCGTGGCTGACGATCCTGCGCAAGCGCCCCGCCTTCCGGGCGGCGTTCGACGACTTCGACCCAGACCGCGTGGCCGCGTTCGACCAGAGAGATGTCGACCGTCTGCTCAACGACGCCGGCATCGTGCGCAACCGGGCCAAGATCGACGCGACCATCGGCAACGCGCGCGCGACCGTGACCCTGCGCGCCTCCGGCGGGTTGAGCGACCTGATCTGGTCCCACCGACCGGCCGTAACGCCCCAGCCGCGCACCATGGCCGAGATCCCCACCCAGTCGCCGGAGTCGGTGGCGCTCGCGAAGGCTCTCAAGGTGGCCGGTTACCGCTTCGTCGGGCCGACCACCGCGTTCGCGCTCATGGAGGCCATCGGCCTGGTCGACACCCACCTCATCGACAGCCATCGCCGGGGCGCCTCCGGCCTGTGGCCGGTCTGAGGCCGCTTCATGGAGCTACGTCACCTGCGCTACTTCGTCGCCGTCGCCGAGGAGAAGAACTTCTCCCGGGCCGCGGAACGGCTGCTCATGGCCCAACCGCCGCTTTCGCAGGCCATCCGTCAGCTGGAGCGCGATCTCGGCGTGACGTTGTTGGCCCGCTCGACGCGCAAGGTGGACCTCACGCCCGCCGGCGGGGTGTTCCTGGTGCGGGCGCGGCGGATCCTCGCGGACGCCGACGACGCGGCGGCGCAGGCGGCGCGGGT
>NZ_BCRE01000136.1 GCF_001552435.1 Kribbia dieselivorans NBRC 106261
CGGGGGAGGAGGGCCAGCTCACCCTCGGGTTCGCCGGCTCCGCGACGTACTCGTTGCTGCCGTACCTCGTGCGCGAGCTGCGCGCCGAGCTCCCGGCAGTGCGCTTCGAGCTGCGCGGTGAGTTGCTCACCCCGCCGTTGGCGCAGGCCTTGGCGGATCGTCGTGTCGACGTCGCGTTTCTGCGTCCCCCGGTGCAGGAGGAGACCCTGGACGTGCGGCTGTTGCAGCGCGAACGGCTCGTCGCCGCCATCCCCGAGGACCACGAACTGGCCCTGACGAGCGAGCTGCCGCTGGGGTCGCTGGCGGGGGAGACCTTCGTGACGTACCCGGCCTCCGGCTCGGTGACCCGCGACCTGGTGCTGGAGGCCTGTTTCGACGCCGGGTTCCGCCCGCGCGATGTCATCGAGGTGGCGGAGACGTCGACCCTCGTGTCGTTCGTCGCCGCCGGGCTGGGCGTCGCGGTCGTCCCGGAATCGGTGACCGCCCTGCAGATACCCGGCGTGGTCTACCGCCCGCTTGCCGGCGTCGAGCGCACGATCGGCCTGGCCATCGCGCGCCGCACCGGTGACGACAATCCGCTCATTGCCCGGGTGCTGGCCATTGCGACGCGCATGCTCGCCGACAACTGACACAACCCACGGTTCGCCGACAACCCACGGTTCGAGGTATTAGCGACCGCTGGAGCGGTCGTTAATACCTCGAACCGTGGGGGAAACCGTGGGAGAAACCGAGGGTGAAGCCGAGGGAGAAGCTGCGGATCAGTCAGCGAGGCGCACGTTGACCGGAGCCTCTGTGGCCGCGACGACCTCCTCGGCGGTCACGCCGGGGGCCACCTCGATCAGGTCGAAGGCGTTGCCGGCGATGTCGAGCACCCCGAGGTCGGTGATGACCCGCTGCACGACGGCCTTGCCGGTCAGCGGCAGGTCGCAGTGCTTGAGCAGCTTGGGCGAGCCGTCCTTGGCGGTGTGGTCCATCGCGACGATGACGCGACGGGCGCCGTGCACGAGGTCCATCGCGCCGCCCATGCCCTTGACCATCTTGCCGGGCACCATCCAGTTGGCCAGGTCACCGTTCATGGCGACCTGCATGCCACCGAGCACGGCCGCGTCGATCTTGCCGCCGCGGATCATGGCGAAGCTGTCGTGGGAGCCGAAGAACGACGCTCCGGGAAGCACCGTGACGGTCTCCTTGCCGGCGTTGATGAGGTCCGGGTCGACCTCGTCGTCGTACGGGTACGGGCCGACACCGAGGATCCCGTTCTCCGACTGCATGATGACGTTGACGCCCTCGGGCAGGTAGTTCGGGATCAGCGTCGGCAGTCCGATACCGAGGTTGACGTACTGGCCGTCCTGCAGCTCCTGGGCTGCCCGGGCGGCCATCTCCTCACGCGTCCACGCCACGTCAGTTCTCCTCTGCGATCGCGGTCGCCCGCTGGCGGATCGTGCGCTTCTCGATCGCCTTGTTGGACGCCTGCTCTGGTGTCAACTGCACAATACGGTGCACGTACACCCCCGGCAGATGCACGTCGTCCGGATCGATCTCCCCGACCTCGACGAGCTGCTCCGCCTCGACGATCGTCACCGTGCCGCTCATCGCGCATGCCGGGTTGAAGTTCTGCGCCGCCGTGTGGAATCGCAGGTTGCCGGCGCGGTCCGCGATGGCCGCACGCACCAGGGCGACGTCGGCGACGATGCCCTCCTCGAGCACCATCTCGCGACCCTTGAACGGGCGCACCTCCTTGGGCGGCGAGGCCAACGCGACCGACCCATCGGCGGCGTAGCGCCACGGCAGGCCACCGTCGGCGACCTGCGTGCCGACCCCGGTCGGGGTGTAGAACGCGCCGATCCCGGCACCGCCGGCCCGCAGCCGCTCGGCCAGCGTGCCCTGTGGGGTCAGCTCGACCTCGAGCTCACCGGCGAGGTACTGCCGGGCGAACTCCTTGTTCTCCCCGACGTAGGAGGCGATGACCCGCGAAATGCGACGGGCCTCGAGCAGCAGGCCCAACCCCGCTCCGTCGGTGCCGCAGTTGTTCGAGACGACCTGAAGGTCGTCGGCCCCCTGCGCGAGCAGGGCGTCGATGAGGATCCACGGGATGCCCGAGAGACCGAAGCCCCCCACGGCGATCGTCGATCCGGACGTGATGTCCGCGACCGCCTCGGCTGCTGACGCAACCACCTTGTCCATGTCAGTTGTCCTCTCCGGCCGAGGTGCGGCCGTCCGGTTCGTCGCTGAGGCGCAGGTGCTCACGCAGCGCTGCGTTGACAATCTCGGGCTGTTCGTCGTTGGCCAGGTGCGCCGAGTTGTCGACGACGGTCAACCTACCGTGTGCCACTCCCTCGGCGATGACCCGGAGGTCCGCCGGCGGGGTGGAGGGGTCCTCGGCCCCGGCGATCGCCAGCAGCGGGGCCTGCACCTGACCGAGGGAGTCCCGGGCATCCCACCCCGCGATGGCGTCGCAGCACGCGGCGTACCCGGCCGCCGGGGTCGCGGCGATCATGGCGCGCGCGGCGGCGTACC
>NZ_BCRE01000137.1 GCF_001552435.1 Kribbia dieselivorans NBRC 106261
CTCGGCCTGGGCGAAGGCCGCGGTGTACCAGCGGGCCACGACCGCGTCGGCCACCGCCTCGGTGCCCTTCTCCCGCACCAGCGAGGCTCGGGCCTGCCAACCCTCCGCCGGGCCGAAGTACGCCGCGCTGCACAGCACGGCCGCGCTGCGCACCCGCTGCGGCTGCAACTGGGCCGCGCGCAACACGGTCGATCCACCGAGCGAGAGACCGACGAGGTGGGCGCGCTCGATGTCGAGGCGATCCATCAGGGCGAGCAGGTCGCCGGCGAGGTCGTCCATGGTCGCCGGAGCGTCGATCACCTCGGAGCCGCCGTGACCCCGGGTGTCGTAGCGCAGCACCCGGGCCACCTCGGCCAGGGCCGGGACGGTGCGGTCCCACATCGCCAGGGTCGACCCCAGCGAGTTCGACAGCACGACCCACGGAGCGTCGTCGGGCAGGGTGTCCGCGGCGTCGACGACGTAGTTGAGGGTGGGGGTCGTCACGCGCTCGCCCCGTCGACGAGGCTGATGTCGGAGGGGTGTACCGCCAGCGGCGTGACCTCGATCGACATGTAGGGGAACAGCGGGAGGTTCCACAGGATCTCGTGGAGGCGCTCGCTGTCCTTGACGTCGAAGATGCTCAGGTTCGAGTACTGGCCCACCTTGCGCCAGATGTGCGGCCACTCACCGGCGCGCTGCAACTCGTGGCTGTAGGCCTTCTCGCGGGCGATCGTGTCGGCCTTGACCTCCGGGTCGAGGTCGGTGGGGATGTTGACGTCCATCTCAACGGCGAACAGCATGTGGGCTCCTGACGGGGTTCGAGGGGGGGGGGTAC
>NZ_BCRE01000138.1 GCF_001552435.1 Kribbia dieselivorans NBRC 106261
CGGGTGGGTGGGGAGAAACGCGCGGGCGGTCGGGTAGGACAGTCCTACCCGACCGCCCGCGGTGCACGGTGGTATCCGGATCAGGCCTGGGCCGGGTCCAGCACGAAGTCGTATTCGACCTTGTTCGTGCCGTCGGGCTGCGGCTGCGGGTTGAGCATGAGCTCGGGCTTGACGGCGCTGGCGATGTCGTCCTCGTTGTGCGGGTCGCCGGGGAAGTACAGTTGCGCGGTGAGCAGTTCGTGGCCCGGGGCGGAGACCTTGAGGTGGAGGTGGGCCGGGCGCCAGGAGTGCCAGCCGGCGGCGGCGATGAGCTGGCCACAGGCGCCGTCGGTCGGGATCTGGTACGGCGCCGGCTGGAGGCCGGCGATGTCGAATCGGCCCTGGTCGTCGGTGGTGAAGGTGCCGCGCAGGTTCCACTCCGGCAGGCCGGGGGCGTACTGGGAGTAGAAGCCGTTGGCGTCGGCCTGCCACAGCTCGACCACGGCGCCGCCGAGGGCCGAGCCGTCGGTGGAGGTCACCTGGCCGGTGAAGTTCATCTTCTGGCCGGGCTCGTCGTCGCGCATCGGCAGCGAACCGTTGGCACCCTGCTCCGGGGCGTTGGGCACGTAGTAGGGGCCCTCGATGGTGCCCTTGCTGCCCTGGCGGTGGGCGGTGTTGACCTGCTCGACCTCGTGCTCGACCCAGACGTCGAGGAAGAGCGGCCACTCGCCGTCCTCGCCGACCTTGATCAACCACGCCTTGAGGGCGTCGTACTCGGCGTAGGTCACCTGGTGCTTGTTGATGACCTCGAAGAGGCCGGTGAGGACATCCTTGGCGATGGCGCTGACGCGCTCCTGCGGCACGTCGATCGCGGCCTTCTGCTTGGCGGCGAACGCGGCGGTGGCGCCGGCGCCGGACTCGGCGGCCTTGGCGTCGAACTCGGTGCGGTTGTCGGTCATGTTCTCTCCTGCGCTTCCTTGCGATGGGCATCCGTCCGACTGGCGCGGATGCACGTCCTTACTGGGGGATGGGTGAAAGGTGAGGCGGTCTGTGCTGCCGGATCAGACGTCGATCCGGTAGTGGGCGAGCTTGTCGTCGTCGAGGTCGACGCCGACCCCCGGTCCTTCTCGAACGATCAACTCGCCGTTCGTGATCCGTAGCGGCTCGGTGAGCAGGTCGTCGGAGATGTCGAGGAAGTTCGACAGCTCCCCGGCGCGACGGGAGGTGCGCTCGAACGCCGCTCCGAATGTCACGGTCGCGTTGGTACCGATCTGGCCGTCGATCTGGTTGCCCATGACGACGTCGATGCCCAGGCCCTCGACAAGCCCGAGAATGCGGTGCGAGGTGGTGAAGCCGGTGCGGGCGGTTTTGATGCTCACCGCGGTGGCGGAGCCGGCAAGGATCTCGCGGGTGATGTCGGCCGGGGTGGGCACGCTCTCGTCGGCGACGAACGGCATCGGCGTGCGCTCGACGAGCCAGCGGCGACCGAGCACGTCGTCGGCGGGGTTGAGCTCCTCGGCGAGGGTGAGGCCCAGGTCGGCCATGGCGGTCAACGCCTGGGCCGACTCGGCGGCGGTCCAGCCGCGGTTGCCGTCGATGTAGAGCTCGATGGTGTCGCCGAAGTGGGTGCGCAGGGCGCGGCAGACCGCGACGTCGAGGTCGACCGGGCGCCGCCCGACCTTGACCTTGAATGTCGAGATGCCGTACGTGTCCTTCATCCGCTCGGCCTCGGCGACCATGCGCTCGGGCGACTCGAAGCCGAGCATGTGGCTGACACGCATGCGGTCGGTGAAGCCGCCGAGCAGGCTCGAGACGGACTGGCCGAGGGTGCGGCCGAGGGCGTCCCACATGGCCATGTCGATGGCCGCCTTGGCGGTGGGGTTGCCGATGGTGCGGGCCATGGCCTGCTGGGCCTGCTCACGCTGCAGGAGCGTCGTACCGACGATCGCGGGAGCGAACAGATCGCGCACCACGGCCACGATCGAGGCCTGGGTCTCGCCGTAGGTGTACGGGCGCGGGGGCGCCTCGGCGACGCCGACGACGCCGTCCTGGGTGGTCACCTTGATGACGACGTTGTTGGCGTGGGTGACCTCGCCGCTGGCGAAGCGCAGCGGGTGGGTGTAGGGGATCGAATAGGGGATCGCCTCGATGGCGGCGATCTTCACGAGATGGATCCTGGGTGCACGATGACTCCTTCGGCTACGGCGGCGTAGGTGCGACCGCGTTGTCGATGAGGTCCAGCGTGCTCGTTGAACTGAGAGTTGTGAAGGACCGGCTTCGTCCAGATCTAGACGAGCAGCGTCTAGGTGACGTGAGTCTGCGCCCCGCCAACCCCGCAACCCCCGCGGTTCGAGGTATTACGCGGCGGGAATCCGCCGCGTAATACCTCGAACCGGGGGAGGGGTGGGCGCGACTCAGAGCTCCCGGGTCATGCCGGGGACAACCCACCCGCGGTACTTGTGGGCGACCTTGGGGCTGACGTTGTAGCGCTTGGTGGTGCTCAGCCGCTTCCACGAGCCGTTCCGCCAGGCGCTGACGTACGTGGCCTGGGTGAAGTCGCCGTCGCGGTCCTCGTCGATCGACTCGCGCGTGGTCATCTTCAGGCCCGTCGAGGTCGTGCGCTGGTAGCTGAAGTCCGACCAGATCGACCCGTCGGTGATCCAGCGGTAGCCGGCCTTGGGGCTCTGGAGCGTGACGAGCTTGCCGTTGCGATAGGTCAGCACCCGGTAGTACATGGTGTGGGCGCCGACGTCAGTCTTGACGACGATCTCCCGACCTCGTGCGCCGTCGATCGCGGCGACCCCGCGCAGGTAGTAGCTGGGGTTGCGGTCGACGCGGCTGGTCTGGGTCGTCGTCCACAGGCGCTTGCCCCTGGCGGTGAAGACGCGGGTGGTGACCTTCATGCCGCCGTCCGCACCCGTGGTGACGCGGAAGCCGACGGAGTCGGCACGGCCGTCACCGTCGATGTCGGCGGTGCTGACGACCTTGCAGCCCGGCGTGCCGGCGCAGGCGTTCGGTGTCGCGGCCTGGGCGGTGCCGGCGCCGGCGAAACCGGTCGCCAGCAGGGCGACAGACGCGGCGACGGTCGTCGTGGATCGGATGTGCTTCATGGTTGTACTCCCCCTGTGCGTGAGAACGCGGCCCCTCGTTGGTCCGCACACTGACGGTAGCCACTGGGCGGGGCGTGTGGGCCTTTCTCGCAGATGACATTTCGGCCTCCCGCCCCTCCTCCTTCCGCACTCCCGCCCTCCGCCGGTTCGAGGTATTACGCGGCGGGAATCCGCCGCGTAATACCTCGAACTGCGGGGGAGCGAGTGGGTACGTCACCTGTGAGTCACCCAATGTTTGTCTGACGTTCACCTCGTGGCCCCGCGCCGCATGTCCTGACTTCCTACGGTTCGCACATGCCCAAGAAGGTTCTTTCCCCTGTTGTTTCCGCCTCCCTCGCGCTCGCCGTCGCTGCCGGCGCGGGTGCCATCGCCCTCGGCTCGGCCACGGCCGCACCCGAGGCCACCCCGGCCGCCCAGCCCTCGCTGAGCGCGCTCGGCTCGGTCAAGACCGGCGATTTCGCCGAGTCCGCCTCCGAGATCGTTGCCTACGACGCCAAGCGCAAGCAGGGCTTCGTCGTCAACGCCCAAGCCGGCCGGGTCGACGTCCTCGACCTCTCCGACCCGAAGGCGCCGGTCGTCGTCGGCTCCCTCGACACCCCGGGCGCCAACTCGGTCGCCGTTCACGGTGACCTCGTCGCCGTCGCCGAGCAGTCCGACCCCAAGCACACCCCCGGCACCGTCACCTTCTTCGACGCCCGCACGCTGAAGGCGATCACCACGGTCACCGTCGGCGCGCTGCCCGACATGCTCACCTTCACCGAGAACGGGAGCTACGTGCTGGTCGCCAACGAGGGCGAGCCGCAGGGCTACCTCGCCGGCCAGGTCGACCCGGAGGGTTCGGTCTCGATCATCGACGTCCGCAAGGGTGCTGCCCGCGCGACCGTCTCCACCGCCGACTTCCGCGCCTTCAACGACGAGGTCGACGCGCTGCGTGAGCAGGGCATCCGCATCTTCGGCCCCGGGTCGAGCGTCGCCCAGGACCTCGAGCCCGAGTACATCGCGGTGTCCACCAACGGCCGCACGGCCTACGCGACGCTGCAGGAGAACAACGCGATCGCCGTCATCGACATCCAGAGCGCCCGCGTCACCACGCTCATCCCGCTCGGTCTCAAGGACCACAGCCTTGCCGGCACCGGCCTCGACGCCTCCGACCGTGACGGCAAGATCAACATCGCCACCTGGCCGGTCAAGGGCATCTACATGCCCGACGGCATTGCCTCTTTCACGTCCAGGGGCGGCGAGTACCTCATCACCGCCAACGAGGGTGACGCCCGCGAGTACGACGGCTTCGAGGAGGAGGTGCGCATCGGGAACAAGAGCGTCAAGCTCGACCCCACGGTCTTCCCGAACGCGGCGACCTTGCAGAACAACGCCAACCTCGGCCGCCTGAACATGACCACCACCTCGCCGAAGAACGCCAAGGGTGAGTACACGCAGATCCAGGTCTTCGGCGGCCGCTCGGCCTCCATCATCGATGCCGCCACCGGCGAGCGCGTGTGGGACTCCGGTGACCAGTTCGAGCAACTCATCGCCGAGAAGTACCCGGCGATCTTCAACGCCAACCACGAGGAGACCGGGTTCGACAACCGCTCCGACAACAAGGGTCCCGAGCCCGAGGGCGTGGCCGTCGGCAAGATCGAGGGCCGCACGTACGCCTTCGTCGGCCTCGAGCGCGTCTCCGGCATCGCGGTCATCGATGTGACCGACGCGAAGAAGGCGAAGCTCATCGACATCGTGGTCAACCGTCAGGACGATGGCCCCGTCGGTGGGCAGCCCACCGGCGACCTCGGCCCGGAGGGTCTGACCTTCGTGTCCCAGGCCGACAGCCCCACCAAGCAGCCCATGCTGCTCGTCGGCAACGAGGTCTCCGGCACCACCACCGCATGGCAGATCAACCTCGGCCGCTGAGGTCGCGACACCCCAACGAACTCCGCCACGCGCCCGCCACGGGCGCGGTGATCGGTGACTGATCGAGGCTCCCCC
>NZ_BCRE01000139.1 GCF_001552435.1 Kribbia dieselivorans NBRC 106261
TCCCGCCGGCGTGCCGCCGCCGGTGGGGAGCCTCGATTTCGTCATCCGGGCCAAGTCGGTGTAATCTCCTCTGGTCCGCGCGGGTGAATCTCGCGTGACTGCCCCCTTAGCTCAGTCGGCAGAGCGTTTCCATGGTAAGGAAAAGGTCGTCGGTTCGATTCCGACAGGGGGCTCAGGTCTGCATCGGCCGCGGATCCATCCGCAGCCACCGCAGGCGCCTG
The DNA here is from genome assembly GCF_001552435.1 of Kribbia dieselivorans NBRC 106261. GTDB lineage: Bacteria > Actinomycetota > Actinomycetes > Actinomycetales > Dermatophilaceae > Kribbia > Kribbia dieselivorans. The sequence continues at coordinate 222 of NZ_BCRE01000139.1, forward strand.
GCGGGGTAGCTCAGCTGGTTAGAGCGCACGACTCATAATCGTGAGGTCGCGGGATCGAGCCCCGCTCCCGCTACGCACGGCACCCAGGGAATGGATTCCGCTCCACCGTGGTTGTCAGGTATTCTGGTGCGTCGGCCGCAAAGGTGGCCCCGCCCATGGCGAGCCATCGTGGTTCGTCGTCCACCCAGAGCAGAACCCCGTTTTTCGAGAGCAGGTTGACCCGTGGCCAGCAAGAGCGCCGACATCCGTCCGAAGATCACCCTTGCGTGCACGGAATGCAAGGAGCGCAACTACATCACCAAGAAGAACCGGCGCAACACGCCGGATCGTCTTGAGTTGGCCAAGTACTGCCCGCGCTGCCGCACCCACCGTGCGCACCGCGAGACCCGCTGACCAGCATTCCGCCGCCGCATCGACGGTGAGCACCGAAGGACCCCACGCCGACGCCGGCGTGGGGTCCTTCGCTGTGCCCCGGCCACCCGCCGACCGGGTTGCGGCCCAGGGCTCGGTCGCTGTCCCACCCACGCTCTAAGGTGGTCCCCATGCCGGTGAACGAGTCCTTTGTCGGGCGGACGTATCCGCCCACCGCCACGTACACGGTCGGCCGCGAGAAGATCCGCGAGTTCGCCGCCGCCGTCGGGGCGACCGACCCGCTGCACGTCGACGTCGAGGCCGCCCGCCGTGCCGGCTACGCCGACGTCATCGCGCCGCCGACCTTCGCCGTGCTCATCTCGCAGCTGTGCGACGCGCAGTTCGTCACCGACCCCGAGGCCGGCGTCGACTTCAGCCGCGTCGTCCACGGCGAGCAGTCGTTCGACCACCAGCGCCCGCTCGTGGCCGGCGACGAGATCGTCGGCGTGCTGACCATCGAGTCCGTCCGCGGTGCCGGCGGCCACACCATGGTCGCGCTGCGCTCCGATCTGCACGCCGTCGACACTGCCGGTGCGCCGGGCGCGTTGGTGTGCTCGACCCGTTCCATGCTCGTCATCCGCGGAGAGGACTGACATGCCCGAGACGACCACCCCCGCCGCCTCGACACCCGACCTCACTGTGCTCCGCGCTGCCGACGTCGCGGTCGGTGACGAGGTGCCCGGCCGCACGATCCATGTCGATCGCGCCACGCTCGTGCAGTACGCGGGCGCCTCGCTCGACCGCAACCCCATCCACTGGGACGAGACCTTCGCCACGCAGGTCGGCCTGCCCAACGTCATCGCCCACGGCATGTGGACCATGGGCGCGGCCGTCCAGGTCGTCGTCGACTGGGTCGGCGATGCCGGGCGGGTGCTGTCGTACTCGACGCGCTTCACCAAACCGGTCGTCGTGCCGCGTGAGACCGGCGCCGACGTCACCGTGTCCGGCGTCGTCAAGGACATCGATGCCGACGGTCGGGCGAGGGTCGAACTGACGGTCACCTTCGATGGGGTGCGCGTGCTGGGCAAGTGCATCGCCACCGTCGCGCTGGCCTCGTGAAGGAGGAGCGCGACGCGCCCCTGGCGCCCCTGACGACGATGCGGGTCGGTGGTCCCGCCCGCCGCCTTCTCACGGCCACCACCGAGGCCGAGGTCATCGATGCGGTGCGCGCGGCCGATGCCGCGGGTGAGCCGGTACTCGTGCTCGGCGGAGGATCGAACCTCGTCATCGCCGACGACGGTTTCCCGGGCACGGTGGTCCGGGTGGCCACGACCGGGATCGACGTGGAATCGGCCGATGCGTGCGGCGGCGCGCACGTGCGGATCGCCGCTGGGGAGGTGTGGGACGAGGTCGTCGCCCGGGCGGTGGCGCAGGGCTGGAGCGGGATCGAGGCCCTGTCCGGCATCCCCGGCAGTGCCGGCGCCACGCCGGTGCAGAACGTCGGCGCGTACGGGCAGGAGGTCGCGCAGACGATCGCCCGAGTGCGCACCTGGGACCGCCAGGCCGGGCAGGTGCGCACGTTCGCCAACACCGAGTGCGACTTCACCTACCGACACTCGCTGTTCAAGGGCTCGACGTACCGCGGCGCCGGGCGGTTCGTCGTCCTCGACGTCGTGTTCCAGTTCGTGCTCGCCGATCTCAGCGCACCGGTCGCCTACGCCGATCTGGCCACGCAGCTCGGGGTGGAGCTGGGGACTCGCGTGCCCCTGGCCGACGCGCGCGAGGCCGTGCTGGCCCAACGCCGCCGGCGCGGCATGGTCCTGGACGCCGCCGACCACGACACGTGGTCGTGCGGGTCGTTCTTCACCAACCCGATCCTGACCGCCGACGAGTTCGCCGGGCTGGAGGCGGCCGTGACGCAGCAGCTCGGCGCCGACGCGCCGACCACGCCGCGCTACCC
>NZ_BCRE01000140.1 GCF_001552435.1 Kribbia dieselivorans NBRC 106261
GTGCTCGACGATGAGCCAGTTGGTGGTCCCATCGGTCAAGATGCCGACGCTGATCCCCGGCGCACCGGTGCCGTCGAGGTCGGTCCAGAACGGCGCCAGCATGTTGTTCGGCGTCTCCGGGCTCGCCCCAGCGGGCAGGTCACAGCAGTTCACGTCCGTGCCCGAGCCGCCACCGACGACGGTGTACCCGTTGGACGTCACGCCGATCCGGGTGTAGCTCTGCCCGTTATAGGTGAACGCGGGCACGTTGAAGTTGACGATCGTCTCATCCCCGACGGCGATCGGGGCGATGCCGAAGAGGCTCAGCGGCAGGTAGCCCGCCGGGCTCTCCGCCGGCGCCACTGACGGCACTCCGAGCTTGGCGCCGGTCAGCGTCGCCGAGGCCGTAGCCGCCCGCGGCCCCGTCAACGTCGCACCGCTCGCCGCGGTGAACTTGAGGTTGTTCGTCGCCGAACTCGCCAGCGACACCGGCTGCTCGTCGAACCCGTTGTTCGTCGCCACGACGGTGCACGTGCTCGTCGCGTTGAGCGCCACCGACGTCGGCGTGCACTCCTGCGCCAGCGACACCTTGCCCTGGGTGTGGATGAACGCCACCGGCAGGTGCAACGCCCCGGCCTTCTGCGGCGCCAGCACGATCGACCCGAACCGCTGCTGCCCGATCGGCGCCGTCGACTTCAGCGTGATCGTCAACCGCTGCGACTGACCCGGCCGCACCGAGAACTTCTGCGGCGTGACTGAGATCGACGAATCGGCCTCGGTGGACGTCGAGACGTTGACCCGCTGCAGGCTGCCACTGACGTTCGTCACCGTGCGGTGTGTCGTCAACGCTCCGGGCATGACCGTGGCATTGATCGAGGGCAGGTTGAGGTGCACCCCGGTCAGTTCACTCACGCCGAGGTTGAAGAACCGATCGACACTCTCGTCGAGCGTCAGCACGGCCTGCGACGACGCTCCGACATCGACGCGACCGGCGCCCATGTCGAACGGGTCGGCCGGCGTGGCGAGGTCCTCCTTGAGCACTGTGGTCACCGACGCCGTCATCAGCGCCGACTTCGTCTGCCCGGCCGTCCAGGTCGGGTGGGCCGCGCGCACGAGCAGAGCCGAACCGGCCACCTCGGGCGAACTCATCGACGTGCCCGCGATCGCCTGGAAGAGTTCACCGGGAGGGCCACCGGTGACACTGTCCGGCGTCGGGGTGTGGCCGGCGAGAATCTGCACACCCGGAGCGGTGATGTCGGGCTTGATCGCGACGCCGCCGGGTCCGCGGCTGGAGAACGCCGCCATGACGTCGCCCTGCCCGTTCTTCTTGACTCCGGCGGTGAACTCCGCGGTGGAGTTCGGGTTCGCCGCGAGGAACGTCAACAGTGACCGCCCGTCGGCGAGATGCACCGCGGGCAGCCAGTGGTTGTCGGTCTCGACGTCGGCCAGGGTCGGGTTGTAGAGCACCATGCCCGCCGCCCCGCCGGCCTTGACGTTGAAGCCCTTCTCGACGCGCCCGTTGCCGCCGCGTTCACACGCGACGATCTGGCCGGTGAACGTCCCCGGCGCGGCCGGAGCGTCGCAGAGCTCGCGCCCGTAGGGAGCAGCGCTGGCGAGCACGAGGGGCAGCGGCCCCACTCCGTCGGTGAGCGATGCACCCTCGGCGGTGAACGACGCTCCGCCACTACCGCGCACGGTGAGGGTGGAGGCGAACTCGCGCGTCTGGGTCGAGGCGGCGACGGTGGTCAGCCACGGCGAGAGGTGGTTGACGGTGCTGACCGTCGGGCCGGAGTTGCCCGCCGAGGCGGCGACGAACACGTCCGCGCCGTAGGCGTCGAGGAAGGCCAGTTCGACCGGGTCGGTGTACGGGTTCGTGCCGCCCGAGATCGAGTAGTTGATGACGTCGACGCCATCGAGGATCGCTTGCTGCACCGCGGCGGCCAGGTCGGAACTGAAGCCACCGTCGGCGCCGAGCGCCTTGTACTCGATGACCCACGCGCCCGGCGCGATGCCGCGGACCGGTCCGCGCTCCTTACCGAACACCTTCGCCGAGCTGAGCACGTTGCCCGCGGTCGTCGAGCTGGTGTGGGTGCCGTGACCTTCGGAGTCTCGTGCGGTGTGGTACTTCTCGGCAGCGGCACGCGCGGGGTCGGCCAGGTAGGTGTCGAGGAACGCGTGGCCGCCGATGAGCTTGTTGTTGCACTGGAACGGGTCGTTGGCCTCGGTGAGCGGGTTGTCGCCGAAGTCGCAGGCGCGCGCGGGTCCGGGCGGAGCGGCGAGGTTGCCCTGATCGGCGAACGACGGGTGCTCGGGCCAGACGCCGGTGTCGATGTTGCCGTAGATCAGGCCCTTGCCAGCGGTTCTGGGTCCACCGAGTGCCTGCTGCACGCTGGTCGCGTTGATGAAGTCGCTGCTGGCGTCGGTGAGGGGCTTCTGCAGGGTGTCGGGCTGCACGGCGACGACGCCCGGCACGTTGACCAGGTCCTTGACCTCGTTGGCCGGCACGCGGGCGGCGACACCGCCGTAGACCGTGCGGTACGCGCGACCGATCCGGGCGCCCGGCACGGCGGCGCGCACATCGGCGGTGATGGCGCGCTCCTCCTGGGCGATGTGCGCGGTGTACGCGCGCTCGGCGGCGGACCGGCCGTTCAACTTGCGACCGGTTGTGCGCGGGCTCGTCGCGGCCAGGTCGTCCACCCCGCCGGTGTAGCTGGCGGTCGGGTCGTAGTCGTACTTGATCATGACGTTGACCAGCGCGGAGTCGGTGCGCTTGCGCAGGTTCTCCGGGGTGCGGGCCAGCCGCGACGATGCGGCCTTGTGTCCAGTCTCGACGCTGGTCGGCGACAGCGGTGTCGCCGTGAACGCATCGGGATCGGGGGTTGGGGTCGAGGTCGTACCGAACGTCGGCGCGGTGAACCCGAGCGTCAGCAACGGCACGGACCCGACGGCGACGATGAGTCGTCGTAGGGATCGGCGGTGCATCAGACAGCCTTCCTGCTCTATGGACGCCCTGTGATGAGGGCTGCCCAGCAGGCTATTGCTCAGGTGACGTTCAGGTGTGCCAAATGCACCCTTCCCGTCCCCCCTCGCGGTTCGAGGTATTAACGACCGTTGCAGCGGTCGTTAATACCTCGAACCGGGGAGAGGCGAACCGGGGAGGGAGGTCAGCGCTTGTGCGGCAGGTTGACGTCGATCCAAACGAGCTTGTGGTCCGAGGTCGGGAACCCGTTGCCGCCCCACTCGTTGCCGGAGCGGGTCGGGCTCCAGTCGCCGATGAGACGGTCGTAGAGCGGGTTCTCCTTGGTCAGCCAGTAGACGCCGCCGTCACGCACCGGCAGACCCTTGCTCGGCAGCACCATGTCGACCCGCAGATTGCCCGGAGCGCCGTCCGCGAAGTCCGCGGTGTCGAACGCCGGGTTGCCCTTGTGCTTGAGGTTCGCGCCGCCCTGGCGAGCCGCGGCCTGCGCGCCACCCTCGCTGGCCGGGGTGAACGTGGAGTTCACCCGCTTGTTGCCGAGCAGCTGGTTGATCGCCCCGTTGACGGAGTCACCGTCGAGCGGGTCGGCGTTGTAGTCACCGGCGATGACGAATGTCGAGCCCGCCTTGAGTCCACCGCGGGTGCCGTTGTCGTCATAGATGTACGACGCGGTCTTGCCACCGGCGACGTAGTCGGCCCACAGGCGGATCTCGTCGTGGTTGCGCTTGCCGTTGCGGTCCTCCGGGCCGTCGAAGCTCGGCGGCGTCGGGTGCGCGGTGAGGAAGTGCACGGTCTTGTTCTTGTCGACCTGGATCGGCACGTCCCAGTGCGACTTGCTCGACAGCGGCAGGATCGCCAGTTCCTCGGGCGAGTACCAGTCATTCGCCGCCGGGGTGCTCAGGTTGTCCGGGAGCAGCGCGCCGGGCATGTCCTTCCACAGGAAGTTCTGGAAGGTCCGCACGTTCGCGGTGTCGATCGGGAACTTGGAGTACACGACCATGCCGTACTGACCCGGGAAGAACCCGAAGCCCTTGGCGTCGTCGCCGCCGCCGACCTTGCCGTCGTTGTTGAGGTCGAAGCCGCTGGGCACCCCGGTGTTGACCGGAGCGACGTAGAAGTACGGGTAGTCGACGCCGGCGGCGCCGTTCTGGCCGACCGCCAGGTACGTGTCGCGGAACGCCCGCGCCGCCGACCCATCGGCGACGTAGTCGAACTCGTTGACCAGCAGCACGTCGGGGTTGTTGCGCTGGATGACCTCGGCGAGGTTGCGCGCCTGCTGGTTGCCCGCGTTGAGGTGGGTGAGCAGGTCACCGGCGTTGAAGCGGTTCAGCGAGGCGTTGTAGGTCGCGAAGCGGACGTCCTGGTCGACGCGCGACTGCGACGCGACGGCCGACGGAGCGCCGGGGATACCGCCCTGGGCGGCAACAGCGGGAACAGCGATGGCACCGGTGAGCGCGAGGGCCAGAACACCGGTCAGGGGAGAGCGAAGACGCATGGACGCGACGCTAGAACCGGGAAGTAATCACTTTCCCCAGCAGCGGGTAAACGCCGCGTGAACGTTGGTCGTCGCTCCGGTGTCGGCCTCCCTTGCGGTTCGAGGTATTAACGACCGTTGTAACGGTCGCTAATACCTCGAACCGGAGGAAAGCGGTCGCTAGGAGAAGACCTGGCTCAACGCGTGGATCGCGACTCCGGCCAGCGCACCGACGATCGTGCCGTTGATGCGGATGAACTGCAGGTCCTTGCCGACGAACAGTTCGATCCGCTGCGAGGCCTCGTCCGCATCCCACCGGTTGACCGTGTGGCTGATGACCGCCGCCAGTTCATCCCCATACGTGTTGACGAAGAACGCGACGATGTCCCCGAGCCGCCCCTCGAGCAGGGCGCGCAGCTCCGCATCCTCACGCAACCGCGCTCCGGCCTCGGCCAGCCACGCGTCGCCGCGCGTCCACAGCGACGACGTCGGGTCCTCCATCGCCGTGATCAGCGAGGTGCGGATCGACCCCCACACCGCCACGACGGTGTCCCCGACCTGCGGGTGCGACAGCATGCGCACCTTGAGCGCCTCGGCACGCGCCATGACCTCCGGGTCTTCCTTGAGGTCTCGCGACAGCTTCACCAGCAGGTCGTCAAGGGCCAACTTCGCCCGGTGTCGATCGTCGGCCCGCACGTCCGCCAACCAGTCGAGCACCTGGTGGTACGCCCAGTCGATGGCCATGGCGTCGACGAACCCGGGCGTCCACCGCGGCGCGCGCTCGTTGAGCAGCGCGGCGAACACCGCGGGTCGGTCCACCAGCCACGCCCGCAACTCGTCCACCCCGAGGTCGATCAACGCGCGATGCGCCTTGTCCTCGACGATCCCCTCGAGGAACACGCCCAGGATGTGCGAAGTCGGTTCCTCCTTCAACCGGGGCAGCACGACGTCGGTGACGAACCCGGCGACCGCCTCGTCCTGGACGTTGTCGACGGCCACCCGCGCCACCCGCACGCCCTCGCGCAACGCCCGCCCACGATGCTCCGGCGCGTCCAACCACCGACCCAGCCGCTGACCGACGTGCGCGGCCTCGAGCCGGTCGCGCGCGATTTCCTCCGTCAAGAAGTTGTCGTCGACGAACTCCTGCAGCGACCGCCCCAGATCGTCCTTGCGCTTCTTGACCAGCGCGGTGTGCGGGATCGGCAGCCCCAGCGGATGCCGGAAGATCGCGGTCACGGCGAACCAGTCCGCGAGCGCACCGACCATCGCCGCCTCGGAGGCGGTGTTGACGTAGCCCCACACCCCAGAGTGATCCAGGTTCAACGTGGCCAGCCAGATCGCCAGCGCGAGCCCGAGCAGGCTCGTCGCGACGATCCGCATCTTGATCAACGCAGACCGGCGCGCGGCATCGCCCGGGGATTCGACAAGGAAACTCACCGGCACATCTTCTCCCGCGCCACCGACAAAGTCACCGACCGGTTCGTCACACTCGCGCGAACTAGACTCACCGCGTGCAGTTCATCCACGATGCCGAGCCGACCCACGACCTGACGTACGACGACGTGTTCATGGTCCCGCGGCGCTCCGATGTGACCTCGCGACTCGACGTCGACCTCTCGAGCCACGACGGCACGGGCACGACGATCCCCCTCGTGGTCGCGAACATGACGGCAATCTCGGGCCGGCGCATGGCCGAGACGGTCGCGCGGCGCGGCGGGCTGGCCGTCCTCCCCCAGGACATCCCCACCGACGTCGTCACCGAGGTCATCGCGTGGGTCAAGACCCGTCACCTCGTGCACGACACCCCGATCGTGCTCGCGCCCGACACGACCGTCGCCGACGCGCTCGTGCTCATCGGCAAGCGCGCCCACGGCGCGGCGATCGTCGTCGACAATGCGCGCCCGGTCGGCATCGTCACCCAGCAGGACCTCACCGAGGTCGACCGGTTCACCCAGGTCGCCGAGGTGATGTACACCGAGATGGTCACGCTGCCGGCCGAGTTCACGCCGGAGGAGGCGTTCAACCACCTCGTCGAACGCCGTCGCCGGGTCGCGCCGGTCGTCGCCGCCGACGGGTCGCTCGTCGGTATCCAAACGCGAGCCGGAGCGGTGCGCGCCGGGCTCTACACGCCCGCCGCCGATGCCGCCGGTCACCTCCGGGTCGCGGCGGCGATCGGCATCAACGGCGACTTCCGCGCCAAGGCGACCGCGCTGCTCGAGGCCGGCGCCGACACGCTCGTCATCGACACCGCGCACGGCCACCAGGACAAGATGATCGAGGTCGTGCACGCCGTGCGCGCACTCGACCCGAAGGTGCCGATCGTCGCCGGCAACGTCGTCACCGAGGTCGGCACGCGCGCGCTGCTCGAGGCCGGTGCGGACATCGTCAAGGTCGGGGTCGGCCCGGGCGCGATGTGCACGACTCGCATGATGACCGCGGTCGGGCGCCCGCAGTTCTCCGCCGTGCTCGAATGTGCCGCGGCGGCGCGTGAACTCGGCAAGCACGTGTGGGCCGACGGCGGTGTGCGTCACCCGCGTGACGTCGCCCTCGCCCTGGCCGCCGGCGCGTCGAACGTCATGATCGGTTCGTGGTTCGCCGGCACGCTCGAATCCCCCGGCGACCTGCACATCGACCCCGACGGCCGCGCGTACAAGGAGTCGTTCGGCATGGCCTCGGCCCGCGCGGTCAAGCAGCGCACGGTCAAGGACAGCGCCTATGACCGCGCCCGCAAGGCCCTCTTCGAGGAGGGCATCAGCTCGGCCCGCATGTACGTCGATCCGGAACGCCCGAGCGTCGAGGACGTCATCGACGAGATCTCCTCGGGCGTGCGTTCGTCGTGCACGTACGCCGGGGCGCGCACGCTCGCGCAGTTCCACGAGCGGGCGCTCGTCGGGGTGCAGTCGGCGGCCGGGTACGCCGAGGGCCGCCCGTTGCACCAGAGCTGGTGACGGAGCGTCGTGCAGCAGGTCGCTGAGATCGCGGCACCGATCACGCCGAGTGCGGCGCTGCGGCGGGTGGCGTTCTACATGGAGCGCTCACGGGCCGGCTCGTACCGAGTCGACGCGTTTCGCAAGGCACTGGCGACGGTGCGCGAGTTGGGCGACGACGCCGTGGCGGGCCTGGTCGCCGACGGCACGTTGACCGACGTGCCGGGCATCGGGCCGAGCACCGCCGAGGTCATCAGTCAGGCCGTCGCGGGCGGGTTGCCGTCGCGGCTGGCGACGCTGCAGGCCAACGCGGCCGCGCCGCTCGAGGAGGGCGGAGCCGAGTTGTTCGCGCAGGTGCGCGGCGACTGTCACCTGCACTCGGACTGGTCCGACGGCGGATCGCCGATCGACGAGATGGTGCTCACGGCCGTCGAACTCGGGCACGAGTGGATGGTGCTGACCGATCATTCGCCGCGGTTGAAGGTCGCCAACGGGCTCTCCCCGACGCGGTTGCGCCGCCAGATCGGGCTCATCGACCAGATCAACACCGCGCTCGGAGCGTCGTTCACGCTGCTCAAGGGGATCGAGGTCGACATCCTCGACGGCGGGGAACTGGACCAGGAGCCCGACCTGCTCGACGAACTCGACCTCGTCACGGCGAGTGTGCATTCGAAGCTCCGGATGGCCAACAAGCCGATGACCGAGCGCATGCTGGCCGCGGTGCGCACGCCGCGGGTCAACGTCCTCGGGCACTGCACCGGGCGTCTGGTCGAGGGGTCGCGGGGCACGCGGCCGCAGAGCGAGTTCGACGCGGAGGCGGTGTTCACGGCGTGTGTCGAGAACGACGTCGCCGTGGAGATCAACTCGCGCCCCGAACGCTGCGACCCGCCGGACGAACTCATCACCCTCGCCCTCGACCTCGGGTGCCTGTTCGCCATCGACTCCGACGCGCACGCGCCCGGTCAACTCGAGATGAAGCGCTACGGGTGCGCGCGCGCCGAGCGGCTGGGCGTGCCGGCGGAGCGGATCGTCACGACGTGGCCGGTCGAGCGGCTGTTGGCGTGGTCGCGGGCGCGGTGACGCGTCACATGATGGCGCGGAGCAGCGCCGGGTAGACGAGCGCGACGACGGCACCCAGGAGCATCGAGGGGCCGTAGGCGAACTCGTCGCGCCGGCCCTTGGTGCGGGTGGCGAGCAGGAGCGCGGCCACGACCCCGCCGATGAGGAACGTCGCCATGACCGAGATGAACACCTGCGCCCACGACAGCCACCCCAGGAGCATCCCGAGCAGGCCGGCGAGTTTGACGTCGCCGAAGCCGATGCCGCCGCCGGGCAGCAGGGCGAGCACGACAAAGAGGACGAACAGGGTGATGCCGGCGACGAGGGCGCGGATCAGCGCGCCCCAGTCACCGGTGGCCAGGCTGCACAGTGTGAGCAGGGCGGCGAGGATCGGGTACGCGGGCAGTTGAATCCGGTCCGGCAGGCGGTGGACGTCGAGGTCGATGAACGCCAGCGGCACCATGGTCCAGACCGCGAGCACGTACACGATCGGGACGATCACCTCAAGGCCGGCGGGCAGCCCGAAGCCGGGGGCGGTGGCCCACCACGCCAACGCCGTCAGGAGCGCGGTGGTGGGGATGACCCAACCGGAGCGCGGTGCGGGCCGGTCCGTCTCATCGGGCAGGCGGTGGTCGAGCCGGCGCAGTCGCTGCCGAAGCGCCACGCCCACAGCGGATCCCACGACCAGCAGAGCGACGACCATGACCAGTTCGGGCACGTGACACCTTCCGTTGTCGGGTTCTGCGGAGTATGGCCCGATCGAGGCGCTGTCGCACATCTCGCCCACCAATAGTGGCCTGCCATATAACGATTTGGTCACTGGTCCTGAAGGTTTGTCCGAAATGTCGGGATGAACCGGGGGCTTGGATGGACTTCCTGGGCCCGGCGGCCTAGTTTCTGGCTCAGGCTCGCTGACCCGGTGGGCGCTTCTGCCCTCCCCCCAGCCTGTCCCCGGCACGACCCTCAATCTCAGCATTGATTGCCGCTCGATGCGCGATTTCTTCAATGCTGCCTACGCTGCGCGTAATTTCCTCCGCTTATCGGACCCCACGCGCGCGGTGCATATTTCGCCGCGGCCCCAGGCGCTGGTGGAATGTTTTTCCCGCGACCCTCATTCACGCCCCCATTTTGAGGACTATTCCTCGGGTCACTGAGATACTTCCCCCAAGTAACTGGACAGATCCCGAGAACGTGCCCTACCCTCTCCGCTAGGGGGCCTACCGGAGGTCCTTCCGACCAAGGGAGAAATCATGACCAGCAAGCTCGCAGCCAAGCTGCAGACCATGCTCTTCGTCCAGAAGGACAAGGGCGCCACCGCCGTCGAGTACGGCCTGATCGTTGCGGCCATCGCCGCCGTCATCGTCGCCATCGTGTTCACCCTCGGCGGCCAGATCAACGCGGCCTTCACCGAGGTGTCGGACGCGATCACGAACAAGGGCGTTACCACCCCCTGATCGCTCTGACGCCGCACGTGTGGGGCGAGGCCAAGGCTCGCCCCACACGTTGGCACTACGTAGGAACAGAAGCGATGAATTGAGTTGGGGGGAATGAGCATGCCACAGCGAGCTAATGATCGGAGCCGCTGGCAACGCGGTGCTGCCGCGGTCGAGATGGCCATTCTCTTCCCCCTCCTGTTCCTCATCCTGGCCGGGATCGTCGACTTCGGCCGGTACTTCTTCACCGAGATCCAACTCACCAACGCAGCCCGAGAAGGCGCCCGGGTGGCAGTGGTATCCCCCGATGCGAACATCCGAGATCGGGTTGAGAAGGCGTTCTTTGGCGAACTCGATCCAGACGACACGCTGGACGTCGGCGTCACGGCCTGCTCGGGAGCTGGCACGGATGCCAGAGTCGTTGTCGCGCCTCACAAGGACTTCGAGTGGATTCTCCTAGCGCCCGCCATGAGCATATTTGGCGCTTCAGGGGCACTCCCCACGGCAACCTCAACAGCGGTCATGAGGTGCGGCGGATGAAGTCGTTCCTGCTCGACAAGCGCCGCCGCGAGCGCGGCGGCATCATGCTCATCGTCGCCGTCCTGTTGGCCGGCGGTGTGCTGATGGGCATGCTCGCCCTCAGTGTCGACGTCGGCCAAATCATGTACGAGCGCCGCCAACTCCAGAACGGCGCCGACGCCACGTCCCTCGCCCTGGCTGATGCCTGTGCCCGCGATACCGCGGATTGCACGCCCGGCTCGGGGACCATCGCAGCGCTGCTGGGCCAGAATGCCGCCGACGGCGCCGCCCAGTACGACTCCTCCCGACCTGGTGCCGGTGTGTGCGGCCGTGGCGTCACCCAGCTTGACGCCTGCGCCGCCCCGAACGCCGACATGGCCGACCTCGCCGAATGCACCCCGCTCCCCCCGTGGTTGGCCGACAACTCTGCCATCCCCTACGTGGAGACCTACACCGCCACGGAAACCGCGTCTGGCGGGGACAAACTCCTTCTCCCCTTCTCCCGGGTGCTCGCCGGTGGATCCGCCGGCGACAAGGGCACCACCGCCTGCGCCCGCGCAGCCTGGGGGCCGCCCACCTCGCACACGGCGACCGTTCCCGTGACCTTCTCGGAGTGCGAATGGCAGCGCTTCATGGACGCCACGGGCGACGAGTACCCCGCAGGCCCCTCCGGCGCGGCGCCCGGGTACGGCGGGGTCGACCAGCCTGGGTGGCCGGACGCAGGAGTTGAGCGGGTCGTCAAACTCAAGGACTCGGACTCTACTGCTGCCTGCACCTTCAGCAATGGCAAGGACGGTTCTGGTGGCTTCGGTGACCTGAAAGGCACTGGCTGCAAAGCAACCGCCATCACCAACAAGTGGATTCTGGGAGATCCCGGAAACAACATCCAGAACGATTGCAAGACCGTCCTGCCACCCCTGCGGGGCACCGTCATCGATGTTCCGGTGTTCGACTGCTACTACCGGAGCAACAACGTGTACACCGGGCCCGTGAGTGGCGCCACGTGCAACGGGGGCTCCGGTGGCCAGCACAACTACCACATCGCGGGGTGGGCCAAGTTCTACCTCTCGGGCTTCTCCTTCCCAGGCGGGACGGTACGACAGCCGAGTCTCCTCACCGGCAACTACCCCTGTGCGAACAACGAGACCTGCCTTTCCGGATGGTTCCTCACGGGTGAACTCCAAGCCGAGGCAATCTCCGAACCCGGTGGCGACAACGACTACGGCACGTACGCCGTCCTCTCTGCCGGCTGATCGACAGAAAGTACCCACCTCATGAACCGCCGCACAATCGCCGTCATCGTCGCGATCCTGCTTGCCTTGGCCGGCACCGCCTTGGTCTTCACCTACGTCCAAGGGGCCGACGCGCGCGCGGTCGAAGGCCAGCAGCCGGTCAAGGTGTACGTCGTCGACAAACCGATCTCCGCAGGCACCACCCTGAAGGACGCGCAGCGCAGCAAGCAACTGGTCGAAACCAGAGTCGCCGCCGACGCCCGCCCGACGGGCGCCCTCGAGGACATCGACTCGGAGAACAGCAACCTGCTCGCGCTCACCGACATCCAAGCCGGCGAGTTCGTCATGGCCGCCCGATTCGGCACCCGCCCGGTGGGTGAGAAGGCCATCGAAATCCCCGCGGGCAAGCTCGCCATGTCCGTCGAACTTTCCGACCCGGCCCGGATCGGCAAATTCGTCACCCCTGGCAGTGACATCACCGTCTTCGCCACCCACGCAGTGAAGGCGTTGGGTGAGGGCAAGACGGCCAAGCAGGTCAACGATCTCGGCATCAAGGGCACCACGGTGCTGCTGCCCAAGGTCGAGGTCATCGCCATGGGCGACACCCCGCTGGCCGCGCCGCAGAACGACGACAGCACCGACAAGGCGAACACGCAGCAGAAGACCCCGAGCTTCCTCGTGACGGTGGCGGTCACGCCTGACCAGGCCACCCGCCTCGCGCACGGCATCAACGAGTACACGCTCTACGCCGGCCTGCGCGGCGCCGACGTGAAGATGCCCGCCGACGGCCACACCGACGACGTGCAGATCTTCAAGCTCGACCTGAACACAATGCTGCAGCAGGCGGGCCAATGACGATCCTCTGGGACCTCGACCCCCGCTCCCTCGACACCCACCGCTACGCCCTCGGCGCCGACACGGTCCAGGTCACCGCCGCCGGCCAGATCGACCTCGCTCTCCACGAGGGCACGCACCGCCTCATCGTCATCGGCCCCGACATCGACCTCGACGCGGCGTGCGCGCTGGCCGAGTTCCAACGCATCCACCGCCCCGAACTCGGCGTCCTCCTCCTACGCCACCGCGTCGACGTCACCACCTTGTCCCACGCGTTGCGGAGCGGCGTACGCGAAGTCATCACGCTCGGCGACCAGACCGCGCTCACCGACGCCGTACGACGCTCCCTTCAGCTCACCGCCCAATTGGCCGGCCACACCGCCAACGGCAACGGCGCCCAGAGCGACGGCCGCGTCATCACCGTGTTCTCCGCCAAGGGGGGTGTCGGCAAGACGACGATCGCCACGAACCTGGCCGCCTACCTCGCCTCCACCGGGTCGCGCACCCTGATCGTCGACCTCGACCTGATGTTCGGCGACGTCGCGATCAGCCTGCAGTTGGCCCCGGAGCACAGCATCGGCGACCTCATGGCCATGAGCGGTCACCTCGACGCCGAGGGTCTGACCTCCGTGGTCACCCGGCACGACAGCGGCCTCGACGTGCTCGCCGCCCCCGCCGACCCGGGCGTCGCCGACCGCGTGCCCGCCGCACTGGCCGACGAACTCATCCGCGTCGCCCGCGGCTCGTACGACTACATCGTCGTCGACACTCCCCCAAGCCTGACCGAACACGTGCTGACCGTGTGCGACCACAGCGACATCACCCTGCTCATCGCCACCCTCGACATCCCGGCCATCAAGAACCTGCGCGTCGCGATGAGCGCCCTCGACACCCTCGGCACCTCGCAGGAGGGCCGCGTCGTCGTGCTCAACCGCGCCGACGCCAACGTCGGCCTCAAGCCGGGCGACGTCGAGGTCGCACTCAAACACTCGATCAACGGGCAGATCCCCAGCAGCCAAGCCGTGCCGGCCTCCATCAACCGCGGTGTGGCCCTCGTGCTCGACGATCCGAGATCACCGGTGTCCGCGGCGATCCGCGAATTGGCCGACCGTGAGGTGCGCGCCCGCTTCGGCGAGGAGATCGCGCCCGAGGCCAAGCGTCGCCCGAGCCTCTTCAGGAGCCACAAGTGAGCAGCCTCGCCGACCGTCTCGATGCCGCGCGGCGCGCCCAGGTCCTGACCACCCGCAGCGAACCGGCCTTCGAGACCCGCCACCAGCGCAAGCACGGCCGCCGCGGCCTCGACCCGTTCGCCGGCGTCAAGGACCGCGTCCACCAGTCCCTCATCGACTCCCTCGGCCCGCAGCTCTACGACCCCCACCTGTCCGAGTCCGAACTCGCCGCCAAGGTCAAGGCCTCGCTGCAGGACGTCATCGACTCCGAACAGACCCCGCTCTCGCAGTCCGACCGCACGCGCATCGCCCAGGAGGTCTCCGACGACATCCTCGGCCACGGCCCGCTCGAGCCGTACCTGCGCGACGCCGACGTCACCGAGATCATGGTCAACGGCCCCGATGACATCTACATCGAGCGCGACGGCAAGATCACGCCGGCCGAGACCCGCTTCTCCGACGACGCGCACCTGCGCCGCACGATCGACAAGATCGTCTCGCGCGTCGGCCGGCGCGTCGACGAATCCAGCCCGATGGTCGACGCGCGTCTGCCCGACGGGTCGCGTGTCAACGCGGTGCTGCCCCCGATCGCGCTCGACGGGTCGCTGCTGACGATCCGCAAGTTCGCGGCCGACCCGTTCACCGACGCCGACCTGATCTCGTTCGGCACGATGACGTACGCCGTGCGCGACTTCCTCGACGCGTGCGTGCGCGGCCGCCGCAACATCGTCATCTCCGGCGGCACGGGCTCGGGCAAGACGACGACGCTCAACGTGCTCAGCTCGTTCCTGCCCGGGGACGAGCGCATCATCACCATCGAGGACGCCGCCGAACTCCAGCTCCACCAGGCGCACGTGTTGCGACTGGAGTCTCGCCCGCCGAACATCGAGGGTCGCGGCGCCATCGCGATCCGAGACCTCGTGCGCAACGCGCTGCGCATGCGACCGGACCGGATCATCGTGGGTGAGGTGCGCGACGGCGCGGCCCTGGACATGTTGCAGGCCATGAACACCGGCCACGACGGGTCGCTGACGACCGTGCACGCGAACAGCCCGCGCGACAGCCTCTCCCGCCTCGAGACAATGGTCCTCATGGCCGGGATCGAACTGCCGGTGCGCGCGATTCGCGAGCAGGTGGCCAGCGCCATCGACCTCATCGTCCAGCAGACCCGCCTCAAGGACGGCACGCGCCGCATCGTCGCGATCACCGAGGTCGTCGGCATGGAGTCGGACATGGTCACCCTGCAGGACATCTTCACGTTCGACTACGCCGCCGGCCGCGACGCCACCGGGCGGTTCCTCGGCAACCTCGTGCCGACGGGGATCCGCCCCAAGCTCGCCGCCGAGCTCTCCGACAACGGCGTGGAACTGCCGCCCGAATTGTTCGCGAGGCTGCGATGACGGCTGCCATGCCGTCCGGCCTGCGCCGCACGGTGAGCGTGTTGGCTTTCGCGGTCGTCGCGCTCATCGCCACGCCGCTGGCGTCGCAGGCGGCCGTCGACGCGGTCATCAGCGACATCCAGTCCACGGCCGATTCGACGACGGGCATCCTGACGTTCCGCAGCTCCGAGCCGGTGACGGTCGACGCCGGATCGCTCGTGGCCACCGTCGACGGCGAGCGTGTCGACGCTGAGGTCTCGCCGACCACCCACCTCGACCGCACCGCGCTCCTCGTCATCGACACCAGCGGCTCGATGGGTGCCAGCGGCATGGCGACCGTGCGCGCCGCCACCCGCACCTACCTGGCCGAGGCGCCCGCCGACGTCAAGATCGGTGTCGTCACGTTCGCCGACACCGCCGGCGTAGACCTCGCCCCGACCACCGACCGGGCGGCCGTACAACGCGTCGTCGACGGGCTGGAGGCGCGCGGTGACACCAGCCTGCACGCCGCGGTCCTCGCCGCCGCGAAGGAGCTGCGCGTCAAGGGCGACCGCAGCATCGTGCTGCTCAGCGACGGCGCCGACACGGTCAGCACGAACGCCGCGCGCGACCAGAAGTCCGCGACCCAGCAGCTGAAGAAGAACGGGATCCGCGCCGACGTCGTGCGCTTCGCGACCAACGACCCGGCCGCCGTGGGGGCCTTGCGCGACTTCGCCGGTGCGAGCGGCGGCAGCGTGATCCCGGCCGCGAACGCGAAGGACGTCGGCAAGGCGTTCTCGTCGGCCGCGCGGGCACTGAAGACGCAGGCTCCGTTCGCGTTACGACCCGAGGCGCCGTTGACCGGCACGCACGAGATCACGATCACCGGCAAGGCGAGCGGAGAATCGTTCACGGCCACGTTGACCGCGGATGTCCGTGCCGCCGCGGCGAACGGCACTCCGCCGAGTTCGTCGGGCCCGCCGCCGCTGCGCACGTTCGCGGTGGCCACCGGCCCGACGCCGTGGATCGCCGCGGCGATGATCGGAGTCGCGATCCTCCTGTTGGTCTGGGGCGTGCTCACCCCGAACTGGCAGACCCTGCGCGAACAGCGGATCGCGGCGATCGAATCGTTCGTCATGCAGCAGCCCCGACTGCGGTCGCGCTCCGAGGGCAAGTCGGAGGCCGGCGTGCCGATCCGCGACCGCATCGTCGACTTCGGCGAGAAGGCCATGAAGGGCCGCGCGTCGACGGCGCACACGATGCTCCTCATCAACCGCGCCGACCTGCCGCTGCGGGCCGGCGAGTGGTGGGCGCTGCGCGCGGCCGCCCTCGTCGGGGGCATCGTCCTCGGCGTCATCCTGCTCAACGGAGCTCCGTGGCTCGGCGCGATCCTCGGCGGTGTGCTCGGGTTCATCATCCCGCCCATGGTGCTGCGGTACTTGGCGGATCGTCGTTCGAAGGCCTTCGAGCGGCTCCTCCCCCAGACGATGATGCTCATGGCCAGCAGCCTGCGCAGCGGCTTCGGTGTGTCGCAGGCGTTGGATTCGGTGGCGAAGGACTCGTCCGAGCCGATCTCCAAGGAGTTCTCCCGCGCCCTGGCCGAGACCCGCATCGGCACCGACATCGCCGACGCGCTCGACCACATGGCGGTGCGCATGGGCAGCAAGTCGATGGCGATGGTCGTCATGGCGTTCCGTATCCAGCGCGAGGTCGGCGGCAACCTTGCCGAGACCCTGGAGACGACGGCGAAGACGCTGCGCGACCGCGAGTCGCTGTTCCGTCAGGTCGCGGCGCTCTCGGCCGAGGGACGGCTCTCCGCGGCCATCCTCATCGCCCTGCCGATCTGCCTGTTCGTCTACATGTGGTTCGTCAGCTACGACTATCTGTCGCTGTTGTGGACCACGGCCGTCGGCATTCTCATGCTCATCGGTGGCGCGGTGCTGATGGTCGTCGGCGTCATCTGGATGCGCCAAGTCATCAGGATCGAGGCCTGACATGCCCGTGCTCTATCTCGGCATCGCACTCATCGCCGTGGCCCTGTTCGTCGTCGTCCTCGTCCTCGTGCGCGGCTCCGTCGGGCAGACCGGTGTGGCGCGGTCGTTGGCGATTCTCGAGGGCACGGTCACGGACCGTTCCGTCGTCAAGAGCGAACTCAGCGCCCGCGACCGGCTCATCGACCCGCTGTTCGAGCGGGCCCGCCGGCTGGCGGTGCTGCTTTCGCCGAACGGGGCGAGCGACCAATTGGCCAAGGGGCTGGAGAAGGCCGGAAACCCCGCTCCGTGGACCGTCGAACGGATCATGGGCGCCAAGGGTGTCGGGCTCATCGTCGGATTGCTGTTCGGTCTGCTCATCGGCGGGCTGAGCCTGCGCGGGATCGTGTTTGCCCTCGTGTTCGGCGTGGCCCTGTTCTATCTGCCGAACATCCTCGTCTACAACGGGTCGTTGCGCCGGCAGGAGAAGGTCACCCAGGGACTGGCCGAATCGCTGGACATGCTCACTGTCTGTGTCGAGGCCGGTCAGGGATTCGACGCGGCGTTGGCGCAGGTGGCCAAGACCGTCACCGGGCCGATCTCGGAGGAGTTCGCGCGCGTGCTCTCCGAAATGCAGATCGGCAAATCGCGCGCGGAGGCGTTCGCCGCCCTCGGTGAGCGCGTGACGCTGCCCGAGGTCAAGAACTTCGTCTCGGCCATCGTGCAGGCCGACAAGCTGGGTATCCCGATCGCGACGGTGTTGCGCGAACAGACCTCGGCGATGCGGTTGGCCCGTCGGGAGCGGGCCGAGGAGAAGGCGCAGAAGGTCACCGTCAAGATTCTTTTCCCGCTGATCTTCTGCATCTTCCCCGCGCTGTTCATCGTCATCATCGGACCGGGCGCGATTCGGATCATGAACGCCTTTTCGGGGGGCTGAGCCGCAGGTCAGGGGCACGTTCGAATGTTCCCCTATCGGGGCGTCGGCGCACGCGAGTAGAGTCGATGAGCCGAATGGCCTCAAGGGAGAGGTGTTCCATGAACGACCCACTGCCCGCCGGACCGTACGAAATGCTTTCGCTGGGGGAGCGAAAGGTTCCGCTCTACGTCATCCCCTTCGACAAGGACGGGGTGCTGCAGGCCCCGAAGACCGCCGAACGCTTGGTCGCCGACGCGGCCGGAGCCGACACCGTCATCGTCATCAGCCACGGCTGGAACACCGACTTCAACGGGGCACTCGGGTTCTACCGCGCCACGATCAGCCAGCTCAACGCGACCATGCGCGGGCAGCAGGCGACGTTGCCCGGCACCACCATCGTCGTCGGCATCTCGTGGCCGAGTGAGCTGCTCTCCGAGGCCAAGGCCCCGGCAATGGCCGGAGCGCCGAGCGCGGGCGATGACGCGGACGTGAGCGCCTTGACCACGCTCGCGCACGACCTGATCGCGCCCGCGGACCGGGCGGCCTTCTACGAACTGGCCCAACAGGATTCGCTCGACAACGACCAGGCCCTCGCGCTGGCCCGGATCCTCGCGCCGCTGTACGCCGCGCCAGACAGCGACCTGCAGGCCGGCGCGGATGCTCCGGACTCCGCGGGCGGCGCGGGCGACGCCGATGCGGCGGATCTCGTGGCGGCGTGGCGCGCGGCGCAGTC
>NZ_BCRE01000141.1 GCF_001552435.1 Kribbia dieselivorans NBRC 106261
GGCGGCCGCGAGCGCCTCGCGCACCTCGGAGTCCAGTCGGGCCGGCATCGCCGACCCAGCCCGGCTCGCCGCGGCGGCGACCTGCGCCCAGTCCCCGTACACGTCCTCGAAGTCGCTGCGCCGATCCGCGCTCCGCCCCTGCGTGTCGATCGAGGTGTGCAGGTCGGTGCGACCGGTGGCCACGAACGCCTCGTCGGGCGCCTGCCACGGCAGTCCGGCCGGCCGCGCCTGGGGGTCGAGCAACCCGTCGGACCCCCGCAACGCGACGACGTGACGCCACACCTGCGGGTCGATCCACGGTTCTCCGGCCAGCGCGTACTGCGGGTGGACGGTCAGGCGCGGGCGCAACTCGAACCCCGCCGACGCACCCACGGAGCGCAGTGCGTCCAGGCTCGGCCACGGCCGCTCCGGGTTGACGTGGTCGGCCGTCACCGGCGAGATGCCGCCGAAGTCGTCGACCCCGGCGCGCCACAGCGCCGCACACTCCTCGATCTCGACGAGGTTCGGCGGCGCCTGCACCCGCGCGGTCGGGCCGAGCACGAGGCGGGTCACCGCGACGGCCGCGAGGTGGCGGTCCAGGGAGGCGTCGGGCGTCGCGCGCATCGCCGTGCGCTCCTTGGCCCGGAAGTTCTGGACGATGACCTCCTGGATGTGCCGATGCCGGCGAGCGACCTCGCGGATGGCGAAGATCGATTCGGCCAGTTCGGTGTCGGTCTCGCCGATGCCCACGAGGATCCCCGTGGTGAAGGGGATGTTGAGGCGGCCCGCGTTCTCGAGGACGTCGAGGCGGATCTGCGGGTCCTCCTTGTCGGGTGACCCGTGGTGCGGCCCGCCGGGCTCGCCCAGCCGCGCCGACGTCGTCTCGAGCATCATGCCCATCGACGGGCTCACCGGCTTGAGTCGCGCCAACTCTGCCCACGACATGACTCCGGGGTTGAGGTGCGGCAGCAGGCCGGTCTCCTCGAGTACGGCGATCGCCAGGGCGCGAACGTAGTCAAGGGTGGAGTCGTAGCCGCGCGCGTGCAGCCACTCCGCGGCCTCGGGCCACCGGTCCTCCGGCCGGTCGCCCAGGGTGAACAGCGCCTCGCCACACCCGGCCGCCGCGCCGGCGCGGGCGATCGCGACGACCTCGTCGACGGAGAGGAACATCTCCTCGCCGGCCGCGCGAAGCTGCGCGGGCGTCTTGACGAACGCGCAGTAGTGGCAGCGGTCGCGGCACAGTCGGGTGATCGGGATGAAGACCTTCGGCGAGTACGTCACCGCGCCGGGGCGGCCGGCCTGGTCGAGGCCGAGGTCGCGCACGCGGGCCGCGGCGGAGCACAGTCGGGTCAGGTCGTCCCCGCGAGCGCTCAGGAGCGCGGTGGCCTCGGCGACGTCGAGGGCCACGCCCCGGTCGGCGCGGGCCAGGGCGCGGCGCAGGCCGTGGTCGGACGTCACGGCGCGGTCTTCAGCAGCGGGAGGACGTCCTCGCTCAGTTGCGTCAGGAACCGACGCTGATCACCGCCCGGACCATGGAACACCAGGTGGGTGAACCCGGCGTCGACGTACTCCTGCACGGCCGCCGCCGCCTGCGCCGGGTCGTGCGCGACGATCCAGCGCTTGGCGACCTGCTCGATCGGCAGTTCGTCGGCCAGGCGCTCCATCTCCTGCGGCGAGTCGACCGAGTGCTTCTGCTCCGGCGTCAGCGACAGCGGCGCCCAGAACCGGCAGTTCTCCAGCGCGGCGGCCGGGTCGCGGTCGTAGCTGAGCTTGATCTCGATCATGCGGTCGAGCGCGTCGTAGTCGCGCGAACCGGCCGCGGCGCCCTCCTTGACGGCCGGGATGAGCTTGTCGGTGTAGAGGTCCATGCCCTTGCCGCTGGTGCAGATGAACCCGTCACCGGCGCGGCCGGCGTACTTGGCCACGACCGGCCCGCCGGCGGCGATGTAGACCGGCACCGGCTGCTCCGGACGGTCGAAGATCTGCGCGTTCACCGTCGTGTAGTAGTCGCCCTCGAAGCTGACGCTGTCCTGGGTCCACAGGGCGCGCATGAGCCGCACCGACTCGCGCAGGCGGGCGAAGCGCTCCTTGAACTCGGGCCACGGCGCTCCGCTCACGGCCGTTTCGTTGAGCGCCTCACCGGTGCCGGCGCCCAGGAACACCCGGCCCTGCGTGAGCAGTGACATCGTCGCGAACGCCTGCGCGATGACGGCCGGGTTGTAGCGGAACGTCGGTGTCAGCACGCTCGTGCCGATCTGCACCCGGCGCGTGCGCTCGCCCACCGCCGCCATCCACGCGATCGAGAACGGCGCGTGCCCCCCGTTGGCCCGCCACGGCAGGAAGTGGTCGCTCGTGGCGACGCTGTCGAGGCCGACCTCCTCGGCGAGCACGGCCAACTCGACCAGTTCGCGGGGGCCGAACTGCTCGGCGGAGGCCTTGTAACCGAACCGAAGGGAGTTAGGGATGGGTGTCATGTGCGCACTTTAGGGGTGAGAAGCCCACCCTGGACACCCCCGCGTCAGAGGGCGAGACAACCCCGCCGAGTGATGGATCCGCGACCCCTATCGCGGCGGTTGGGGGACGCGGATCCATCACTCAACGGGGGTTCGACGGGGGTTCAGCCCCACACGAAGGCCTGGGCCGGGTCGTGCAGCAGCGCGCCGATGTCGGCGAGGAACGTGCTGCCCAACTCGCCGTCGACGAGCCGGTGGTCGAACGACAGCGCCAACTGGGTCACCCAGCGTGGCTCGATCGACTCCGTGCCGTCCGGGCCGACGACCACCCACGGGCGGCGTGCCACCGCGCCGAACGCGAGGATGACGGCCTCGCCCGGGTTGAGGATCGGCGTCCCGGTGTCCACCCCGAAGACCCCGACGTTCGTGATCGTCATCGTGCCGCCGGCCAGGTCATGGGGAGTGGCCCGCCCGGCCCGCGCGGTGTCGGTCAGCGTGCCCAGCGCAGCGGCGAGGTCGCGCAGGCCGAGCAGGTCGGCGTCCTTGATGTTCGGGACGACGAGGCCGCGCTGCGTGGCCACCGCGATGCCGAGGTTGACGTAGCCGAAGCGCACGACGTCGCCGGCGGCCTCGTCCCAGGAGGCATTGACGCCGGGGTGGCGGCGCGCGGCGGCACACATGGCCCGGCCGACGAGCGCGAGTGGCGTGAGCTTGACACCCTCGAACTCGCGACTGCCGGAGAGTCGTTCGATGAGGTCCATCGTCGCGGTCACGTCGACGGTGAGGAACTCGGTGACATGCGGAGCGGTGAACGCCGAGGCGACCATCGCCTGCGCCATCGCCCGCCGGACGCCGCGGATCGGTTCGCGTGCCACGCCGCGAGCGTTGGCGGCGCTGTCCTGAGTGGTGACCCCAGTGGGACCCGAGCGTTGACCCGGGCATCGGGTGCCGGAGTCTCGACCGGCCGCGTCGAGCTCGGCTGGGTGTGCTCGGCCAGCGCCAGCACGTCGTCGCGGGTGATGATCCCGTCCGGCCGGGTCGGGGTGACCACCGCCAGGTCGACGCCCAGATCGCGTGCGAGGCGCCGGACGATCGGCGCGCTGCGCGGTCTGGCGGTCGTCGACGCTGCCGCTGGGACCGCTGCTGCTGCAACTGCTGCCACGGGCGACGCTGCCGCTGGAACCGCTGCTGCTGGAACCGCTGCTGGGACCGCTGCTGTGGAAACCGCGTCACGCTCCGGTGACGCCGCACGCCCCGCGCCACGGCCCACACGTCTGCGCCGCGTGGTCGCCGACGGAGCCGCGCCGTACCCGACGAGCGTGGGTCCGCTGCCCTCATGCGCGACGGGCGCAGCCGGCTCTCCCGACCCGGCCGTGCTGCGCTCCGCCGCGCCACCCCCGGACCCGGCCGCACCGTCCTCCGGCGCGGCCTGCTCGGCCACCACACCCTCGGCCAGCGCACCCTCGGTCACCACACCGTCGTCGATGGTGACGATCGGCGATCCGACTGCGATGGTCTCGCCCACCTGCGCGAGGAGCTCGACGACCGTGCCCGCCCACGGACTCGGCAACTCGACCAGCGACTTGCTCGTCTCGACCTCGACAAGCACCTGGTTGACGGTCACCGTGTCCCCCACGGCAACCTGCCACTCGACGATCTCCGCCTCGATGAGTCCCTCGCCGGGGTCCGGCAGGGTGAAGGTCCGCTTCACGGCGCCTCCATCACACGGTCGATCCCGTCGAGCACCCGATCCAGATCGGGCAGGAAGTACTTCTCCAACCGGCTCGGCGGGTACGGAATGTTCGCCCCCGCGACGCGCACGACCGGAGCCTCGAGGTCGTAGAAACAGCGCTCCATGAGTTGCGCGGCGACCTCGGCGCCCATGCCGAGCTGGCTGCTGGCCTCGTGTACGACGACGGCGCGGCCGGTTCGGCGCACCGACGCGACGACGGTGTCCATGTCGAGCGGCGAGAGGGAGCGCAGATCGACGACCTCGACGGACGTGCCCTCCTCGGCCGCCGCCGACGCCGCCGTGAGGCACGTTGCGACGGTCGGGCCGTAACAGATGAGCGTGACGTCGTCGCCGGGCCGCGCCACCGCAGCCTCGTACAACCCGCGCGGCGCAGCCGTCGCGCCCAGATCGACCTCGGCCCGATCGTGGTAGCGCCGCTTCGGCTCGAGGAAGATCACCGGATCGTCGCTGGCGATGGCCTGCTGGATCATCCAGTACGCGTCCTGCGGCGTGCCGCACGTGACGACCCGCAGTCCGGCGGTGTGCGCGAAGTACGCCTCCGGTGATTCGCTGTGGTGCTCCGGCGACCCGATGCCGCCGCCGTACGGGATCCGCACGACGAGCGGGATGCGCTGGTGCCCGCCGCTGCGCGCGTGCAACTTCGCGGCCTGGCTGACGATCTGGTCGAACGCCGGGTAGACGAACCCGTCGAACTGGATCTCGCAGACCGGCCGGTAGCCACGCATCGCCAGCCCGATCGCGGTGCCGACGATGCCGGACTCCGCCAGCGGCGAATCCATGACGCGCGCGTTGCGGAACTCGGCCTGCAACCCGTCGGTGACGCGGAACACCCCGCCGAGTCGACCGATGTCCTCGCCGATGATCAGGACGCGATCGTCGGCGGCGAGCGCGGCCCGCAGCCCGGCGTTGATCGCCTTGCCGATCCCGATGGACACCGGCCCGGTCGTGTCCTCAGCCCGGGCCGGCGCGCTGCGTGGGGTTGAACTGCGTGTGGTTGACCCCTGCTGCGTCGAACTCACTCAGGCCTCCTGCCCCTCGGCGTGTCCGACTGCGCCGTCCTCGACGCCGTCCTCGACTGTGCCGTCCTCGACGAACGACGCCAGGTACTCGGCCTGCGCCGCCTGCTCGGCGGCCATGACCGGGTGGTCCTCGGCGTAGACGTGGTCCCACATCGTGCTCGGATCGGGGTCGGGCAGCGCGAGCAGCCGCGCCCGCACGTCGGCCGCGAACGCGTCGGCGGCCGCGTCGACCTCGGCGAAGAACGCGCCGTCGGCCCAGCCCTGCGCCACCAGATGGGCGCGCAGGCGGGCGATCGGGTCGCGGTCGGCCCACGCCTCGACCTCCTCGGCACTGCGGTAGCGCGTCGGGTCGTCGGCGGTGGTGTGCGCGCCCATCCGGTAGGTGAAGGCCTCGACGAGCAACGGTCCCTGCCCGCTGCGCGCCTCGGCCAGCGCTGCCCGCGTCACGGCCAGGACGGCGAGCACGTCGTTGCCGTCGACGCGCAGCCCGGGGAACCCGAAGCCCGCCGCCCGCTGGTACAGCGGCACGCGCGTCTGCTTGGTGACCGGCGCCGAGATGGCCCACTGGTTGTTCTGCACGAAGAACACGACCGGAGCGTCGAACGCGGCCGCGTACACGAACGCCTCGTTGACATCACCCTGGGCCGTGGCGCCGTCGCCGAGGAACGCCAGCGTGGCGACGTCGGTCTCGGGGTGGCCGGTGGCGCAGGCGCCGTCGAGGCGCACCCCCATCGCGTAGCCCGTGGCGTGGAGGGTCTG
This sequence comes from Kribbia dieselivorans NBRC 106261, assembly GCF_001552435.1. Lineage (GTDB taxonomy): Bacteria > Actinomycetota > Actinomycetes > Actinomycetales > Dermatophilaceae > Kribbia > Kribbia dieselivorans. The sequence goes on from NZ_BCRE01000141.1 coordinate 5,964, forward strand.
GGCGCCGATGACGACGGTGAAGAGGTGGAAGTTGTGCTCGTCGGGGTCCCAGCCGCCGGTGGTCGTGCCCCGCCACACGGCCAAGGGGCTGAGCGGGTCGACACCCCGGGCATACGCGACTCCGTGTTCGCGGTAGGTCGGGAAGACGTGATCCTGGTCGCGGAGCGCAGCGGCCGCACCGATCTGGGCGGCCTCCTGACCCTTGAGCGAGGGCCAGAGCCCGAGCTCGCCCTGCCGCTGGAGGGCGTGACCCTCGGAGTCGTAGCGGCGCACGATGACGAGGTCGCGGTAGAAGCCGCGCAGGTCGTCGGGGGTGAGGTCGTCGATCCAGCGGTCCCAGGCCGGGTCGGGCACGCGCTGCCCGGCGGGGGTGAGCAGTTGGACCATCTCCGGGCCGCCGCGGGACAGGTCGCGGTGCAGGCGCGGATCGGTGGAACGCGCGGTGGGTGGGTGCGCGCTCGCGGACGCTGGGCCCGATGTCCTCGAGCCCGACGTCGTCGAGCCGGACGCGCTCGAGCGGGGCGACTCCGGAGTGGAGCCAGGGGTGGTCACGACGGTGTGATCGCTCACGATTCGCCTCCTTTGTCCTCCTGCTCGGGGTCGCCGACGCAGGACGCGGGATGTCAGTTGCTTGACGTCGGTGTCGAGCAACCGCCGAGTCGCCGTGGCGGGTGTGCCGGGCTCGTCGGTCCTTCCACCGTCTCATGGAACGAGATGGGAGGCAACGAGAACCCCAGGGGTGACCGCGCTCCGCGCCTGATCAGCGCTCCGAGCGTGATCAGCGCTCCGCGCGCCAGGCCGCCGCGGTCGCGATGACCCGATCGTTGGCCTCGGGCTCCCCGATGGAGACCCGCACCCCGTCGGTGCCCAGCGCGCGCACGACCAGACCGGCCTCGTCGAAGAACTGCGCGAACTCGGCCGCGCGCTCCCCGACGGGGAACCACACGAAGTTCGCCTGGCTGTCGGGCAGGTCCCAGCCCTGCTCGGTGAGCGCCTCGAGCACACGGTGGCGTTCGGCCACGAGGACGTCGACGCGCTCCTGCAACTCGGCCTTCGCCGTGGGGGTGAGCGAGGCGATGGCGGCCAGCTGGGCCATCGTGCTCACCGCGAACGGGACTGCCGTCTTGCGCAGCGCATCGGCGACCGGCTCGGCCGCGACCGCGTAGCCGACGCGCAGCCCCGCCAGCCCGTAGGCCTTCGAGAACGTGCGCAGCACGATGACGTTGGGGTGGTTGCGGCGGAAGGTCAGCGCGTCCGGGCAGTACTCGTCGGTGACGAACTCGACGTAGGCCTCGTCGATGACCACGGCGACGTCGCGCGGCACCGCGGCCAGGAACTCCTCCAGCTCCGGCGCGGTCACGCTCGGACCGGTGGGATTGTTGGGGGTGCAGATGAGCACGACCTTGGTGCGCTCGGTCACCGCGGCCGCCATCGCCGGCAGATCGTGGCGTCCCTGATCGGTCACCGGCACCATGACCGACGTCGCACCCGCGAGCGCGACGAGAATCGGGTACGCCTCGAAGCTCCGCCACGCGAAGACGACCTCGTCACCCGCGTCGCAGAACGCGTCGATGATCTGGGCAAGCACGCCGACGGAGCCCGGTCCGCACGCGACCTGCCCGACCGGCACCTCGAACTCGTCGGCGATGGCCTGCGAGAGCGCGGCGACGTTCATGTCGGGGTAGCGGTTCATCTCGCCCGCGGCCCGCGTGACGACCTCCAGCACGCTCGGCAGCGGCGGGTACGGATTCTCGTTCGACGAGAGCTTGTGCACGGTCAGCCCCGGCCGCTCGACCGCGGGCTTGCCGGCGACGTACGACGGGACGTTGTCCAACGCCGCCCGCAGGTGCACCTCGGTGACGGCCGGAGTTTCGTCGGGCTGGGTCTGCGATTCAGTCACGGTGTAGTCATATCAGTCCGGCGTCAGTCCCCGTCGGGCACGAACATGCTCAGCGCCCACGACACGAGCGTGATGATGACCGCGCCCCACACGGCATCCCACCAGAAGTGGTCGATGGTGAAGTTCAGCCCCAGCGGGTCGGCGATCCACTCGGTGATCTGCAACATGAACGCGTTGACGATGAAGGTGAACAACCCGATGGTCAGCACCACGAGCGGGAACGCGAAGAAGCTGACGATCGGCTTGATCAGGGCGTTCACGACACCGAAGACGAGGGCGACGATGAGCGCCGTCCAGACCGTCGACTCGGTCGTGCCCGCCCCGAGATGGATCCCCTTCACGAGTAGGGCGGCCACCCAGAGCGCGACCGCGTTGACGATGACTCGGAAGATGAAGGTCGTCATGCGCCCGAGTCTGGCATGGTCGCCTCACCCGCGCCTGTGGATGACCTGTGTTGGACCTGCTTCTGTTGGACCTACCTCTGTTGGACCTACCTCTGTTGGACCTACCTCTGTTGGACCTGCCTGTGCAGCACCGCCATCCGCCGCGAGGGGGCGGTCCCGCGGCGCAGCTGCGGCCACTGCGCGCACCACGCGTCCACGGTGGCGGCCTCGTCGGGCCGTTCGACGTCGTCGGCGAAGATCACCGCGTCGACGGCCAACCGGTCCGCCAGCAGCGGCAGCGCGGGGTATCGGGCGTGCGGACCGGTCGCCTTCGGCGGCCCGTCGACGAGCAGGAGGTCGATGCCGGTGAGGTCGCCCAGGGCGGCCGGGTCGTACCACCGCAACGGAGGACCCGCCGGCGACGCGGCCTCCCCATCTCCCGGCGCGTTCTCCCCCACCTCGGGTAGCGCACCTCCCTCGGCGGGGGAGTCCGCCGGCCACGTCACGTCGACGTCGACGAGCGGCACGACCCGGATCTCGACGGTCTGCCCGACGCCCTCGGCCACACCGTGCTCCGCCAGCATGGCCCGCGCATGCGTGGCCCACCCCTCGTCGTGTTCGAGCGAGATGAGGCGGCCGCCCTGCTCGGCAAGCACGCGACCGAGCCACACCGTCGAGGTGCCGCTGCCGCATTCGACCACCAGCTGCGGGCGGCGGGTCTGCACGGCATGCACGACGGCCAGCAGCCCGGACGGCTCGATCGCCCACCCGCCGACCGCCGGGAGCGGCGGCGTCGTGCCCCCGGTCGAGACTCCGGTCGTGCCGGTCGAGACGCCAGTCGGGCCCACGGCCGTGTTCCCGGTCGACACGCCCAGGCGCGGCAACAGCTGCAGGGCCGCGACCATCTCCGCGACGGGTTCGTACTCGAGGTGGCGCAGCGTGTCCTGCTGCTCGCGCGCGCGCCGGTTGACGACGCGCTCCACCCGGGCCACGAGCGCCTCGACCTCATCCAGCCGGGTCATCAGCGCGTCGAGCCGCTCATCGAGCCGCTCCTCGAGCCTCGCCATCCGCGCCTCGAGCGCGTTCCGGTCCGCATTCTCGTGTCGGCTCATGGCCCCATCCTGCCGGTTTCCGACATCGCTCGGCCATACTTCTCCCAGCGGGTGTGACGGCGCACCCTCGTCAGCTGACCCCAGCTGCCGACAACCTTGAAGGATCATCGAATGAACGAGACCCGACGCGGCGCGCACCGGGCACGTAGGTCGTCCCCCACCGCCATGACGATCGTCCTCACTGCGGCCGGCGTGGTGGCCCTCGCCGCCGCTGGGTACGGCGTCGTGCAGGCGCTCGACGCCGACGGCTCCGCCGACCCGGCGGCCAGCGGCACACCCGGGTTCACCTGCCCCGCCAGCCCGATCACGGTGACCGCGGCACCGGCGATCGCGCCGGTGATCCAAGCCCAACTCGACTCCGTCGCGCAGGCCAACAGCTGCGCCGATGCGTTCACCGTCACGGCGATGGACTCGGCCAAGGCCGTGGACGAGATCAACGCGCGCAAGGCACCCGACGTGTGGGTGCCCGACGCCCGGTCGTGGGCCACGCAGGTCGACCCGCAGCGGGCCCGCGCAACGTGGCTGGACGGCACCGGCGTGGCCACGTCGCCGGTCGTGCTCGCCTCCGCGTCCGCCGACGCCACCGCTGCCCCGGCCTCGTGGAAGGCCGCGCTGGCCTCCGGCGACACCCGCCTGGCTCGTCTCGAGGAGGACGCCGCCAGCCGCGCGGCCTATCTCGCCGCGCGCGACGGCAGCACGACCATCGACGAGGCGACCGGAGCGAAGTTCATCGCCCTGGCGCAGACGCTCGCCCCGGGCACGGCGAAGCTCGCCCAGACCACGGACAAGTCGTTCCCCACCACCGAGCAGGCCGTGCTCGCGAGCAACGGCGACCTGAGCATGAGCGTGCCGAAGCAGGGCACGCTGGCGCTGGATTACCGCTGGGCCACCAACCCGACCCTGACCGGAGCGCGGTTGGAGGCCACCGACGTGGCCCTCAAGGCCCTGCGCACGCCCGAGGGCCGCACGGCGCTCCTCGATGCCGGTTTCCGCGTCGGTGACGCCAAGCCCGAGGGCGCGGTGAACGCCAAGGTGGGCAAGCTGCCCGACGCCAAGACCCAGACGGTGGCGATGCAACAGTGGGGCGGGCTGGCCACGCCGCTGCGCCTCCTGGCCGTGTTCGACGTCTCCGGATCGATGAAGGCACCCGTGCGCGCCGGTGGCCCGAGCCGCGCCGAGGTCGCCTCCCGGGCCGCCAACCAGGCCCTGGGCTCGATGCCCCCGACCAGCCAGGTCGGTGTGTGGGTGTTCTCGTCCCGCTCCGGGCCGATCCGCGCGGAGTACCGCGAGGTCGTGCCGGTGCGCCCGCTGGGGGCGAAGGTCGGTTCGGGGACGCAGCGGCAGGTGCTGTCCACGGCCATCAGCGGCGTCGGCAAGTACGTCGGCGGCGACACCGCGCTCTACGACACGACGTGGGCGGCGTTCGACAAAATGAACTCGTCCTATGACGACGGCTCCGTCAACGCCGTGGCGATCATCACCGACGGCGTCGACGACAACCCCGGGCGGGGTGACCTGAACCTCACCCAGCTCGTGGAGAAGTTGCGGGCGGAGTACAGCCACGACAAGCCGGTGCCGATCGTCACCATCGGCTTGGGCGAGGCCGACCCGGCGGCGCTGCAGGCGATCTCGCTGGCCACCGAGACGCAGAGCTACCTGGTGAAGGACCCCAGCGACATCGGTCGGGTGCTGGTCGACGGGCTGTCGTCCTGGCGAGACTGACCCATCCCAATCACCGCAGGTAGGGCGGCATCACCCCAGGGCCGCATCACCCCAGGGCCACATCACCCCAGGGCCACATCACCCCAGGGCCACATCACCCCAGGGCCG
>NZ_BCRE01000142.1 GCF_001552435.1 Kribbia dieselivorans NBRC 106261
CATCACCCCAGGTAGGGCCGCAGCGCGCGGACGAACCCCGCCCGACTGAACCGCTCCTCGACCACGCGCGCGGCCGCCGCCACCTGGTGCGCCCAGAACGCCGGATCGGTGCAGAGCTTGTCGACCAACGCCGGCACCTCCGCCGGATCGGCGTAGAGCAGCGCCTCGCCGAACGTGTCCCGATGTTTCGGATCGGCGATGACCGGCACCCCCGCCGCGGCGGACTCGAGCAGGACGCGCCCGAACGCCTCATGGGCCTGACGGTTGTCCAGGTAGACGACGACGTCGAGCCCGGCGAGGAACTCTCGGACGGGGGTCTGCCCCTGCCGGCGGAACGACCAGTTCTTCGGCATGCGGGTGCGGGGCGGGTCCATGGCGGCCAGCAGCGCTCGGCACGTCGACTTGGCGCCCATGAACCTCACGTCGTAGCGGTCCGGGTCCAGCGCGTACGCGGCCAGGAGGTCCTCGCCCGTGGCGGGGAACTTGATCCAGTTGTCCCGTGAGTACCGGCCGATGACCGGTCGATCGGCCACCGGGCGGTCGCCGCGCACCCGCCACGCGCCCGGGTCGATGCG
>NZ_BCRE01000143.1 GCF_001552435.1 Kribbia dieselivorans NBRC 106261
GGGTACCGCACGAGCAGCACGTCGATGTCGAGGTCGTCGTCGGGGTAGACCCGCTCGACGTCCCCCGCGTCGATCAACTCCCGCACCGGGGCGCAGAGCGGATCGTCGTTGGCGGTGTAGAAGCGCATGGCCTCCAGATGCATGATCCCCACGCTCAGCCCGGCCTCGCGGGCGGCCGCGATCTCCTCGAGCATGGAGACCTGCGGGCCGCCGAAGCGCCGCCAGTCCCCGCCGAGCACGAGGTCCACATGGGGGGTCCTCGCATCCCGCACCGCCGACCAGCGCCGCGGGGCGGGGAACGGGCGCGGCTGCGAGGGGTCGAGGTACGGGTCCGCGCCCGCGGCGATGGCCTCGTGCCACGCTCCGTAGGCCTGCTTGTAGGCCGCCCGGGACTCGTGCCGCCAGCCGCGGGAGAAGTCGTCGGCGCTGAGCGACTCCGGCGACGAGCGCAGGATGGTCATGACGTCCTCGCCGATGTCGTGAACGGTCGTGCCGAACGTCACCTCGATCCGACGCGCGTACTCGGTGTCGGCCGCCTTGCGCACCGGGTCGAAGAAGCCCACGCGGTTGAACACCGGATCCAGGCGGAACATCAGCGAGCTCGCCGCGTCGAAGCGACCGGGGTACCCGACGCGGGTGATGACGAGGTCGCTGGTCGCCCGCACCCCGGCCGAGCGGGTGGCCAGGATCCGTGGGTCGTCCAGCATCGGCCGAACGCCGAGTTCGAGCCGCTGGGGGTGGGCCCAGTCGTCGGAGTCGAGACAGGTGACATACTCGCCGCGCGCCTGGGTGAGCGCCACGTTGCGGCAGGAGTACGTCCCTCCGTTGGTGTGCTTGTGGATGACCCGGATGCGCGGATCAAGCGCGGCGAGATCGCGCCAGATACCCGGTGCCGGATCGGGCGAGCGGTCGTCGACGACGAGCAGTTCCCAGTTCTGCCACGTCTGGTCGACGATCGACCGTGCGGCCACGAGGGCGTCGGCGCCGGGGTTGTAGGCGCTCATGATGACGGTGATGAGCGGCCCGGTCTCGATCGTGGGCCCGGAGGCGCCGTGGAGTCGGTCCAGTGCCGGAGCGTCACCGGGGTGCACCCGCAGCCCGACCCGGCTCGGGCCGACCAGGGCCGCGGACAGGTCGGTGATCCAGTCCTGTTCGGCGGTTTGCGCCGCGGATTGCCGTGTGGCTTGCCCTGCGGCGTGGGCAACCTCGGGTGCAGCGGCCTGGGCGGAGCCGCGTGCGGGCGGGTGGAGTCGCGGATGGGCCAGATCGGCTTCGGTCAGGGCCACGACCTCGCGCCGGGCCTTGGGGTGGCGCAGCACGGCGCGGACCCGCTCGACCAGGCTCGGGTCCTCGACGGACTGGGTGGCGAGCAGTTGTGCCCAGACGGTGATGTCCGCGGTGGTGAGGTGGGCGTCACCGTGCACGTGGGCGGACAGGTCGTACAGCCCGCGCGCCGCACGCTGCTCCGCCGGGTGGGGAATCTGGAGCGCCACCACATAGGCGAAGGCCGCCCAGGCCGTCCACGCGGGCGCGTCGTCCTCGCTGATCGGATCGAGGGGCACCTGCCCGGCCGCGGCCTCGAGGTCGGTCGTCGCGGCGTCGCCGAGCGAGATGAGCGCGGCCGCGTCCAGGGCTCCGTGGGTCGCGAGGTGGGCGAGGATCTCGCGGGCACCGAGCGACTTGGTGCGCAGCGCGGTGTTGCGCATCGCCCCGATGCGCTTGGCCGGCACCAGCGCCGCGTGGTCGGCGATGACCTGCGCCAGCGTCAGCGGCCTGCTGAGACCAGCTTCAGCCCTGTCAGCCCCGGCCCCGCTCGCCTCAGTCACGCTGGTTCCAGCCTCAGCCCCGCCGGCCCCGCTCGCCTCAGGCACCTCCGTCATGGTCAGCGCTTTTCGAGTCGAGCCACCGCGGCGTCCAGTGCGTCCTGGGCCCGATCCAGCCGACCCAGGTGCTGGGCCTGCAGGCTGCGCAGGATGCCCACGACCTCCTGGGTGTCCAGGACGACCTCACCGGGCCGCCGAATCCCGGCGATCCGCAGCGCCTCGAGCGCCTCGGCCGAGCGTGCATCGGTGGCGCCAAACGCCTGCTCCAGACGCTCGATGTCGGCCGCAAGTCGCGCGCCGACGTCGTTCGCGTTCTTCTCGGCGGTCTTGGAACGCGACTCCACCGCCGCCAGCGACCCGAAGTGGGTATCCAGCGCAGCGGTCTGCTTCGCGATGGCCTTCTCCACGGCGCCCAGTCGACGGATCACGGCACGCTCGCCCTGCCCTGCGCGAACCCCGGCCCACAGTGCCATCACGCCGGTGACGAGGCCGAGGACGCTCAGGGCCGTGACGGCGATCTCCCACCGATCCAGCCACGCGGCTCCGGCGGCGACCGCGGCCAGCACGAGGAGCACGAAGGCAGCAGCGATGGATCGGGGTGAACGCATGGGAGGGGCTCCTACCGGGGGGACGCGGGATGGGATGACAATACTTCCCATGCTTCGCCGATCAGTGCCGTGTCTAGGGTGTTGCCCGTGACCGCCGCCCACCCTGCTGCGCCCCTCCGGGCGGCGGCCCTCCCTGCCGAGAACCGGGAGTCCTTGGCCGTCATGCGCGTGGCCGCCGGAGCACACCGCCGAGGAGCGAGCACCTTCGCCTCCGTCGGCCTGCGCACCCGGGCCCCGGCCGTCGGAGAGGCGCTCGCGCTGGCCGCCAGTGACGGCACCCTGACGGTCGGCGAGATCGCCGACCGGATCGACGCGGCAGACGTGCCGGCGGCCCTGCTCGATCCCGACCGCTGCGACAGCGCCCTGGCGCTGGCGGTGCTCTGGGCCGGCGGCCGTGACGGTGACTGGCCGGAGCGCGCCCACCGACTGTTCTCCGCTCTGATCGAACGGCACGGACCGGGTCTCGGGGGCATCCACGAGCGGACCGTGTTCGCGCAGAACGCGTACGTCCTCGGACACACCGCGCAGGTGCGCGGAACCCTGCCGATGCTGGGCAAGCTCAACTGGGATGTCCGCCAGCGCCTCGAAACCGACCTGGCGCACCCCTCGCTCGGCGGTGATCACGACCAGTGGCTGAGCCTGCTGACGGCACCGTTCGTCGAGGCCGGCCTGGCCGCGTTCGGTGTCGACGTCGCCGCGCCGACCCTGTTCGACGGGCTGCACGCCGCTCCGCCGCGCCAGGTGGACGGGCCGCTGGTCACCGTCATCATGCCGACGTGGCGCCCGGATCATGGGCTGCGCACCTCGGTGATGTCGATCATCAACCAGACGTACGCCAACCTGCAGGTCATCCTCGTCGACGACGCCTCCGGGCCGGAGTGGGCCGACACGTACGAGGAGGCCGCCGCCCTCGACGAGCGGATCACCGTGCTCCGCATGCCGGTCAACGGTGGGTCCTACGTCGGCCGAAATGCGGCGCTGGCCGTGGCCGACGGGGCGTACGTGACCTTCCAGGACGGCGACGACTGGTCGCACCCGGAGCGCATCGAACGACAGGTCGCGGCCCTGCTGGAGGACCCGTTGGCCTCGGGCAGTCGCTCCGAGGCGTTCCGCGCCACGGAGGAACTGACCCACCAGTGGGTGGGCTACCGCGCGCTGCGTCAGAACGCGTCCTCGCTCATGGTGCGGCGCAGCACGATCGAGCGGCTCGGCACGTTCGACACGACGCGCAAGGGCGCCGACTCCGAGTATCACGAGCGGATCCGCACGCTGCTCGGGGCGACCGCAGACGTGCAGACGCCGCTGGCGATCACGCGGCTGCGCTCCGGTTCCCTGTCCCGCGCCGACTTCACGCTGGACTGGGCCCACCCCGACCGGATCACGTACCGGCAGTCGTACACCAACTGGCATCACCAGTTGCTGACAGAGGGTGGAGTGCACTCCCCGCAGTTGCCGCTGCGCCAGGACCCGGCGCAGCGGGCGTTCCCGGCCCCGAGGTCGTTCGTCGCTCGGATTCCCGGTACTCCGGCCTCCACCACGACGTACGACGTCGTTCACCTCACCGACGCGACGCTGCCCGACCTGACCTTCACCAGCGGGCTGATCGACCCCGCCCCCACGACGCTGCGGGTCGGGCTGGTCCACCTGGACGACCCCACGGAACCGGCACCGCACCGCGGCGTCACCACCCCGGCGTTGCGCGACCGGCTGCTGGAGGGCCGTCTCGAGCAGTTGTCCTCCACCGACGCCGTCGCCGCGTCGGTGGCCGTGGTGTCGCGTTCGACGATCCTCGAAATGCCGCCGGCCGAGCCGATGGCTGTGCAGGTCGAGCGGGTGCTCGTCGTGCTGGACGCCGATCCGATCGGCGTCCCGGACATCGCCACCCTGCGTGCGACCTGCCCGGAATGGCTGGGCTGCGAACCGGAATGGGTGTGCCTCACGACGGCCGAGGCGCAGCGGTGGCGCGCCGCCGGGCTCGAGGTGTCGCTGCTCCATGAGGCCGTCCCGGAAATGTCCACCGGGCAGCCCAGCGACACACCCACCGATCGCCACGCACTCACCGACCAAGCCACACCCACCGATCGCGCCACACCGCGGACCGCGGCACGGCACGGCGATCCCAACGGCCCCGGCTCCACCTCGTGGGGCCGCGCGGCGGACGCCGTGCGCCTTCTCTTCTCCCGCCCGCCCCGATCGCAGGAATGAGCGTTCGTGTCCCTTCCCACTGACTCGCTTCCTCACGCCGGCGATGCCGAATGGCCGCTGACCGACGACCCTGACGTCGGCGACGTGATCGATGCCGTCGAGGCGGCTGAGGCGGCAGCCGAGCTCCCGGCGGCGACCGACCTTCCGACCGGGGCACGGATCCGCCTGCTGCTCATCACGACCAGTTGGACGCCGTTCGATGTGCTGCTCAAGTCCTGGGCGGTCCACCGCGACCCGGACGAGTTCATCGTCGTCGCGCACCAGGACTTTCCCGGCCCACCGCCACGCGAGGGGTTCGTCGCCCGGACGCTGCCCCTCTCGCCGACGCAGAAGGGTTTGATCCCCTGGCCCGAGCGGGTGCGCCGGTTCAGCGAGGCTGTGGTGGCCGACATTGGACTTCATGCCCTGTTCGAGCGGGCCGAGGACATCACTGTCCGCGACAACCTCGAAGCTGCGTTCGTCAAGTCCCTCGCCAACGCGAGCGTCGAGGTGCCCCGGCTCACCCCTTGGCCGGGTGTGACCCACACGATCGCGCTGCGCACGGCTCAGCGCCTGCTCCATCGGGCTCAGGCCGCAGGTGCGGACGAGCACGTGGTTCATGGCCTGCAGTCCGAGGTCGATCACCTCGCGGCGTGGCGCCCATCGGAGCCAAGCACGCCAAGCACGCCAAGCACGCCAAGCACGCCAAGCACGCCAAGCACGCCAAGCACGCCATAGTCCCATGCGGCCCTCCGCCTCCCGGCGGCGCGTGGACAGAGCTCTCCCCCGGTTTCGGGGCGTGGTCATGGTCGCCTCCGGTGGAAGCGGATCATCAGGGTCCCGTCGGGTTCTCGGACCCGCTCATGCACGTACTCGGGGTTGTGGATGCGTCGGTGGTCCTCCCAGCAGAGGGGTAGTGCGTTGGCGAGGTCGGTGGGTCCACCGTGTTCCCAGGGGGTGAGGTGGTGGAGTTCGGCCCAAGAGAAGGGCCGGTCACAGCCTTCAGCGGCACACGAGTCGTACTTGGTCGCGAGGGCTCGTCGTTGTGGTTCGGTGAACAGGCGTTTCGCCCGGCCCACATCCAAGGGCTGCGACTCGCCACCGAGGACGACGGGGACCAACCCGGCGTTGCACGCGGCGCGGCGGGCTTCC
>NZ_BCRE01000144.1 GCF_001552435.1 Kribbia dieselivorans NBRC 106261
GGGGGGCGAGCGTCGAGGACCAGCCCGACACGACGCTCCGCCTGGTCCATGGCCATCTCGGGTACGGGCACGTGCTCACCGATGGTGACCGGTGGCGGGCGATCTCACCGGAGGCGATCAACGCTCCGCCGGCGTTCGAGTTCGCGCCGCTGCTGTGGGAGCGCGTCGACGAGCTCGGCACCGGCCCGTCGCTGCGGTACGGGATTCGGCGGCGGCTGGAGGTGCTGTGCGAGGGCACTGACACGTCGTGGGAGGACGCCCGGGACTGGGCGATCCTGCGGCTGACCGCGCGGGCGGCGGCGCTGGGCCGCGCGGGCGACCGGGCAGGGGTCGGTGTGCTGCTGGCCACGCTGAAGGCCATCGACGACTGACGCCCTAATCTATGGGCCATGTCGACCGATCTCGTCCAGCCCATGTTCGTCGGTGGCCCGCAGGCCAGTTCGTACTACGAGCGCATCGACGCCACGACCTTCGCGCCGACGATCCACACCCAGGGGGCGTGGCGCGACAACGAGCAGCACATGGCTCCGGTGGGCGGCCTGATCGCGCATTGTCTCGAGCGGCACGAGCCCCGCGACGGTATGCATCTCGCGCGGGTCTCGTACGACATCCTCGGCATCATGTACGCCGCGCCGACGAGCGTCGAGGTGCGCACGCTGCGGGCCGGCAAGTCGATCGAACTGCTCGAGGCGGTGCTGACCATCGGCGGTCGCCCATTGGTCAACGCGCGGGCGTGGCGGTTGGCCGAGTTCGACTCCTCCGAGGTGGAGGGCAACGAACTCGAGCCCATGCCTGCCTTGAGCGAGACTCCCGAATCGCACGCCGTGGACTGGCCCGGTGGGTACATCGCGGGGATGGAGTTCCGGCAGGCGCCGGACCGGCGTCCCGGCCGGGCGCGGACCTGGCTGCGCTCGCCGTACACGATTGTCGCCGGTGAGGCGTCGACGCCCACGGCGCACTTCCTGCGCCTGGCCGACACCGCCAACGGAGTCGCCGTGCGGGTGTCCGCCGGGGAGTGGGCGTTTCCCAACGTCGATCTCACGGCGCATCTGCACCGCGCTCCGGTCGGTGAATGGGTGGGCATGGACACCCACGTGACGATCAGCGGCCGCGGACATGGGCTGACGAGCACGGTGCTGCACGACGTGCAGGGCCCGGTCGGGACGATCGAGCAGATCCTCACGGTGCGGCGGCTCGACCAGCGCTGACCGCCCTCCACCCCTCCCCCGCCGAGTGATGGTTTCGGGCCGCTTCGGAGGCTCGGAGGCGACCCGAAACCATCACTCGGCGGAGGGTTTTGGGTCACGGGGGAATAACGAGATTCCGCTACGATGTTCGTTGTAGTTGAAATCGAGTACATCCATGTCGCAGCGTCGCGCTTGGCCCAGCACACAGAACAGGCGGCGCATATGACGTCACCGAACGATCCCCCACGCCCTCATTCCACGAACTCGTCGGAGTCTCGCGACCTCGTCGACCTCGCCATGGAGGACCTGGCCCACCAGGCTCCGGCGGTCGACGAACTGACCAGCGACGACATCGCGGCCATCGAGCCGGAGAAGTCGACCGGCCGCGTGGTCGCCCTGCTCGGCGTGCTCATGGGCGCCGCGCTCATCGCCATGCTCAACGAGACCGCGCTCAGTGTGGCGCTGCCCGACGTCATGGCCACGCTGCACATCGACGCGGCGACCGGTCAGTGGCTGACCACCGGGTTCATGCTGACGATGGCCGTGGTCATCCCGACGACCGGGTTCCTCATCCAGCGGTTCTCCACCCGGACCCTCTTCATCGCCTCGCTGGGCATCTTCATCGCCGGCACGGCCGTGGCCGCCATCGCGCCGACGTTCCTCGTGCTGCTGCTCGGGCGCGTGCTGCAGGCCGCGGGCACGGCGATCATCCTGCCGCAACTCATGGCCACCGCTCTGGCGGTCGTGCCGGCGAACAACCGTGGCTCGGTCATGGGACTGATCGCGGTGGTCATGTCGGCCGCGCCGACGTTGGGCCCGACCCTGTCCGGGTTCGTCGTCCAGTCGCTGTCCTGGCGCTGGCTGTTCATCGGCGTGCTCCCCCTGGCGATCCTCCTGCTGGCCATCGGCGCGCCGCTGGTCAAGACCGATGGGACCACTCGCCGGCCCCCGTTCGATGTGCTCTCCGTGCTGCTCTCCGCCGTGGGTTTCGGTGGTCTCGTGTACGGCCTGAGCTCGATCCAGCGCATCACGCAGGGTGACGTGGTGGCCGCCGTGGTCGCGGTCGTCGGCGTCATCGGGGTCGCCCTGTTCGTGTGGCGTCAGGTGGCGTTGAGCCGGTCCACCGGGGCTCCGCTGCTGGACCTCGCACCGTTCGCGAACCCGTCGTACCGCATGTCGGTGGCCGTGGTGTGCATTGCCATGGCGACGATGCTCGGCACGGTCATCGTGCTGCCGCTGCACCTGCAGGGGGCAATGCTCGTCAGCGCGGCAATCACCGGGTTGGCGACGCTGCCCGGTGGCCTGCTTCAGGGCGTGATCTCACCGCTGGCGGGGCGCATCTATGACCTGGCCGGGCCGCGCCCGCTGGCCGTGCCGGGCACGGTGATGCTCGCCGCCGGGACATTCTGGCTGAGCCGGGCCGATGAAAACTCGGCGCTGTGGGAGGTCATCGGCGGCCACTCGGTGCTGTCCATCGGGATGGCCCTGACGATGTCGGCCTTCATGACCCACGCCCTCGGATCGCTGCCGCCACACCTGTACGGGCACGGCACGGCGATCCTCAACACGCTGCAGCAGTTGGCCGGGGCGGCGGGCACGGCGATCCTCGTCGCGGCGATGACCTTCGGCATGGCGGATGCGGCCTCGGGTGGCGCCGGTGAGCGAGCCGCACAGACCGCGGGTTCGCACACGGCGTTCTTGGTCGCCACCGGGCTGGCGCTCGTGGGCGTGGTGCTGTCGCTGTTCGTGCGGCGCTCCGAGCCTGGGCAGGTGGCTGACGAGCCCGCGCCCGAGGCCGCCGTCGCCTGACCGCGTGCAGATGAGGTAGTGAAGGTCTTCCACGCCTTCGCAGGATCCGCGGAAATCCGGGGTTCCTGCGCAGGGCTTCGGGACTTTCACTACCTCATCTGCACACCACGTCGGGTCAGCTCGAGAACTGATCCCGCAGGTTGCGCTTGAGGATCTTGCCGGCGCCCGACTTGGGCAACGGCTGGTCGATGAGGTGCACCACGCGCGGCACCTTGTACCCAGCGATGAGCTCGCGGGTGTGGTCGCGCAGCTCCTGCGCGGATGCGACGCTCCCGGGCCGCAAGGTGACAGCCGCGTGTACCGCCTCGCCCCACTGCTCGTCGGGCACACCGAAGACCGCGACCTCCTGGACGTCGGCGTGGCGGTAGAGCGCGTTCTCGACCTCGGTGGAGTACACGTTCTCTCCCCCGCTGATGATCATGTCCTTGAGCCGGTCGACGACGAACACGTAACCGCCCTCGTCGACGTAACCCATGTCGCCGCTGCGGTACCAGCCGTCGCCGGGCAGCACGGCCGCGGTCTCCTCGGGGCGGTTGAGGTAGCCCGCCATGATGTTCGCGCCGCGAATGACGATCTCCCCCACCTCGCCGGCCTCGACCTGGCGTCCCTCGCCGTCGCGAATCTCGAGGTCCACCCCGACCGCGGGACGACCGGCAGACCGGAGTCTCGCGGCGGCCACCGGGTCGTCGTCCGCCACGCCGCGACGGTGATCCTCGTGGGTCATGAACGTGACGATCGGTGCGGCCTCGGTCATGCCGTAGACCTGACACAGGTCGCAGCCCAGCACCTCGAACGCCTGCTTGAGCACCGTCTGGGGCATCGGCGAAGCGCCGTAGAGCACCGAGGTCAGCGAGCTGATGTCGGCGTCGGCCGGAATGCCCTCGGCCAGCAGCATCGTGATCATCGTCGGCACGAGCATGGCGCGGGTGACCTTCTCCGCGCCGACCGTCTCCAGCCATGACTTCGGCGTGAATCCGGGGACGATGACGTGCGTGCCACCGACCCACGTCAACGCCACGGTCGACGCGCCATCGGCCAGGTGGAACATCGGACCGGCGTGGAGATACCGGTCGTGCTCGGAATACTGCAGGCAGATCAGCGCATGCTTGGCGTTGGCGACGAGGTTGGCATGGGTGAGGAGCGCACCCTTCTGCCGCCCGGTCGTGCCGCCGGTGTAGAACACGCCGGCCACGTCATCGCCACCGACGGCCACCTCGCGCGCCGGCACGTCGGCCGTCATCATCGCCTCGAGCGAGTCACAGTCCGCCGGGCACTCCTGGGCGCCGGCGTAGATGAGCCGATCCAATGTGTCGCATTCCTTGAGCAGCACGCGCCCCTGCTCAAGGAATGCGTCGTCGACGATCAGGGCCCGCGCGGAGGAGTCGTCGATGATGAACGCCAACTCGGCGGCCGAGAGTCGCGTGTTGATCTCGTTGAGCACGCGACCGCTGCGCGGCACGCCGAGCCAGGCGAGCAGATGCGCGCTGCTGTTGAGAGCCAACACACCCACCACATCGCCCTTCGCCAGGCCGAAGGAGTCCAGGGCGCCGTCGAAGGATCGAACCCGGCGGCCGAGTTCGGCGTAGGTCCAGCGGGTCTGTCCATCGACGACGGCCTCGTTGGTGCCGAACAGGGCGACGCCCCGGTCCAGTGCGGAGGCGATGTTCTCGTTGAGCATGTCTTCTCTCTTCAGCGGTGCGGTGGTGGATCTGGTGCGGTCAGCGGCCGTAGCCGCTGGTGCCGCCGATGACGACGTCGGGAACGGTGTCGCCCTGCGCCTCGAGCGTCGCCGCGTACACCGAGCGGGTGACGGCGGCGTCGAAGTGGCCGACGAAGTTGCCGTCGGTGTCGTAGTTGAGGAACGCGCCGTGGATGATGAAAAGTGCCTCGGTCTCCTCGGTGGTGCTCGAGATGAGCGTGTGCGTCGACCCGGCCGGCTCGTAGATGTACGAACCGGGGGTGTTGAGCGACTGCTCACCGTACTCCCGGTAGTACCAGCTGCCCTTGGTCGTGAAGCCGTGCACGGCACCGGTGTGCAGGTGGGTGGGCAGCTGGGTTCCGGGCGCGAAGCGCGTGTTGGCCACGAGGAAGCCGCCTTCGATGTCGGCCACGAGCAACTGGATGGACAGGCCAGGCGCGAGGACGTCCTTGGCCCACGGCAGGTCCTTGGTCTGCATCGTCAGGGCGAGCGGGATGTCGATCGTTGCGGTCATGGGGTTCTCCTTGGGTCTACGTTGACCGTCCCGCCGGCGGGTGGGACTGCGTTCAAGAGTCACGCATGACGCGTGGCAATTCTTGACACCTCGCGACATTCTTTTGACACTTCACGACATGGGAGATCTCGTTCGGGCGTCTGGGTTGATCAACATCCCGGAGTTGATCGAGCGACATGGCGGAGACGCGCGCGCCCTGATGGCCTGGGCGGGCATCGATCCGCTCGTGGTCGGCGACTACAACCGCTTCATCACCTACACCTCTCTGACCGCGCTCGTCGGTCGCGCCTCCGAGGTGCTTGATCTGCCCGATTTTGGGCTGCGCGTCTCGCGGGTGCAGAGCCTCGAAATGCTCGGTCCCATCGCCGTGCTGGCCCGCAACGCCGAGACCGTGGAAAGCGCCCTGCTCGGGGTGATCAAGTACCTGCACACATACAGCCCGGCGATCAAGGCCGATCTGCTCCCCCGCGGCAAGATCGCGCGGTTCACGTTCACCATCACGGTCGCCCGGCTGCCGTATCGAGCACACCTGGTCGAGTTGGCGCTCGGCGTCATCCTGGGCATGTTCGAGTTGCTTGCCGGAGCGCAGTTCCGCCCGCAACGTGTGACGTTCCAGCATTCGCGCATGTCGGACGTCGACGTGTACACCGACTACTTCGGCGCTCCGGTTGCGTTCAATGACGAGGTCAATTCGATCGTCTTCCCGACCAGCCTGCTGACGCGCCGAATCGAGGGCGGCGACGATCAGGCGCACGCGCTGGCGCGTGAGTTCCTCGGTAGCCAGCATCGCCACCTCGATGTCGACGAGCATGTGCACGAGATGCTGCGCAAGCTCGTCCCGCTCAACGAGGGGCGGCTCGACACCGTGGCCGAGGCTCTGCGGATGCATCCGCGCGCATTGCAGCGCCAACTGCGCGAGCTCGACACCAGCTTCGAAGAGCTGCTTGACGGCTGGCGGCGCGACACCGCGGAGGAGTTGTTGGGCCGGCCCGAGATCTCCATGGCCGAGATCGCGCAGCAACTGGGGTACTCGGAGCAGAGTGCGTTCACGCGCAGCTGCAAGCGCTGGTTCGGCGAGCCGCCTCTGGCCCGCCGGCGTCGCCTACATCGGGGCGTACGCCGCCCCCGGCCACTGTGAGCAGTCAGACTTCCAACCGGCCGTGGGGCCCAGATGTATGGACCAGGTACCGAAAGTCGATTCGCGCCTACCCGGATCCGCATGTTTCCGCGGTTCCCGCCCCAGACTCCGACACTTTCGGTACCTCATCTATACGCACCCCAGCCAACGCGACGGCGGCTGGATCCGGATCACACAAGGACAGTGACCAGTCTTCGTTGACACGTGACCAAATGGTCACCTATCGTTGTGGGTGTGGATGAGGTGTTCAAGGCCCTCGCTGACCCGACTCGACGCGACCTCCTGGATGCCCTGTTCGCTGAGGACGGCCAGACGTTGACCGCGCTCGAGGAGCGGGTCCCCATGACCCGGTTCGGTGTGATGAAGCACCTGAGGATCCTCGAGGAGGCCGGTCTCATCGTGACCCGCAAGCGGGGCCGGGAGAAGTTGCACTACCTCAATCCCGTCCCCATCCGGCTCATCCATGACCGCTGGGTGAGCAAATACGCAGCACCCTGGGCCTCGGCCCTCGTCGAGCTCAAGTCCCACCTGGAGGACACGCCATGACCGACACCAACGACGCTCCGGTCTCGTTCACCGCCGGCACCGCGCCGGTCGCCGACACCGCGGTGTTCGAGATCTTCATCAAGACCACGCCCGAGCGGCTCTGGCAGGCCATCACCGATCCGCAGACGCGCGCGAAGTACAGCTTCGGCGTCCAGACCCACTCCGACTGGACTCCCGGATCGTCGTACAAGGCCGGCATTCCCGGCACGGTCGAGATCGCGCGGGGTGACAACCTTGTCGTTGACCCGCCGCGACTGTTGATCCAGACGTTCCAGGCGTTGTGGAGCGCGGACGTGCGGGCTCAGGGGACCACTCGCGTCACGTGGGAGATCGAGCAGGTCCGCGACTCCTGCCGTCTCACCGTTATTCACGACCAACTCCCGGCCAACGCAAACGCCGAGCTGTACGGCGGCTGGCCGATGATCCTCTCCGGCCTCAAGACCCTCCTCGAGACCGGCGAACTGCTCACCACGCCAGGGTCCCTGTCCTTCCCTGCCGTCGAGGCATAGGTCGCGAGAGAGCCTCGCCCGATGACGAACTACCTCTTGCTTCACGGAGCGTCGAGCACCGGCTGGATCTGGCATCGGGTCCAGGCGGGACTTGGGGCAGCCGGACACCGAACGGTCGCCCCGAATCTGCCCTGTGCCGATCTGTCCGCCGGCCTCGAGGAGTACACGGAGGTGGCGCTGCAGGCGGCGGCCGCCTTCGGCGACGAGCCCGTGGTCGTCGTGGCTCAATCACTGGCCGGGATGATCGCACCGGTGGTCGCGTCCCGACGGCCCGCCGCTCGCATCGTGCTCGTCGCGGCGATGACGCCTCGCCCCGGCGAGAGTGCCGACGGGTGGGCGGCAACCACCGGGCAACCCGCCGCGCAGGCAGCACTGCTGGCCGCCCTCGGCATCCCGATCGAGTCCCGGTTCGATACGGATCTCGTGTTCCTCCACGACCTCGATCCCACCCTCAAGGCGGAGCTGGTGCGCCACACGGTCGATCAGGCAGCGCGCCCGACCCGGGACCCCTGCCCCATCACCGCCTGGCCATCGGTGCCGACGCACGCCATCGCGGCCGCCGACGATCGGTTCTTCCCACTGGAGTTCATGCAGCGCCAGACGCGGGACCGCCTGGGCATCGAACCCGACACCATCCCCGGCGGTCACCTCGCGGTGCTCTCCCAAGCTCCGGCCCTGGTCGAGCGGCTCCTCGCCCTCGAGGCGTGAACAGTCAGATGATCACATGACCAGATATCCGGTCACCGTCGATCGCACCCAACGCCTTGTCGCGTGAATCGGTCACACCGGTGTCGACATCAGACCCGGGCACGTCATCGCAGCGGGCCACGGAGCCAAACACCCGAGCATCGCGCGCGTGGTGCTCGCCGACAATCTGACGGATGTCGGCGCGGTGCTCCTCCACCCTGACAGAGGGTCGCCCTCGCAGGGCCGCACGGATGCGCTCGAGCACCTCGGCGGTAGGCTGCCGCCGACCGTACCACGACGTTCCAGATCGCCGAGTTCGGGCTTGAACGGCTCAAAGTCCGTATCATCTGAGCCGGACTGACACCCGCATCACTGGATCGGAGCAGTGCCCAGATGCCCAACCGCCTGGCCCACGCCACCAGCCCCTACCTCCAGCAGCACGCCGACAACCCCGTCGACTGGTGGGAATGGACCCCCGACGCGTTCGCCGAAGCGCAGCGCCGGAACGTCCCGATCCTCCTGAGCATCGGATACGCCGCCTGCCACTGGTGCCACGTCATGGCCCACGAGTCCTTCGAGGACCACGACGTCGCCGAAGCCCTCAACGACGGCTTCGTCGCTATCAAGGTCGACCGCGAAGAACGCCCCGACGTCGACGCCGTCTACATGGACGCCACCCAGGCCCTCACCGGCCAGGGCGGCTGGCCCATGACCTGCCTCCTCACCCCCACCGGAGAACCGTTCTTCGCCGGCACCTACCTCCCCCAGCAGTCCTTCCTCACCCTCCTCGCGAACGCCCGCAACGTCTGGACGCAGCAACGCGACCAGGTCCTCGCCTCGGCCAGCGGCATCACCGCGAAGCTCCACGAGATCACCGCTCCCCCGCAGCCCGACCCAATCGACGCCGCCACCCTCGACGACGCCGCCCACACGCTCGCCACTGAGTTCGACCACACCACCGGCGGCTTCGGCGGCGCCCCGAAGTTCCCACCGTCGATGGTCCTCGAGTTCCTCCTGCGCCACCACGCCCGCACCTCGTTCCCGAACGCGCTCGCCATCGTCACCGACGCCGCCCACGCCATGGCCCGCGGCGGCATCTACGACCAGATCGCCGGCGGATTCGCCCGCTACAGCGTCGATGCGAACTGGGTCGTCCCCCACTTCGAGAAGATGCTCTACGACAACGCCCAGCTCCTGCGCGTCTACGCCCACCTGCACGCCACCACCGGCGACCCCCTCGCCTGCCGCGTCGCCATCGAGACGGCCGAGTTCCTCCGCGACGCCCTCCTGACCGACCACGGCCTGCTCGCCTCCAGCCTCGACGCCGACACGATCGTCGACGGACCCAACGGGCCGCACAACGTCGAAGGAGCGACGTACGTCTGGACCCCGACGCAGCTCACCGAGGTCCTTGGCCCGGAGCACGGCCCACGCGCCGCCGCCCTCCTGAACGTCACCGCGACCGGCACGTTCGAACACGGCACCTCGACCTTGCAACTGCCCCACGACCCCACCGACGCGACGTGGTGGACTGACGTCCGCACGAAGCTCCGCCACGCCCGCGATACCCGCCCCCAACCGGCGCGCGACGACAAGGCCGTGACGAGTTGGAACGGCCTGGCCATCGCCGCGCTCGCCGAGGCCGGGAGCATCGTCGAGCACCCCTGGATGGTCGACCTCGCCCAACGCCTCGCCACCGGAATCCTCGCCACGCACCTCGTCGACGGACACCTACGGCGCTCCTCACGCGACGGCATCGTCGGTGACGCCCACGCGGTGCTCGACGACCACGGCAACCTCGCCGAGGGCCTCGTCGCGCTCAACCGCATCACGGGCGGAGCGCAGTGGCTCGAGTCCGCGGGTCGGCTGTGCGACACCGCGATCGCCCGGTTCCGCGATCCCGACTCCGGCCAGTGGTACGACACGCCGCACGAGACACCACACGACGCTCCGCCGCTCTATCTGCGCCCCCACGGCCAGACCGACAACGCCGAGCCGAGCGGGCTGTCGGCCATCGCCGCCGCCCTCCTCGCCCATGGCCACGCCGCCAACCGAGACGACCACGTCACCAAAGCCCAATCCGCCCTCGCCGCCGCCGGCCGTCTCGCCCGACAATCCCCCCGCTTCGCCGGCTGGCACCTCGCCACCGCCGAGGCCGCACTCAACCCCCACCCGCAGGCGCCCCCGACCACGGCAGGGTAGGTTCACAGGTGTGACCACGTGCGTCTATATCGCGTCGGCGGAGGCCCACTCGGGCAAGTCCGCGATCGCGGTCGGCCTCCTCGCCCAGATGACCCGTCGCTCCGGCCGGGTCGGGGTCTTCCGGCCCCTCGTCGACTCCGGTGCCCAGGATCGCCTGCTGAGCGTGCTCCATCCGCGCAGCACCTCGCCGCTGAGCCAGTCGCAGGCCTCCGGAGTGACGTACGACGCCCTGCACGCCGACCCCGAGGCCGCGATGACCGCCATCGTCGACCGGTACCACGCCTATGCCGCCCACCATGAGGCCGTGCTTGTCGTGGGGTCGGACTTCACCGACATCACCGACCCGGCCGAGTTCGCCGTCAACGCCGACATCGCCGCCAACATCGGCGCCACGATGGTGCTCGTCGTGCCCGGCAACCAACGCCCACCGCGCGAGACCGCCCTGGCTGCCAGCCTGGCCGTCACCGAGGCCAAGGCCCACCACGCGCTCATCACCGCGGTCGTCGCCAACCGCGTCGACGACGAGGACATCGAGGGCGTGCGCGCGGAGTTGACCGCCCAACTGGCCGGCATCCAGAGCTACGCCGTCCCCGACTCCGAGGTACTCAAGGCCCCTACGGTCGGTGACCTGATGAACGCCTGCCGCGGCACGCTCTGGCGCGGCCGGGAGGACTTCCTCGGCCGCGAGACCACCGGCGTCGTCGTCGCGGCCATGCAGATGCCCCACGTGCTCGAGCACCTCTACGACGGCGCGCTGCTCGTCACTCCGGCCGACCGCGAGGAGGTCCTGCTCGCCGCGCTCCTCGCCCACCGCTCGACCACCCTGCCGACCCTGTCGGGCATCGTGCTCAACGGCAACTTCAAGGTCTCCCGCTCGGTCGAGCGGCTCATCGACGGCATCGACGTCGAACTACCGATCATCACCTGCTCGGCCGGTACGATGCACACCGCCACGGCGCTGAGCAACACCCGCGGCCACATCCGACCCGACACGATCGCCAAGATCGACGCGGCCCTCTCGCTCGTCGAGCAGCACATCGACACCCACGCGCTCCTGGCCGACCTCGACATCCACAACGGAGACGTCGTCACGCCGCTGATGTTCGAACACCGCCTCGTCGACCGGGCCCGTGATGCCGGCGCGCACATCGTCCTGCCGGAGGGCACGGAGGACCGGATCATCCTCGCCGCGGGCAAGGTCCTCGCGCGGCAGATCGCCGAGTTGACCATTCTCGGCCCGCCCGACGCCATCCGCAGCCGCGCCAAGCATCTGGGCGTCTCGGTCGACGGAGCGCGGCTCATCGACCCCGAGACCGACCCGCTGCTCGAGCAGTACGCCGCCGAGTACCACCGGCTGCGCGCGCATCGCGGCGTCACCGAGGAGTACGCCCACGAGGTGCTGCTCGACCCGACGTACTTCGGCACGATGATGGTGCAGTCCGGGGACGCCGACGGCATGGTCTCGGGGTCGATCACGACGACGGCGCACACGATCCGCCCGGCCCTGCAGGTCATCCGCACCCGCCCGGACACCTCGATCGTCTCCAGCGTCTTCTTCATGTGCCTGGCCGACCGGGTGCTCGTCTACGGCGACTGCGCGGTCAACCCCCACCCGGATGCCGCACAACTGGCCGACATCGCCATCTCCTCGGCCCGCACCGCCGCCTCGTTCGGCATCGAACCGCGCGTGGCGATGCTGTCGTACTCGACCGGCAACTCCGGCAGCGGCGCCGAGGTCGAGAAGGTACGCGAGGCCACCGCGCTCGTGCGCGCACGCGAACCGGAGCTGCTCGTCGACGGACCGCTGCAGTACGACACCGCCGTCGACCCCGTCGTCGCGGCGGCGAAGATGCCCGACTCCCTCGTCGCCGGCTCGGCGACCGTGCTGATCTTCCCCGACCTCAACACCGGCAACAACACGTACAAGGCCGTACAGCGCTCCGCCCAGGCGGTGGCGATCGGGCCCGTGCTGCAAGGCCTGAACCAACCGATCAACGACCTCTCCCGCGGCGCGCTGGTGCGTGACATCGTCAACACCATCGCCATCACGGCAGTGCAGACCCACCCATGACGACACCCACGAACCCCGACGCCCGCCACGTCCTGGTCATCAACGCCGGATCGTCGTCGATCAAGTACCAACTCCTCGACGTCACCTCGGGCGTCACGCAGGCCAAGGGCCTGATCGAGCGGATCGGTGAGGGGCACGGCGGTCACGCGGCCCACACCGTCAATGGAGTCACCCACGAGATCGACCACTCGGCGATGAACCACCGGGAGGCCTTCGAGATCCTGCGGGCGGCGTTCGCCGAGCACGGCCCCGATCTGGCGCAGGTGCAGCTCGAGGGGGTCGGCCACCGCATCGTCCACGGTGGCACGTTCTTCGACGGTCCGGCGCTGATCACCGGTGGTGTCGCCGAGCAGATCCGCGGGTTGATCCCGCTCGCGCCGCTGCACAACCCGCACAACCTCACCGGCATCCGGGTGATGCAGCAGCTCTTCCCCGATCTGCCGCACGTGGCGGTGTTCGACACGGCGTTCCACACGACGATCCCGGCGCCGGCGCACACGTATGCGGTGCCGGAGTACTGGCGCACCGAGCACGCGGTCCGGCGCTACGGCGCGCACGGCACCAGCCACGCGTATGTCGCCCGGCGCACGGCCGAGCTCGTCGGGCGGCCGCTGGACGAGCTGCGGATCATCGTGCTGCACCTGGGCAACGGCGCGAGTGCGTGCGCGGTGCAGGGCGGGCGGAGCGTCGAGACCTCCATGGGCATGACGCCGGCCGAGGGGCTGGTCATGGGCACCCGCGCCGGCGATATGGACCCGACGCTGGCCGCGCACCTGTTCCGCTCGGCCGGATTGGGCGTCGAGGCGTACGACCGCGAGGTCAATCACGCCTCCGGGCTGCTCGGGCTGTGCGGCACCAACGACTTCCGTGAAGTGACGGAGCGTCGTGCGGCCGGGGATGCCGACGCGACGCTGGCCTTCGACGTCACCGCGCACCGGCTGCGTAAGTACGTCGGTGCGTATACGGCCGTCATGGAGGGCGTTGACGTCATCGCGTTCACCGCCGGGATCGGAGAGCACAGCCCGGAGCTGCGTGAGGCGGTGCTCGCGCGTTTGGGGCACCTGGGGGTCGAGTTCGACGCGGATGCCAATGAATCGCTGCGTGGTGAAGGGCCGATCACGACCTCGGGAAGCAAGGTGGCCGCCTGGGTCGTGCCGACGAACGAGGAACTGGAGATCGCGCGGCAAACGCTGGCCGTCGTCGACGCCGGCTAGTCACAGCGGGTCAGGCGATATTCCGGGTCGCGGGCCGGCAGCAGACGCGCCACGCGGGCCGGGTCGACGAACGCCGCCGTCGCCCAGACATCCGCCCACAGCAGCGAGGGTCCGTCGATCGTTGCCGAGCCCTCGCGCGCGATCCCGTGGCCGGTGCGCGGGTCGATGACATGCGCGCCCCGGGCCCGCGCCCCGGAGGTCGCCACTCCCCCGGTGACCCGCTCGACCACGGTGGCCACCCGCGTCGGGTCGCGCGGGTCCTCGATGCCGATGCGCCACGGCCGAGCCACCCCGGAGGCATCCCGCCCCAGACCCATCACGACGTCACCGGCGGCATTGATCGCATACGCCACGCCGGACAGCCCACTCAGGTGCTCGGCCGCGCCCTGCACACCCCAGCCCTTGACCAGCCCGGTGGGGTCGAATTCGCGCCTGTGCTCCACTCCAGCCGACGGCAGCCAGGCGGTGAACAACCCATCCGTACGATGCTCAGCGTCGAGGCACAGTTCGACGACCTCGCGCAGCCACGGGTGCGTGCCGTGTTCGGCCTGCCCAGCCCGCAACCGCATGAGGTCACTGTCGTCGCGGTAGGTACTGAAGACGCGGTCCACGAGGCGCAGGTGGTCGAACACCGCCTCGGTGGCGGGGAGCGCCCGCTCGACGTCGGCGGCGCGACCGCGCACGTGGATCGAGATGGGCATGCCCATGATGTGCTCGACCCGGGCGCGCGTCACGATCTCGGGCATGACGGAGCCGTGATCGGCCGGGTCGGGCGAAGAGTGGTCACGGGGGCGGCGCACCGGGATGGTGCCGGTGTCGGCCATCAGAGGTGCGCCTGGTCGAGAGCGGACTGCAGCGAGGAGATGTACCCCTGCGAGGTGTACGACGCTCCGGAGATCATGTCGATGTTGGCGCTCTGCGCCTGCACGGCGGCGGCGTTCAACTGGGGCACGGCCACGGCGTTGATCGCCTGGTCACGTCCGTTCTGGTCGGGCACCTGAATGGCATCGGCGGTGACGACCTTTCCGTCCTTGACCGTGATCTGGACTTGCACGTTGCCGAACTGCGTCATCACCGCGTCGCCAGTGTACGTGCCACTGGTCCCTGAAGACGCTGACGACGACGAGGGCGAACTGGACGACGATGACGACCCACCCCCGCTCGACGAGCGCGTGCCCGAACTCGTTTCCGAAGGCGACGTCGTGCTCGTGGCGGTCACGGAGGCGGCGAGCAATGAGTCCTTGGTATGACCGGTCGAGGTGGAGTAGCCGAACAACACTCCCAGCGCCGCCAGGGTGCTCGTGGTCCAGAGGGCGATCTTCCTCATGAAGCTGTCCTTTCAGGGTGCGAGTGGGCGGGGCGAGGGTGGGATCAGGTCGTGAAGCGTTCGGCGTGAACGTGTCGTCGCGGCACTCCGGCCTGCTGCAACGTTGTCTCGACGGCGGTCATCCAACCCGGCGCGCCGCACAGGAACACGTCGTGCTCGGCGACGTCGGGCACCAAGGACCGCAGCGCATGCAGGTCGGAGACGTGCTCCCACTGCTGGGGCAGCCACGAGTGCCGGGTCGTGGCGCGGTGGCCGGGCAGGTCGAGATACCGAGCCCCACGGCGCTCCGCCAAGGCCGCCGTCTCACCCGCCAGCCACGTGCGACCCGGCCCGCTCGTGCGATGGATCACCGTGACGTTGCCGGCGACGTCATCGAGGCCTTCGAGAATGGCCCGCAGCGGCGCGATCCCGATGCCCGCCCCCATGAGCAGGACCTTGCGGCGCGTGCGTTCACCGACGTGCATCCGCCCGTACGGGCCTTCGATGAGCACCGGCGCGCCGACCGCGACCTCGGCCAGGCGCGCGCTGCCGTCGCCGACATGGGCCGCGGTGAAACGCAACGTCTGGCCATCGGGGGCCGCCGAGAGGGAGAAGGGGTGAGCGCGGGTCCAGCCCGGTCCGTCGAGCAGGCGCCACTGGAAGAACTGACCCGCCTGCACCGGCAACTCGTGCAGGTGTCGGCCGGCGACGGTCACGCTCGTCGCTCCGCCCTCGTCACGCACATCGACGACCCGCAGGCGGTGGCGCCAGGATCGCCACAGCGGCAGCGCCACGCGATACGCGAGCACGGCCGCCACTGCCAGACCCCACAGGCCCCACCAGAACGTCGTGGCCACCGGCGAGAAGAGGAAATCCGCACCGGTCCACAACTGGTGGGGCAGCGCCAGCCCGACACCGAGGTAGGCGTACAGGTGCAGCAGGTGCCAGTTCTCGTACCGCAGGCGCGACCGCACCTTCGCGAACGAGGTGACGACGACCATGATCAGCGCGAGCGTGCCGGCTGCGGCCAGCAACATCCCCGGGTAGGTCAGCACGAGGTCGATCCCGGTGCGCACGATCTCGGTGTGTTGTGACAGGGCGTACCCGACGGTGATGAGCGCGATGTGGACGAGCATCAGCGTGAACGAGGTGAAACCGACCACGCGGTGAACGCGGGTCAGTTCGTCCTGGCCCCACGCCCCCTCGATCATCGGGACCCGCGCCATGAGGAGCACCTGCACGAGCAGCAGCGCCGAGGCGATCAGCCCGGTCAGTCGGCCGGTGCTGGTGAAGAACCCGGCGACGGAGCCGAGTTCCTGAATGCCGCCGTTGGCGGCCCACAACGCCGTGACCGCCCCGAGCACCGCGATGAACGCGGCGCCGGAGACATCACGCCACCATTGCGGCGCCGGGCGGGCCCGGCGCCGTCGTCTCAAACGCGGAGCGCGGCCGGCGTGCGGGAGGATGGTCGTCGTCACCCCAGTGACTCTGCTCCGTCAACCTCCCACGAAACCGCGAGGTGACTGGGGTTCGGCTGAGAATCAGGCGCGCACGTCGGCCACGACCTGCGCCACCACCTCGCTGACCGCGACCTCACGACGCTCCCCCGTACGGCGATCCTTGATCTCGACCTTGCCGTCGCCCAGGCCCTTGCCGATGACGACGATCGTCGGGATGCCGATGAGTTCGGAGTCCTTGAACTTGACGCCGGGGCTGACCTTGGGACGGTCGTCGTAGATGACCTCCAGGCCGGCGGCCTCGAGCTGAGCGGTGATCGACTCGCCCGCCTCGTAGACGGCCGCGTCCTTGCCCGTGGCGACGACGTGGACGTCCGCGGGCGCGATCGACCGCGGCCAGCACAGCCCGATCTCGTCGCACGTGCCCTCGGCGACGGCCGCCACGGCCCGCGAGACACCCACGCCGTACGACCCCATGGTCACCGTGACGAGTTTGCCGTTCTCGTCGAGCACCTGCAGCCCGAGCGCCTCGGCGTACTTGCGGCCCAACTGGAAGATGTGACCCATCTCGATGCCGCGGGCCAGGGTCAGGGGGCCGGCGCCGTCCGGGCTGGGGTCGCCCTCCTTGACCTCGGCGGCCTGGATCGTGCCGTCGGCGGTGAAGTCACGGCCGTACACGGCGTCGATCGTGTGCCGGCCGGCCTCGTTGGCGCCGGTCACCCACGCCGAACCCGGCGCGATCGACGGGTCGATGAGGTACCGGATGCCGCTCGCGGACTCCGCGCCGAACACCTGCGGGCCGAGGTAGCCCTTGACCAGCGCGGGGTGAGCGGCGAAGTCCTTCTCCTCGAACGCGGCGACCTCGGCCGGGGTGACCTGGGCCTCGAGTCGCTTGTCGTCGATCTCGCGGTCTCCGGGCACGCCGATGCACAGCGGCTCGCGGGTGCCGTCGGGGTGGACGAGCATGACGAGGACGTTCTTCAACGTGTCCGCCGCCGTCCACGCCCGGCCGTCGGCGCGCGCGTGATCGCGGTTGAGCACGTCGACGAGCGCGTCGATGGTGGCGCTTTCCGGAGTCTCGACGGCCCGGGCCTCCCCGGCGGTCACCTCGACCGGCGCGGCCTGCGGCACGACGACCGCCTCGACGTTGGCGGCGTAGCCGGAGGCCTCGCAACGCACGAACGTGTCCTCACCGTGCGGACTGACCGCGAGAAACTCCTCGGAGGCCGATCCGCCCATCGCACCCGAG
>NZ_BCRE01000145.1 GCF_001552435.1 Kribbia dieselivorans NBRC 106261
ACGCACCGCGCCCGCCGGCTCCGCCGCGTCCGCCGGCTCGACCGCCCTTCGACCCGCCTGACATCGGTCGGCCTCCGCGGCCCTTGGGTGGCGTCATGCCCGTCCCTCCTGTGCAATCTCGTCAATGGCGTCGGCCTCGGGCAGGTAGGGGGCGATCGGCGGCAGTTCGGCCGCGCTGTTCAGCCCCATCCGTTCGAGGAAGTAGTCGGTGGTGCCGTAGAGCACCGCTCCGCTGTCGTTGTCGGTGCCGACCTCTCGGATCAGCCCACGGGTGGTCAGGGTGCGCACCACGCCGTCGACGTTGACCCCACGCACGGCGCTGACCCGGGAGCGGGAGATCGGCTGGCGGTAGGCGATGACGGCCAGGGTCTCGAGCGAGGCCTGGGTCAATCGGGCCTGCTGCCCGTCGATGAGGAACCGTTCGACGACCTCGGCGTGCTCGGCGCGGCTGTAGAAGCGCCACCCACCGCCCACGTGGCGCAGCGTGAATCCGCGGCCGTCGGCGGTGTACTCGTCGGCCAGGGCCGCCAGGTCTTCGCGCACGTCCTCGACCGTGGTCTCGAGCGCGGTGGCCAGGGCGACGTCGGTGACGGGCTCGTCGACAACCATGAGGACCGCCTCGATCGCCGCCCGATGCTCGAGGGTCATGACGGCGCTCCGGTCTCGTCGGCCGGGTCGGCATCGAACTCGTCGCTGACCTCGACCGTGCCTTGCGCCTGCCCCGTCCACGTCACGGTGATCTCCGCCAGCGCCTCCGGCTGTTCCATGGTCACGGCCTTCTCCCGGAACAGCTCCAGCAGCGCCAGGAAGCGCGCGACGATGACGAGCGTGCCGTCGGCATCGGCGACGAGGTCGCGAAAGGTGAGCGTGCCGCGCTCCCGCAAGCGGGCCGCGAGAATCTGGGCCTGCTCACGCACGCTGACCGGAGCGCCGTGCAGATGCGTCAGCCCGACCGTCGGCGGCTCCTTGGGGGCCAGCGCAGCGGCCGCGATCATCGCCAGTTGCTCGGGGCTGATGGTCAGCACGAGTTCGGGCAAGAGCCTCGCGAACTGCGGTTCGAGCCCGGCCTGGCGCGGGGTCATCGCCGCGGTCGTCGCCATCGCGTCGGCGAACCCCGACGCGACCTGCTTGAACGCGCGGTACTGCAGCAGGCGGGCGAACAGCAGGTCACGGGCCTCGATGAGCTCGAGGTCCTCCTCGTCACCACCCAGCGTCGAGTCGGGCAGCAGCCGCGCCGCCTTGAGGTCGAGCAGGGTCGCCGCGACGAGCAGGAACTCGCTGGTCTGGGACAGGTCCCACGGCGAGGTGCCCCCACCGGCCTCCTTCATCGCGCTCAGGTGCGCGATGAACTCGTCGGTGACCTGCGCCAACGCGACCTCGGTGATGTCGAGGCGGTGCTTGCTGATCAGCCCGAGCAGCAGATCGAAGGGGCCTTCGAAGTTTGTCAGGTGCACCTCGAACGGGGTCACCCCCCGTCGGGTGATCACCCCGCCGGGAGTGACCGGCTCGGCGGTCATGGTGCTCAGGCCACGGCCCCACGGGCGATGAGCTCCCGCGCGAGCTGGCGGTAGGCGTGCGCGCCGGCGTGGCTCGGCGCGTAGGACGTGATCGGTTCGGCCGCGAGCGTGGCGTCCGGGAACTTCACCGTGCGGCTGATCGCGGTGTGCAGCACGAGGTCACCGAAGTGCTCGACGACGCTGCCGACGACCTCGCGGCTGTGCAGCGTGCGCCCGTCGTACATCGTCGGGAGGATGCCGTCGATCTGCAGCTTCGGGTTGAGCCGATCGGTGATCTTCTCGATCGTCTCGATGAGCAGCGCCATGCCACGCATCGCGAAGTATTCGGTCTCGAGCGGGATGACGACGCCGTGGGCCGCGGTGAGCGCATTGACCGTCAGCAGGCCGAGCGAGGGCTGGCAGTCGATGATGATGACGTCGTACTCGTCCAGGACCGGCCGGAGCACCCGCGAGAGCACCTGCTCACGGGCGACCTCGCCGACGAGTTGGACCTCGGCCGCGGAGAGATCGATGTTGGCCGGCACGACGTCGACGTTGGCCGTGCTCGTGGGGTGGACGACCTCGTGGATGTCACGCACCCGGCCCATGAGCAGGTCGTAGACCGTCGCGTCCAAGGTGTTGGTGGGCACGCCCATGCCGACCGAGAGCGCCCCCTGCGGGTCGAAGTCGACGAGCAGGACGCGGCGACCGTACTCCGCCAGCGCGGCACCGAGGTTGATCGTCGTCGTCGTCTTGCCGACGCCGCCCTTCTGGTTGCACATGGCGATGACCCGCGCCGGACCGTGCGAGGTCAGCGGCTGCGGTTCGGGGAACGTCGGCAGCGGGCGCCCGGTGGGACCATCGACCTCACCGACCGGGAGGCGCTCGGCCTCATCCTGCGCGCCGAAGTCGAGTGTGTCCTCGGCGACCGAGGAGTCTGAGTGGGACGCAGGTGCGGACACCCATGGCTGCGACGATGTCACCTCGTGGGTCACTGGCGAGTCTCTCCCGGGGGTTGCTGGTGGTCAGCCTCTCGCTGATCACACCGACATTATCA
This sequence comes from Kribbia dieselivorans NBRC 106261, assembly GCF_001552435.1. Classification (GTDB taxonomy): domain Bacteria; phylum Actinomycetota; class Actinomycetes; order Actinomycetales; family Dermatophilaceae; genus Kribbia; species Kribbia dieselivorans. Next base: position 2,554 of record NZ_BCRE01000145.1, read on the forward strand.
GCGCGAGGGCCGTGAACCCGAGTTGACCGACGCTCCTCGCGAGGCAGATCGCGCGTCACCGAGCCCGCGGGTGGCTCTGGGCCCAGACCTCGCGCAACCGCTGGATCGTCACCTGGGTGTAGATCTGGGTCGTCGTGACGGAGGCGTGCCCGAGCAACTCCTGCACGACACGCACGTCCGCGCCGCCGTCGAGCAGGTGGGTCGCGAACGAGTGGCGGAGGGTGTGCGGGGTCAGGTGGCCCGGTAATCCCGCCCGTTCGGCGGCGTGGCGGAGCAACGTCCACGCACTTTGTCGCGACAGTCGCCCGCCGCGCTGGTTGAGGAACAGCGCCGGGGTGCCGGCGCCGGCCAGGACCGGCCGGGCGCGCACGACGTAGGCGGCCAGGGCCGAAGCGGCGTAGGACCCGACCGGCACGAGGCGCTCCTTGTCCCCCTTGCCGCGCAGCCGGACGACCGCGTCACCGGCAGCGCCCGCCTCGCCGAGGATGCCGTCGACGTCGTCGAGGTCGAGACCGACGGCCTCGGAGATCCGCGCTCCGGTGCCGTAGAGCAGTTCGAGCAGCGCCCGGTCACGCAGGGCAGCCGGGGTGTCTCCGACCGAGGCGGCCTCGAGCAGTCGTTCCACCTCGTCGATGGAGATGGCCTTGGGCAGGCGAGCAGGCGGCGTGGGCGGAGAGACCTCGGCACTGGGATCGGCGTCGGCCTCCCCCTCCAGGGCGAGGAATCGGTGGAACCCGCGCACGGCCACGAGGCTGCGCCCGGCAGAACTCGCCGCCAGGGGTGGATGGTCCTGGGACCCGGCCCGCAGGTACGACACGAACCCGCCGACCTGCGCCTCGGTGACCCCGCGGGGGTCGCTCACACCAAGTCCGGTGAGGTACTCCTGGTACCGGGCGAGGTCGCGGGTGTAGGCCTTGAGCGTGTTCGCCGACACGCCCCGCTCGACGTCCAGGTGGGTCAGCCAGGCCCGCACCGCCCGGGTCAGTGCGGCCGACGCCACGCTCACTCCGAGCCGTTGAGGTGGGCGACCAACCCCCAGCCGGGATCGACCGTGACCTCGACCTCGACCCGGCCGTCCGGCCAGTCCTCGAGGGCCGGAGTCAGCCTCTGGGCCGCGTCGAGGCCGTCGAGGTAGAAGTGGAAGATCCGCTCCCCCGGCGTGGTCTGGTGCGCCACGAGCCGGCCATGCTCACCCAGGGCCTCGGCCATCCGGTCCTCCAGTGACGTCAGGGCGTCCAGGCCCGCCGCGCCCAGCGTGCCGTCCGGATTGACGTCGGCGACCGGCACGAGCACGGCGCAGTGGGTGTCGAGGTCGGGCGCGGTGACCTGCCGCAGCGGGACCTGCGTCATGGCCGTGGCCGGCCGACCGTCGGCCGTGGAGCCTTCGAGACCGGCCCAGCCGAGCCCGCCTCCGGGCATCTCATGGCTCGCCGCCAGGTCGGCGACGACGCCCGCCAGGTGTTCCATCGGGAAGGCGTCCAGGGGCGACATGGTCGGCCAGGACACCTCGCCGAGCCACATCTCGGCCTGCTCCTCGCCGAGGAACATGTCGAGCATGAGGTAGGCGAGCATGGCCCGCTCCTGCTCGTCGAGGTCGGCGAACACCGGGTGATGCACGGCCACGTCGACCATGGTGGCCCGACGACGTGCGGTCACAACGGCCTGGCCGAGCTCGACGTCCCGGCCGTCATGTTCGATGACCGCCTCGTTGGCGTGTGGGGTCGGCGGCCGCAGGTCGAGGTACGTCCACCCCGGATCGTCGCTCGCCGCGTGCAACCAGGCCCGCGCCACGGGCCAGGCCTCGGGGTACCCGGCCGCGGTGACGACGAGCACGGATCGGCCGTCGGCCTCGGGAGCGAGCTCCCACTCCAACTCGGGGTGCATGGCGCTGACGTGCGCCTCGACGGCCTCGGCGGTCTCCTCGGTCTCGGTGGAGTCACCCTCGTCGGCCAGCGCCGCCTGGGCCCGCTCGCGACCCTCCTGCGCCCACCACGACCAGAACCGTTCGACGGCGGAATGCGTGCTCATCGCTGCTCCTGCTCGGTCGTCGGGGTCACGGCCTCGACGCGCGGACGTCGGTCCTCCAGCGGTGGCTCCCAGGTCAGGGAGTCGGCATCGACCTGCTCGCCGCTGCGGATGTCCTTGACCTGGTCGTGGCGGGCCCCGTCGTCGTCCTCGCGGGCCTGGGGGAACCACACGAAGGGGATGCCACGACGCTCCGCGTATCGAATCTGCTTGCCGAACTTCGCGGCCTTCGGGGCGACCTCGCAGGCGATCGCGCGCCGACGAAGATCGGTGGCGATGCGCAGGGACTCGCCACGGTGCTCCTCGTCGTTGACCGCCACGAGCACCGCGGCCGGGGTCGACCGGTTGGCCGTGACGAGCCCCTTGCCGATGAGCAGGCCGAGCAGCCGGGAGAGGCCGATCGAAATGCCCACGCCCGGGTAGGTCGTGCGGCCGTCGCTGGCCAGTGCGTCGTAGCGCCCGCCGGAGCAGAACGACCCCCACGACTCGTAGCCGACCAACTGGGTCTCGTAGACGGTGCCGGTGTAGTAGTCGAGGCCGCGGGCGATGCGCAGGTCCGCGACGAGTTGACCGGGGGCGTTCTCCAGACCGGCCCGGATCACCGCACTGAGGGCTTCGAGGCCCTCGTCGAGGGTGGGGTGGGAGACACCCAGGGCCCGCACCCGTTCGACGAAGGAGAGGTCCTCGCTGCGGATCGCGGCCAACGCCAGACACTGCTCTGCCTGCTCGGCGGTGCACCCGGCGTCGATGAGCAGACCCTTGACCGCGTCGGGACCGACCTTGTCGAGCTTGTCGACGATGCGCAGGGTGCCTGCCACGTCTTCGATGCCGATGCCGCGGTAGAAGCCCTCGGGGATCTTGCGGTTGTTGACCTGGATGACCATGTCGCCGACCGGCAGCTTGCGGAAGATCTCGGCCATGACCAGCGGCATCTCGGCCTCGTAGTGCGGCGCGAGCTCCCCGACGTCGACGACGTCGATGTCGCATTGGGTGAACTCGCGGTACCGCCCCTCCTGCGGGCGTTCCCCGCGCCACACCTTCTGGATCTGGTGGCGCCGGAACGGGAAGGCGAGTTTGCCGGCGTTCTCGAGCACGTACCGCGCGAACGGCACGGTGAGGTCGAAGTGGAGGCCGAGTTCGGGCTCAGCGGTCGCCTCGTCGCCGTCGCGCCCGGCCAGGCGGGAGACGGCGTAGATCTCCTTGTCGGCGTCACCGCCCTTGCCGAGGAGTCGGTCGACCGGCTCGACAGCGCGGGTCTCGATGCTCGGGAAGCCGTGTAGTTCGAAGGTCTCGCGGATGACGTCGATGAAGTGCTGCTCGATGATCCGCTCGGCGGGGAGATACTCAGGGAAGCCCGAGATGGGGGTGACCTTGGTGCGTGGCGTCGTCACTGGGTGAGTCCTTGGAGGTACGGGTTGGTCTGGCGTTCGACGGCCATGGCGGTCGCCGGGCCGTGTCCGGGGAGCACGAGCGTGGAGTCGGGCAGCGGCAGCACGACGTCACGCAGGGAGCGCTGCATGGCCGCGTTGTCGCCGCCCGGCAGGTCGGTGCGACCGATCGAGCCCTTGAAGAGGACATCGCCGGCCAGGAGGGTGCGGTCGAGTTCGATGTCGGCCTGCACCCCGTCGGGGAGCCCGGGCAGGGCGAACATGACCGACCCCTCGGTGTGCCCGGGGGCGTGGTGGATCTCCAGTTCGAGCCCGGCGAGTTCGAGACGGGCCCGGTCGGTGACCTCGACGATCTTCTCGGGTTCGGACCAGGTGAAGGCCTTGCCGAACTGTTGCTCGAGCATGTGCACCATGTCGCCGCCGAGCAGGCTCAGCGGGTCCTTGAGTCGGTAGCGGTCATCGGTGTGGATGTACGCGGCGAGGTCACCGCCGCACACCGGGGTGACGGAATAGCAGTGGTCCAGGTGACCGTGGGTGAGCAGCACGGCGGCAGGCCGGAGGCGGTGCTCGGCCAGGACCTCGCGCAGCGTGCCGAGGATCTCGATGCCCGGGTCGACGATGATGCACTCCTCGCCCGCGGCAGGGGCCATGACGTAACAGTTCGTCGCGAAGGCAGCGGCCGGGAAGGCGATGGTCAGCACAGCGCAAGGGTAGCGGCCACGTCGTGCGGCAAAGGGGGGCGTCCGCCGGGCCGTCGACAGGTAAGGTCTGTTCAGCGAGTGCGGGGACGCCGTCTCGCCGGTGCATACCAAGAACACCCGCCCCAGGGCGCGGTGCACGACAAGTGAGGCAGATCGTGAGCGACTCCACCACTGAGCAGCCGGCCCAGGAGCCGAACGAGTCGGCGGCGGTGACCGAGCCAACGGCGGCGACGGGCACCCCGGAGACCACCGAGGAGGTGTCGACGCCGGCGCAGCCCGAGGCCGCGCCGGAGGCCCAGCCGGAGGAGGCCCAGCCGGAGGCGCCCGCCCCCGAGGCTCAGCCCGAAGTGGCCGCTGAGGAGCCCGTGGCGGCCCCCACGCCTGCCGCGATCCCGACGCCCTCGGCGATCCCCTCCCCCGCTGCCCTGGCCGGTTCGACCCCGAAGCCGTCCGCCCTGAGCCCGACCCCGGCTCCGGTACAGGTGCACACCCCGTCCGATTCCGCGCGCTTCGGTCGCGTGGACGATGAGGGCAAGGTGTTCGTCCAGGAGGGCGCGGAATGGCGGGAGGTCGGTTCCTTCCCCGGGGCAACCCCGGACGAGGCGCTGCAGTACTTCGCGCGCAAGTACGACGAGCTCTACGCGACCGTCGACCTGCTGTTTCAGCGGATGCAGACCCCCGAGGTGACGGTCAAGGAGCTCCAGGACGGTCTGAACACCGTGCACGAGGCCATGGTCGAACCGAATGTCGTCGGTGATCTGGCCGCGCTCGCTGCGCTCCTGACCCAGGTCGAGGACGGCCTGGCCGCCAAGCGTGAGGCCGAGACGGCTCGGCGCAAGGCGGCCAAGGCGGCGGCCCAGGCCGAGCGCGAGGTGTTGGTCAACGAGGCCGAGACCATCGCGGCGACCCCCGAGAACAAGGTCCAGTGGAAGCAGTCCTCGGCCCGTATGCGCGAGCTTCTGGACGAGTGGAAGGCGCACCAACGCAGCGCCGCGCGCCTGGACAAGGACACCGAGCACGCGCTGTGGCAGCGCTTCTCCAAGGCCCGCAACGGGTTCGACAAGATGCGTCGCGCCCACTTCGCCCAGCTGGAGGAGACGCGCGGAGCCGCGAAGAAGGCCAAGGAGGATCTCGTCGCCGAGGCCGAGAAGCTGGCCGCGAGCACCGACTGGGGCCCGACGGCTTCGGCGTTCAAGCGCCTCATGGACCGCTGGCGTCAGGCCGGCCGCGCCTCCCGCCAGGACGACGACGCGCTGTGGGCGAAGTTCAAGGCCGCGCAGGACTCATTCTTCGACTCCAAGGACCGCGTCGCCGCCGAGGAGGACGAGTCCTACCGCGCGAACCTCGAGGTCAAGGAAGCCCTGCTCGTCGAGGCCGAGAGGATCCTGCCGGTCAAGGACATCGACCGCGCCAAGGCGCAGTTGCGCACCATTCAGGACAAGTGGGACAAGGCCGGCAAGGTGCCCCGCGCCGACATCGACCGCACCGAAAAGGCCATGCGCCGGATCGAGAACGCGGTGCGCGACGCCGAGGAAAGCAAGTGGTCGAAGTCGAACCCCGAGGTCGTCGCTCGCGCCTCGTCGATGGCGACCCAGCTCGAGGCCTCCGTCGCGAAGATCGAGGAGGACCTGGCCGAGGCCAAGGCCAAGGGCCGGGAGAAGAAGGTCGCGGAGCTGACGGCCAAGCTCGAGGCCCAGCAGCAGTGGCTCGCCCAGGCCCGCGCCGGTCTCGACGAGTTCGGCACCCGCTGACCCCCGTTGAGTGATGGATTCGGGTCGCCTCCCAGCCCGGGAGGCGACCCGAATCCATCACTCAACGCAGCTCGAGGCGGGTGTCAGCGGCTCGGCTGCAGCGTGAAGACGTCGAGGACGACCGGCGCTTGGTCGGGCGCGTTGACCGGGTGGATCCAGGAGGTCAGCTCGCCCGTGTAGGAGTCGAACATCTGGAACACCACATGGAAGTTGCTCGCCACGTAGGGCAGCGGGGTGCCCTGGGCGTTCGTCATGGGGTGGTTATTGGGAACGATCGGCAGCAGGCCTCCGGGGTTCTCCTGGGCCGGGTAGCTGTCGCGGTTCCACGGCGCACTCGGCACATGCCGGGACAGGCCGGAGAGCTTGGTGAAGGCGTTATAGGTGTTGCCCGTGTTCGAGGCCTCCAGGTAGTGCGTCACACCGTTCGCGGCCGTGAAGCGGTTCCACAGGTGCGAATGTCCGTTGTAGACCAATTGGACGCCCTCGGCCTCCAGGAGCGGGGCGAGGTCGTTGGCCAGGAAGTTGCGCTCCTGGGAGTACTCGTAGCGCACCCCGATGACGGTGCCCTGCGCGTCCGTCTCCTCGACACGCTGCGGATGCGCGAACGGCGGCGTCATGTTGTCGCCCAGACCGTGCGGGCCCTCGTGCAGTTGGACGATCGTGTACTCGGCCGCACGGCGCTCCGTGGATCGCAGTTCACGCACGAGCCACTCGTACTGCGCCGATCCCTTGGCCAGATCCTCGAAGACGAACTCGCCGTAGCCCTGGGCCAGCGGGTCGGACAGTGAGGAGGCAGCCTCCTGGTACCGGCTGTTGGCACGTCGAGCCACCGGGTCGGCGTCGTTCTCGACCCAGCGCCAGATGCGCGTGCTGAACAGGGTGATCAGGCGGACGTTCCCGATCGTGGTCGCGTAGTAGCGCTCCTCGCCCTGCGGCGACTGCGGCAGGGTGAAGATCTCCTCGTACGTGGTCGTGGAGAAGCTGTTGTCCTCGACCCACTGCTGCTGGTTGCGCCGGTCGCCGCGCACCGTGCGCGCCTTCCAGGCCTCCTTGGCCACGTCGCGCGGAACCGGAGCGCCGAACGACGCCCCGAGCGAGGTCATGCCCTCACGGCGACCCTGGACCTCGTGGTTGCCGATGGCCGGGTAGATCGGCACGTTCTGGATCACGGCCGCCCCGACGCCGAGGTGACCGCCGCGGTCGACGCGTGCCGCGGCACCTTGCAGGACGGGGAAGAAGGCGCTGCCGCGCTCATCGTCGAACCACTCGGAGGCCCGGTCGGGGATGTTGACGAGGTCACCGGCAAAGATGACCGCGTCCAGTTCACCCATGGTGGCCGCCGCAACCTCGATGTTGGTCGGGGTGTTCTGCATCGCCTGGTGGTCGCTCGTCAGCATGATGCGGGCGCCGGCGCCCTGGGGCAGCGCCGGGGTGAGCGTGTACGTGGCGGACAGGACGGCGCCGCCATCCTTGATGGAGGCGACACGGTAGGGAACACGCTCGTCGGGGACCAGCCCGCGCACGACTGCCTCGTGCCGGCGCACGGGTCGGGGCACGATGCCCTCCGCGGGCGTGGGCCGACCGGTGATGAAGGAGCCGGAGTCCTCGGCGGTGCGCGACAGCACACGGTCATCGGCGCGGACGATGTCGACACCGGTCAGGGACGGTCGACCCTTCGCGCCCCCCACTGTGGCGACCTGCTCGACGGTGAGCTTCTCGACGCCGTCTCCGACGAGCACGAGGTGCGTGCCGTCCGAGATCTCGGTGAACCACACGACGTTCACGCTGGCCGCCCGGGGGTACTGCAGGAAGGGGTCGGTGAGGAGGGCGAGGTCGGCGCTCGTGGACGTCTGGTCACCGGTGGCGGCGAAGGCCGACAATGGCGCCCCAGCGAGGGCAGTGGTGGCCACACCCGCGCTGAGGCCGAGCCCAGCGAAGGTGAATTGGCGGCGAGTGAGGGACATGTGTGGGCTCCTGGGACGACGAGTGTGTTGGGGTCTCCCGAACATCCCGCCAAGGGAACCGTGGACAGGCGAACCGCGTCTAAACGGTGGACCGCCGCCGGGTGAACCCGCCGCGAACACTGCCCCCGTCGAGTGATGGATTCGGGTCGCCTCCCGGGCTGGGAGGCGACCCGAATCCATCACTCGGCGAAGGAGGAGGACTCGTCGTGGCCGTTCTGAGCGCTCCCGTTGCGTTCGTGGGTCGGACGCCCGCCGCTGATGCGGTAGACGTCGAAGACACCGTCGACGCGCTTGACCGTGCGGATGACGTCGTTGAGGTGCGCGGGATCGCCCATCTCGAAGGTGAACCGCGAGATCGCGACGCGGTCGCGGGAGGTCTGCACACTCGCCGAGAGGATGTTCACCCCAGAGTCGGACAGCACACGCGTGATGTCGGAGAGCAACCGCGCCCGGTCCAGCGCCTCGACCTGCAGCTGCACGAGGAACACCGAACCCGCGCTCACGGACCATTCGACCTCGATGATCCGTTCGGGCTCGCGCCGCAGTGACGCGGCGTTCGTGCAGTCCGTGCGATGCACCGACACGCCGTCGCCGCGGGTGATGAACCCCATGATCGAGTCGCCGGGCACGGGCGTGCAGCAGCGGGCGAGCTTGATCCAGACGTCGCTCATGCCCTTGACGGTCACGCCCGGGTCACCCGGACGCTGTGGACGACGCGGCTCCGGGACGGTCGCCTCGGCGAGGTCCTCACTGGCCCCGTCGACCCCGCCGGTGTTGGCCAGCAATCGTTCGACGACGTGCTGGGCGGAGGTGTGCCCCTCCCCCACGGCGGCGTAGAGACCGTCGATGTCGACGTAGCGCAGGTCGGTCGTCACGGCCCGCAGAGACTCCGGTGTCATCAACCGGTGCAACGGCAGGTTCTGCTTGCGCATGTACCGGGCGATGGCCTCCTTGCCCGCCTCGATCGCCTCGTCCCGGCGCGACTTGGAGAACCACTGGCGAATCTTGTTCCGCGCCCGCGGTGACTTGACGAAGCTCAACCAGTCCTGGCTCGGACCAGCGTCCTCGGCCTTGGAGGTGATGACCTCCACGGTGTCGCCGTTGTCGAGCGTCGACTCCAGCGGTGCCAGGCGTCCGTTGATCCGAGCCCCGATACAGCGGTGACCCACCTCGGTGTGGACGGCATAGGCGAAGTCCACGGGCGTCGATCCGGCCGGGAGCCCGATGACCTGGCCCTTGGGCGTGAAAACGTACACCTCGGTGGCGTTGATCTCGTACCGCAGCGAGTCGAGGAACTCGCCGGGGTCGGCGGTCTCCTTCTGCCAGTCGAGCAGCTGGCGCAGCCACTCCATCTCCTGGACCGAGGCGTTCTCGTCCTTGGTGACGCCCACACCGCCCCGCGCGGTCGCGGTGTCCTTGTACTTCCAGTGGGCGGCCACACCGTACTCCGCCCGTCGGTGCATCTCGTGCGTGCGAATCTGGATCTCGACCGGCTTGCCCTGCGGGCCGATGACCGTCGTGTGCAGCGACTGGTACATGTTGAACTTCGGCATCGCGATGTAGTCCTTGAACCGGCCGGGCAGCGGGTTCCAGCGGGCATGCAACGCGCCCAGGACGGCGTAACAGTCGCGCACCGTGTCGACGAGCACGCGCAACGCGATGAGGTCGTAGATCTGGTCGAAGTCCTTACCGCCGACGATCATCTTCTGATACACGGAGTAGTAGTGCTTCGGGCGACCGGTGACGATCGCCTTGATCCGCGACTCCTTCAGGTCGGCCTCGACCTGGGAACTGACGGTCCGCAGGTACTCCTCGCGGGCCGGGGCACGTTCGGCCACGAGACGGACGATCTCGTCGTACACCTTCGGGTACAGGGTGGCGAAGGACAGGTCCTCCAACTCCCACTTGATCGTGTTCATGCCGAGCCTGTGGGCCAGCGGAGCGTAGATCTCCAGGGTCTCGCGGGCCTTGCGCTTGGCCGACTCCGGGGACACGTGGCCCCATGTGCGTGCGTTGTGCAGCCGATCGGCGAGCTTGATGACAAGCACCCGGATGTCACGGGCCATCGCGACAATCATCTTGCGGACCGTCTCGGCCTGCGCGGCGTCGCCGTAGGTGACCTTGTCGAGCTTGGTCACCCCGTCGACGAGCTTGGCGATCTCGGCTCCGAAGTCGGCTTCAAGGGCCTCGAGGGTGTAGTCGGTGTCCTCGACCGTGTCGTGCAGCAGCGCGGCCGCGATCGTCACCGACGTCAGACCGAGCTCGGCCAGGATCGTCGCGACCGAGATGGGGTGGGTGATGTACGGATCGCCGCTCTTGCGCACCTGACCGCGGTGGGCCTCCTCGGCCACGAGGTAGGCACGGGTGATGATCGCCGTGTCGGCCTTCGGGTGCGTCTCGCGCACCACCTCGAGCAGCGGCTCGATGGCCGGAGCGGCGCTCGGCTTGGTCGGCGCCAGGGTGCGGACCCAGCGCCCGCGCACCAGCCGTCGAGGCGAGAACCCGGAGGCTCCCGCCGGTGGAGCGGGGGTCACGTCCGGCATCTCATGATTCTAGACGCTCAGTTGTGCATGAACCTCACGGCCGGCGGTGCGGAGTCGGTCACGACCGGACAACGACAGCAACTCGATGACCACGTCGAACCCGGCGACCTGCGCACCCACCTGTTCGATGAGGTCGAACGCCGCGGCGGCAGTGCCGCCGGTGGCCAGGACGTCGTCGATGAGCAGCACCCGCGAGCCGACCGGGATGCCGTCGGCCTTGATCTCGATCGTCGCACTGCCGTACTCGAGTTGGTACGACACCTTGGCGGTCTGGCCGGGAAGCTTGCCGGCCTTGCGCACGGGCACGAACCCCAGGCCCAGCTCATGCGCGACCGCGGCGCCGAAGATGAACCCGCGCGCCTCGATACCGGCGACGACGTCGACCTCACCGCGGTGGCGGTCGGCCATGTCCCCGATGACGGCGTTGAAGGCCTCCGCGTGGGCGATCAGCGGGGTGACGTCCTTGAACAGAACGCCCTCCTCGGGAAAGTCGGGAACGTCAAGCAGGTGTTCGGAGACGATTTGCGCGATGTCCTGGGAGGTCATGGTCACCGCTTCTTGCGCCCGTTGCGCGGCTGCTGGGCGTACTTGTGCACGGTGCGGCCGGTGATGGTGGTGTCATCCCCGGCAGCGGGCGTGTCGGTGGTGTCGCTCGCGGCGGTGTCGGTCGTCTCGGTGTCGCTCGACGAATCGATCCGTTCGCTGCTGGTGGTTCGAGACTCCGCCAGCGGAGCGGATTCGGGCGAGGCGGCCGGCGCACCGACGGCACCGCCGACGGAGACGGCCGCCACGACGGGCTCGCGCGGCTCCTGCGCCCGCCGTGCCAGGACCTTGGCGTCGAGCTCCTTGATGGCGGGCTCGGTGCGCCGCAGGTCGACCAGCAGCGGGGTGGCCAAGAACACCGACGAGAACGCGCCGACGACCATACCGATCATCAGCACCAGGGAGAGGTCGAGCAGGGTGCCCGGACCCAGCTTCCAGAAGCCGACAACGAGGACCGCGATGATCGGCAGCACCGCGACGACGGTGGTGTTGATCGAGCGCACGACGGTCTGGTTGACCGCGAGGTTGGCCGCCTCCGCGTAGGTCTGCCGATGGTTGCGGAAGGTCGCCTCGGTGTTCTCACGAACCTTGTCGAAGACCACCACGGTGTCGTAGAGCGAGTAGCCGAGCACCGTGAGGAAGCCGATGACCGTGGCCGGCGAGACCTCGAAGCCCGACAGTGCGTAGACCCCGACCGTGATGACCATGTCGTGGGCCAGGGCGAGCAGCGCCGCGGCAGCCATCTTCCACGTGCGGAAGTACGCGGCCATGAGCACCGCGGTGATGATGAGGAAGACGACCAGCGCGCGCAGGGCCTGACGACTGACCGAGGCGCCCCACGACGGACCCACGAAGTTCACCGACACGTTCGCCTGCTGGACTCCGAAGGTCTTCGCCAACTCGGCTCGGACCCCGTTGCCTTCCTGCTCGGCAAGTTCCTGGGTCTGGACGCGCAGGGTGTTGCCGCCGATGAGCGTGACGTTGGCCGATTCCGCGCCCGATGCCGCCCGGACCGCGTCGGTGGCCTTGGTCTCGTAGTTGTCGATGTTCTTCGCCTGGGCGACGCGGAACTCGGTTCCGCCGGTGAACTCCAGGCCCATGTTGAGGCCCTTGATCCCGAGGATCAGGCCGGAGAGCAGCAGGGCCGCCACCGAGATGGCGTACCAGGTCTTGCGGCGACCGACGAACGGGATGGACCGTTCTCCGGTGTAGAGGTGCGTGCCGAACTCGGAGAAGCGGCTCACAGCGAACTCCCTTCGCCGCCGGTGGCGGAGGTGCGCACGGCAACCTGTCCGGCGCCGACGTAGCGGACGGACGGTGTGTCATCCCCACGCTCCAGGCCCGAGAACCGGCGGCCCTCGGAGAAGAACTTGAAGCGGGCCAGCAGGGTCACGAGCGGGTGGCTGAAGGCGAACACCACGATGATGTCGAGGAGGGTGGTCAGACCGAGCGTGAAGGCGAAGCCACGCACGCCCGAGGAGGCCAGGAAGTACAGCACGATGGCGGCGATGAAGTTCACGCCGTCGGCGACGAGGATGGTTCGTTTGGCTCGTGCCCAGGCGGCCTCGACCGCCGATCTCAAGGTTCTGCCCTCACGCAGTTCATCTCGTATGCGTTCGAAGTAGACGATGAACGAGTCGGCCGTGACACCGATCGCGACGATCAGACCGGTGACACCGGCCATGTCGAGGCGGTAGTTGTTCGTGTGCCCAAGAATCGCGATGAGCAGGAACGTCTGGACGAACGCGAGCACGACCGAACCGATCGTCACGATCGCCAACGCGTGGTACTGGAGGATCGCGTACCCGATGACGAGCAGGAGGCCGATGATGCCGGCGATGATGCCCCACCGCAACTGCTCCGAACCCAGCGTCGGGCTGATCGACTGGCGCGACTCGAGGTCGAACGAGATCGGCAGCGCACCGAACTTCAGCGACTGCGCCAGGTCCTGGGCCTGGCTGAAGCTGAAGCCACCGGTGATGGAGGCCTGACCGGTGGTGATCGCCTCGTTGAAGCCGGGCGCGATGAGCACCTTGGAGTCGAGGACGGTCGCCAGCGCGTTCAGCGGCTGGGGGGTGGCCAGGTTCGCCGGGTTGTTCGCGTCCGGCAGCTGGACCATCTTCTTGGACAGGTCGCCGTACTGCTTGGTGGCATCACCGTTGAAGGTCAGCTGGATCTCAACGGTGTTCGTCGTCTGACCGGTCTGGTTGACCTGGTACCCGGCCGTCGCATCGGCGATCTGGTCACCGCGCACGGCCACCGGGCCGAGCATGTACTTGGTGGTGCCGTCGTCGGAGCAGGCCACCAGGGGCTTGGCCGGGTCGTCGACGATCTTGTCGAGGGCCTTGGTGTCGGTGCAGTCCAGCGCCTCGAACTGCTTGGTCAGTTGCGGGGTGATCCACTGCGGGTCGAGCGGGTTCTTGGGGTCCGCAGCGGTCAGGGCCGAGGGGGTCACGGCCTTGTTGCTCGAGCTCTTCGACGAGCTCGACGACGGCGAAGCCGACTTCGACGGGCTCGAGGAGGAGGACGACGATCCGCTTGTGGAACCAGACCCGCCGTTGTTCGTCGTGGCCGGCGGCGGCGTGCCGTTGCCGATGGCGAACACCGGACGGAACTGCATCTGACTGGAGGCGCGAATGGCCTCCTCCGTACGACGATCCGGTGTGCCGGGCATCGACACGACGATGTTGTTCTCACCCTGCGTGGTCACCTCGGCGCCGGCGACACCCTGCGCGTCGACGCGCTGCACGATGATGTCGCGGGCCTGGGCGACCTGTTCGGCGCTGACCGTCGCACCCGAGGTGACTCTCGGGGTCAGGACGATCTGCGTCCCGCCGGCGAGGTCGAGGCCCAGGCGGGGAAGCCACGAGGCGTCTCGGTACTTCACCAAGCCCCCCAGCACGCCCGCCATGGCGAGGGTGAGGGCCAGGAAGGAGATCAGGGTGATGCGGGCCGCGCGGATCGGCCGGGATGAAGCCACGTCAGGTCACTCCTGCTCGGTGGAGATGGTCGGCAGAGTGTGCGGCGCAATGGCACGACGGTCGAAGCGCAGCACGACGGTCGGGGCCACCTCGAGGTGAACCAGCACGTTGTCGAGGGCGACGATGCGGCCGAGCAGACCGGAGGTCGTCAGAACCTCCTGGCCCACGGCCAAACTCGCCTGGAACGACTCGAAGGCCTTGGTCTGGTTGCGACGGGTCAGCACCAACCACACAAGGAGGAGCATGGGTATCGCCAACAGGACCAAGCTGTACAGCTCAGGCATCGTCGTGTCAGTCCTTCAGAGATCGTTGTCGCGGGGACGATGTCCACCGCCCCGCGTGCCCGCTGCCCCGGGCCACCGCGTGAGTCTATGGGACATTGCCCGTGCGCCCAATCCGGGCATCTTGTCGGTCAACGCCCGCCACCGGAGCGCGGTTCCCGCAGGTCGGCCGGGTGTGCTCTCACCCACCGAGCCGGCCGGCGGGCGGCTCGTCGAGCGGCAGCGCGCCCTGCCCCGGCACACCCG
>NZ_BCRE01000146.1 GCF_001552435.1 Kribbia dieselivorans NBRC 106261
GGTCACGTTGTCGGTGGTAGCAGGAAGAATGTCACGTGACCGACGAGGAGAGAGCGATGACTGCGCGCAACCAGACCAGACTGCCCCCCACGGAGCCGCGCTCACTGGGGCGGATCACCTCCGGTGAGGGCAGTTTCAAGCGACTCACCAAGCGAACCGACTGGGCGCCGAGGGAGGATCGGAAGACTTCCATCGACTTTCCGGGGCCGCAACCCGAGTCGAAGTCGTGACGGGCGCACCTGAGGCGCTCGCCTAGGCTCACTCACATGGCCGACATCACGCTGCTGCACAACCCGAAGTGTTCGACCTCCCGCCACGCCAAGGACGTGCTCGGCGACGCCGGAGTGGCGTTCGAGGAGGTTCAGTACCTCAAGCATCCGCTCGACGCAACGGCGCTCCGTGACCTCATCGACAAGCTCGAGGACCCGGTGACCGACCTCGTGCGGCGCGACTCGTTCTTCAAGGAGCAGGGGCTGACCGATGCCGACGTCGCGACGGCCGACCAGGTCGTCGCCGTGCTTGTCGAGCACCCGCGCCTGATGCAGCGCCCGGTCCTGGTGCGCGGCGATCGGGCCATCATCGGGCGCCCCAAGGAGCGGGTCGCGGCGTTCCTCGCCGAGTAGCGCCCGTAGGCTGATCGGGCCCACACCGCGCCAACGGCAGGAGTCCGGATGTCCGAGCAAGCAGAGCCGATCCGGGTGGCCATCGCGTGCCAGGGCGGCGGCAGTCACACCGCGTTCACCGCGGGCGTGCTGAGCCGACTGCTCCAGGCCGACGTCACGCAGAGGTACGAGATCGTCGGGATGAGCGGGACCTCCGGTGGGGCGATCTGCGCCCTGCTGGGGTGGGCGGCGTTGGTCGACGGCTCGCCGGAGAAGGCGGCCGAACTCCTGCGCGGCTTCTGGAACGACAACTCCGCCTCGTCGATCCCGGACCAGTTCGTCAACCAGATGGTCCTGTGGGGCGGGCAGTTGGCCGGCTACATGGCGATCCCCGAGGTCAGCCCGTATGACAATCCGGCGGCGGTGTTCGCCATGCAGCGGATGCGCACGATGCTCGAGGACTGGGTCGACTTCGAGCGGCTCAACCAGGTCGATGACGGCACGTCGGATCGGCCGCTGCTGATCCTGGGTGCGGTGGACGTGCTCTCCGGGGTGTTCAAGGCGTTCAGCAGCCGCGACGGCGAGATCACCCCCGACGCAGTGTTGGCGTCCGCGGCGTTGCCGGGGCTGTTTCGCTCGGTGGCGATCGGTGACGGCCTGTACTGGGACGGGCTGTTCTCCCAGAACCCGCCGATCCACGACCTGCTCGCGAGCCGACCGGACGAACTGTGGGTCATCCAGATCAACCCGCAGGAGCGGCGCACGGAGCCTCGCTCGACCCACGAGATCACCGATCGACGCGGCGAACTCGCCGGAAACCTGTCGCTGTACCAGGAACTTCACGTCATCGAGAAGATCGACGAACTGCTCGAGACCGGCGAACTGGTGGGGGATCGGTACAAGCCGATCACGGTGCGGGTCATCGAGATGACGCGCAGTGAGAACTCCCGGCGCCTGGGCACGATCTCCAAGCTCAACCGCGATCCGGCGTTTGTGCGTGGCCTGATCACCGATGGCGAGGCGACCGCCGAGGACTTCGTCACCGCGCTCCGGTTCGAGGCGGCGTGGCGCGACAGGGATCTGGACGCGGTCTCGGCGTTCTTCGCGGGCCCGTGTGCGATCGTCGCGCACGAGCCGTTCCCGCCGATCGGGCCGGATGCGGACACCGGCGACCTGCGCGCGTTCCTCGCCGACAAACTGGCCACGGAGATCGAGGTCGACCACACCCGGCGCCAGTACGCCGGTGACGAGTTCATCTGGCGGGTCAATTACACCGACCCGGCCAGCGGCGAGCGTCGACGTGCTCAGGCCGGAGCGCGGTTCGCCGGCGGGCAGATCGTGCGGTTCGCCCTGGGGCCGACCGGCAGCGAGAGCGCGTTCGATCGACGAATCGTGCTTTAGCCGATCACGCGGAGCGCGGTGGCGATAGCGTCGTGCACATGGCTCCTTCATCGCATGACCCCGACACCACCGTCGCGCTGCCCGACCTGGCCGAGCGGCTGCTCAGCGAGGCGCTGAACAGTGCGCACGGCCGGGCCGCCGAGCTCGTCGTCCACGACGGGCCGCTGCGCCAGACCGTGCTGGCGTTGACCGCGGATTCGGCACTGGCCGACCACAACCCGCCGCACGCCGCGACGTTGCAGGTGCTCACCGGCCGCGTGCGCATCACCTGGGACGGCGGTGAACGCACCGTCGATCAGGGCCAGGTGGGGCAGATTCCCAAGTCGCGGCACGGTGTGACCGCCGACGAGGACAGCGTGTTCCTCCTGACCACGGTCACCGGAGTTTCCTGACCCCCGCGAGTGATGGTTTCGGGCCGCCTCAGGACTCCTG
>NZ_BCRE01000147.1 GCF_001552435.1 Kribbia dieselivorans NBRC 106261
GCGAGGGGGTTGCGCGCATCACTCGGCGTGGGGGTGAGGGTCAGGCAACGGGGATGTCGCGGCGGCGGAAGCCCAGCACGGCCACGAGGATGAACACGATCGCCAGCGCGGTCTCGATAAGCACCGGCGTCCAGTCCATCGCCTCGACCGGCAACTTCGGCAGGTGGGCGAACGGCGAGATGTCGCGTACCCACCCAGGCAGGCCGATGAGGTCGCCCATCTCGCCGACGAGGATGACGAAGGCGAGCGTGGCCCAGCCGAGCCAGTCCCACTTCGGCAGCCACCCGACGACGAGCAGCGCCACGGCGGTCATCACCCAGGCGGCCGGCAGCATGACGAGCCCCGCCGTCGCCTCGTGCCAGAACCCCATGCTCGACGCCGACCTGGCGTGCAGCCCGGCCGCGGCCGCGCCGAGCACTGCCATCAGTACGACGCTCCCGACAAGCGCGATGATCAGGTACGTCGCCGGCAACGTCACCCGACGCACCGGCGTGCTCAGCACGTACTCCAACTGCCCGGTCGTCTCATCGGCGCGCAGGTGCATCACGCACGACACCCCGAACGCCGCCGCGCCCATGCCCGCCAGCGCCATGACCATCGTCAGGTAGATCTGGTCCATCGTGCCGACGCCGCCCATCCGGCGCAGCAGGTCCTCCGCACCCCCGCTCATGAGGCCGCCCACCGAGCCGATGATCGACCCCATGAGCACTCCGAGGACGAGATAGGTCACGAACCACCCGATGACCGAACCGCGGGTCAGGCGCCACGCCAACGCGAACGGAGTCTTGATCGCGCCCTCGGCGGGGCCCGGCCGGTCCGACATGAGCCCGGCTCCGAGATCGCGGCGCTGCTGCAGGGCCACGGCCACCCATAGGCCGGCGACGGCGAACACGACCGGCACGAGCAGCACCCAGAAACGATCCCCGTCGAAGGGCCGCACGAGCTGACCCCAGCCCAGCGACGACAACCACGACAGCGCCGCCCACGGGTGACCCCACGAGACGTCGCCGACCATCCGCAGCACGAACGCCGCACCGAGCGCCCCGTACGCCCAGGCGCTGCACGTGCGCGTGTTCGCCGACACCTGCATGGCCACCGCGGTGATGACCGTGAACGAGACGCCGACACCGACCATCGCCAGACCCAGGGCGAACGACCCCGTGCTCGGCCACCCACCGGCGATCGCGAGCGGCGCGCTGACCAGTCCGGACGCCAATGACACCAGCACGCCCAGCGAGACGGCTGCGGCCAGTGGAGCCAACCGACCGACCGGGGTGGAGCCGAGCAACTCGAACCGGCCCGACTCCTCCTCCGCCCGTGTGTGCCGGCGCACGACGGCGATGACGAGGAACGCGAGGATGAGGAAGTCGATCATCGCGAGCTTGTTCGCGGCCACGCCACCGACCGAGGACGTGTCGACGATGTGGCCGTACATCGCTACGACACCGGTCGAGGCGTTGGCCTCCTCGTTGGCGAGGATCAGGGCCTCCGGAGTCGTGTAGAGGTCCTTGACTGCGACGGCGGAGTAGTACGTCATGACCCAGATGATGAGCAGCACGATCGGGAGGAACACCCGGTCGCGCCGCAGCGCCAGGCGCATCAGCGCCCCCGTGCCCCGCAGCGTGTTCACGATGTCGCCTGTGACGGCGTCTCGTACGTGTCGAGGAAGAGCTGCTCGAGGCTGGGCGGTTCGCTGACCAGCGAGACGAGCCCGGCGCGGCTGAGCAGGGCGATCGCGGCGTCGAGGTGGGCAGCGTCGACGGCGAAGCTGACGTGCCCGTCCTCGGTCTTGAGGTCCGAGATGCCGGTGAGTGTGCGCAGCTCCGGCACGGGTTGGCGCACCTGCGCGCGCACGGCCGTGGTGTGCAGGGCGCGCATCTCGTCGAGGGTGCTCGTCTGGACGATTCGACCGGACTTGATGATGCTGATGCGGTCGCTGAGCGCCTCGACCTCGCTGAGGATGTGGCTCGACAGCAGGATCGTCGTGCCGTCGCCGCGCTCGTGGATGTACTCCTCGAACGTCGACTCCATGAGCGGATCCAGCCCGGAGGTCGGCTCGTCGAGGAGGAGGAGTTCGGCGCGCGAGGCGAGTGCCGCGATGAGCGCGACCTTCTGGCGGTTGCCCTTGGAGTAGCTGCGGCATCGCTTCGTCGGGTCGAGGGAGAACCGCTTCAGCAGGTCGGACTTGCGGGCCTTGTCGACGTCGCCGCGCAGGTGCCCCATGAGGTCGATGACCTCCCCTCCGGTCAGGTTGGGCCAGAGGTTGACGTCGCCGGGGACGTAGGCGATGCGCGCTCGCACGTCCGTGTTGGCCCACGGGTCAACGCCGAGGACCGTCGCGGTGCCGGCGTCGGGTCGCAGCAGGCCGAGCAACACCCGGATCGTCGTGGTCTTGCCCGCCCCGTTGGGGCCGAGGAATCCGTGGACCTCACCCGGTTCGACGCTGAGATTCACGTCGTCGAGTGCGCGAGTGCTGCCGAATGTCTTGACGAGGCCGCGTGCCTCAATGACCGGTGTCACGTTGTCCACGCTACGCCCGGGTCGCATCGCCGAGTGATGGATCCGCGTGGCTTCCAGGGCGATATAGGCCACGCGGATCCATCAGTCGGTGTGGGGGGTGTCAGCGCATGGAGGCGCGGTAGCCGGCGGCGACGGCGGCTTCCTCGGTGGCGAAGCATTCCTCCGCCTTGGTGCGGGAGTAGAAGGCGCCGCCGGGCAGGTGGTAGATCATCGAGTTCGCGTTGCCCTTGATCGGCGCCGAGGTCGGGCATTCACCACCGGAGAGCGGTGCGGCGGGCACGAGCGGTTGGGCCTGGGTGGGTTTGGGTGGGGGCGTTGTGGTCGGTGGCCGCGGCGTGGTGGCGGCGCTCGCCTCGGGCCAGCCGCCGAGCTTGGCGACCGCCCCGGTGGGCGGTTCCTCGTCGGGGCAATCGCGGAGGATGCGGGCGATGGCGTCGTGTTCGGCCCGCGTGACGGAGATGTCGTATCGGGACTTCACCGCCACCTGGCGGGCGACGTAGGCGCACCGGTAGGCCTTGTTCGCGGGAAGCCACGTGGCCGCGTCGCCGGCACCCTTGGCGGAGTTGACCGCCGCACTGACGGCCTGGAGGTTGAGGGTGTCGTTGGCGAACCGGTTGCGTGTGTCGTCGCTCCAGCGGAAGGCGCCCTTGACCCACGCGTCGGCGAGGGCGACGACGTGGTCGATCTCGACGGGGCTGTTGGGGTTTCCGGTGCGGGCGAAGGTGATGGACTGCCCGGTGTAGGGATCGCGCAGGGTGCCGCGCAGGACGACACAGCCGCGGGTGCCGGCCTTGAGGGTGATCTTCGTCAGGTCGCGGCGCAGCGTGTCGTTGCGTTGGTCGCAGCCGTTGCGGTCGGTGTCGGCCCAGTTCTGGCCGAACAGGTCGCGGTTGTATTCGGTCAGTGGCGCGCGGCCCTTGACGGTGAGCGTGCTGAGCAGGGCGAGCGCGGTGCCGGGGCGCGTCTGGATCGTGCTGGGCGCTACGGTGCGCGTCGCCGGGGTCGGGGACGTGGTGGTGCGTGGGGTAGTCGTCGCGGCCGGCGGCGTCGAGTCCTTCGGTGTGCTGGACGCTGACGGTGCGCTGGTGGACGTCGACTCGGTGGGAGTCGTGGTGGCGATGGATGCGCCTGGTGAGCCATCTCCGAACTGCGCGTTGCCGATCCACCCGAGCAGCCCGAGCACCAGGAGGACCAGCAGGCAACCGGGCCGTTTCATGGCTGGACGTCGTCGTGGAGGACGACCCGCGACAACTCGATCTGCCCATTGGACAGCTGCCAGTAGTGGAGGCGACGCGCACTGGGCGTGTTGACCTGAAGGCTCACCCGGAAGGCCTGGGCACCGTCCTCGCGCACGAGGTACGGGTCGCCGCCGCCGTTTCCGGCGCGCAACCGGTGCAATTCACGCCCCGGGATGTCGGCGGCCAGGCCCGTGAGGACCTCGAACGCGACATCAGCCACCTTGTCCGGCTTGATGCCCTCAAGGTCGTCGAGGGAACCGAGGAACCGCGGGCCAACGGCGTACTCGGGCAACGGGCGAATGGCCTGCTCATCAGGGGGCAACCGCGAGGCCCACGCGGTCAGCACCGCGTGGCGGAAACCCAGTTCACGGTCGGCGAAGCGGGGTTCCGGGCAGGGCGACGCGGCCGCCTTGCTGGTGCCCGCCTTGCGGAGCCGAACGCGGGCGTGCTTGAGGTCGTGCTCGGCCTTGTTCGCCCGGCGCTCGGCGCCGTCGCGGAGGTAGTGCAGCTGTGCGTTCTCGTCGGCAGCCGCCTGGAATTGGCTCTTCAACTGCTCGTGGGCCGAGGTCAGACGGTTGACCTCCGCTTGGAGCGCGTCGATCTTCAGGAGCAGCTCCTGGGTGGACTGGCTGAGGGCCTCGACGCGTGGCGCCACGGCGATCGGGGTGGATGCCGCGCGTCCGGCAGCGGCCGGTGTGGGCCGGTAGGGATCGAGGAGGGCCGGAGTCGGTCGGGGTGCCGCCACCGGAGGCGCCGACGGAGGAGCGTGTGGTGCCGGGACGGCTGGGGCCGCCACGTCCGCTGCGGTCGTGGACACCGAGGTGGGCATCGGGAGTGCTGGTGCGGACGACGATCCGGAAATCGTCAGGTCGGGGTCGTCGACATCCTCGATCAGCCACGGCGGCCCCTCCGGCAGCAACGCCGGCGCCGGCGTGATCGGCTCGTCGTCGTCGATGTCGAGCAGGGTCAGGGCCCACTTCGGCCCGGTGGCCGCGATTCTTGCCGTGACGACCTCTCCGACCGTCATCAGGGTGCGCAGGTCGTCGTTCGGGTTGGTGGTGACATCGGCGCGCAGCACGGCGACGGTCACGGCCGGAGTGTTCGTCTTCGGGTAGAGGACGAGTTCAGCCTTGCCGTTGCGGACCATCGCCACCCTGGCCAGCACCACCTGACCCACGGCGTACTCGGCGAGTGCCTCGCTGGCCGGCCGCAGGCTCGCACGGACGTCGATGCGGTTGGTCTCCGGGTCGCGCCAGCCGGTGATCCGTTGACCGGGGCGCAGCAGACGCGTGATCGGCACGTCATCGAGCGTCAGTTCTTCGGCGATCGTGGCCGGCAGGGGGCACCCGATGTCGACGAGGCCGCGACCGGCGACGGTCTGGACCACTCGACCCCTGATCCGGCGCCCACCGGAGGGCGAACTGGTCGTGAGGAGGCCGGCCGCCGCGGCCATGCGCAGCATGTCGGAGATGAGGTCCTGGGTCGCGCGCTCGCCATCCGCGGCGTTGAAGGCGAAGCGCAGCGGTGACTTCGTCAGGTCCCTCGTCCACTCATGGCCGACCGGATAGACCCGCCCTGCGCCGCCGTAGACCTGCGTGCCCTCGCTCATTCGATGGGAGAACTCCCAGGTGAACGCCCCCGTCGGCATGAGATACACATCGGCCAAGCGGCCGGCCTGACGCGCGAGGTCGTCGACGTCGATCCATGGCTCGGTCTGCCCGGCCGGGATCGTCACCACGGCAACGGGCCGGCGTCGTGAGTGGCCGTTGAGCAGGTCGGCCAGAGCGATGGCCGACCGTTCGTCGTCGATGCGCTGAATTTCCCCCATGCCATTGACAGTAGGGGGCGGCACCGACAACGGAAGGACGCCTGGGGTGCGGTGGCGGCCTTGTCACACCCTCATGGACACCAGTCCATGAGGTTTCGTATGATGGACGCATGGCCACCCCCAGTGCCATCGACCCCGCCGCCTCAGCAGTGCGCGCCCAGCGCGCCGCCACCGCGGACGAGCGCGCCCGCCAGACCCGTCGCGCCATCTTCGATGCGTTGGATCGGCTCGATGTCTCTGCCGGCACGCCCACGGCTGCGGCGCTCATCCGCGAATCCGGCGTGGCCAAGGCGACCTTCTACACCCACTTCGACGGCCTCGGAGATGCGCTCGCCGAGTTCGTGTGCCTGGAGTTGCGGGCCATCGGTGTGCAGGAGCGGGCCGAACGATTGCGGCCGGGCGCCGATCCACACCTGAGCGTGCGACGTGGCATCGAGCGGATCATCGATCACGCCGCCGCACACCGCTCCGTCTATGGCCTGGTATTGGCCGGCTCGGTGCACCCGGAACATCGCGCGCGGATCCTGAGCACCCTCAGCGAGGAGAACCTCACGACCGGTCATCTGGCGGATTCCGACCTCACGGTCGGCGAACTTCAGGCGGCATCGACCTTCCTCGCGGCCGGCGCGATCGAGCTCATTGGGCTGTGGGTCCAGGGTCGACTTGCGCTCGGGCGGGATCAACTCGCCGACACCATCCAACGGCTGCTGCCGGGCTGGCTCAGAGGCGACGATCCGCCCAACGCCCCACACGTCCCTCCGATCTCTCATGCGGCCGACCCGAAGGTGGCCGCACCTACCGAAAGGAAGACCCCATGAAGGCCTGGGTATTCAGCGGCGCAGGAAAGCCCCTCGAGTTGCAGGAGGTCTCCGACCCGGTGGCGCAGCCAGGTGAGGTCGTCATCGACATCAAGGCCAGCGGTCTGTGTCACTCCGACGTCTCCGCGCTCGACGACCCGAACTGGGCGGTGAACTTCCCGGCCGACCCGGTCGTGTTGGGGCACGAACCCGCCGGTGTGGTGTCGGCTGTCGGCGAGGGCGTGACGAACCTCAAGATCGGTGATCGTGTCGGTGTTCCCTCCGGGCCGCCGAACAACACCGGGTACTTCCGTGATGGGGCCTATGCGGAGAAGACCACGGCGATCGCCGATGCTGTCGTCAAGATTCCCGACGGACTGGACTTCGTCACCGCGGCCTCGGGCACGGATGCCGGCAACGTCGCCCACCACGCGGTGGTGACGCGCGCGAAGGTGAAGCCGGGCGAGAAGGTCGGCATCATCGGCGTCGGTGGGTTGGGTCAGATCGGCGCGCGGATCGCGGTATTGAGCGGATGTGAGGTCTACGCCGCCGAACCGAAGGAGGACGTGTGGCCGATGGCGCTCGACCTGGGCGTGACCCGCTGCGTCAAGGACATCACCGAACTCGCGGACGTGGGTCTGACCACGATCATCGACTTCGCCGGCTTCGGGTCGACGACCAACGGAGCCATCGAGGTGGTCGCCGACGGTGGCAAGGTCGTCCAGGTGGGCATGGGCACAATCGTGTTCGAGTTCCACTCCAACCCGCTGATCATCAAGCAGGTCGACCTCATCGGCTCGATGGGCGGCGGCGTGGAGGACCTCGCGGGCGTCTACGACTTCATGGCCGATGGCCGACTCGCGCCGAAGGTGACGACGTGGGACTTCGCGCGGATCCCCGAGGGCCTGGATGAACTGCGTCGCGGCACCGTTCAGGGCCGGGTCGTCGTGGACATGACGAACGGCAGCTGACCGAGCGCGTCGTTGTCCACAGGGGTTCTGCTCCTTATGACATCACTGCTAGCATTGATGTCATAAGGAGGTGGGGTTGATGGCGACCATCACGATCAGGCAGTTGGACGACGACACCAAGCACCTGCTGCGCATGCGAGCCGCGGCACACGGGCGGTCGATGGAGGCCGAGGCGCGAACGATCCTGGAGGAGGTGGTGCGGCAGCCTGCGCGCGCGGACCTCACGTGGGCACAGGAACTCATCGTTCTGGCCCGAGATGCGGGTGGCGTCGAGTTGGCTGTGCCCGCGCGCGATGACGTGGCTCCGGCCGCGACCTTCGAATGATCCTTCTGGACACCAACGTCGTGTCCGAGATGATGAAGGGGCCACGCGCCGACCCGCGCGTCATCTCGTGGGTGTGGAATCTGCCCGAGGAGCCGGCCACGACGGTCCTCACGCGAGCAGAAATCTTGGCGGGCCTGGGGCAGTTGCCGCAAGGGCGGCGTCGGCAGGATCTGACGACCGCGGCCATCCAGGTGTTCGGTCGCGTCGGGGCGTGTCTCCCTTTCACGCCGGAATGTGCCGATGCCTACGCGGTGATCCTCACGAAGGGACGGCAATCGGGGCGGCCAATTTCGACGATGGACGCTCTGATCGCGGCGATTGCCCTGGTGTCGGGTTCGACCTTGGCGACCCGCAACATCGCTGATTTCGATGGCTCGGGGCTCGATCTGGTGGATCCCTGGGCGTTAGGAGGATGACCGCATGGGACAGCGCATGTTCGTGGCCATCAGGCCTCCGGAGCAGGTCGTCGACGAGCTGACGGACTTTCTCGAGCCGCGCCCGGGTATGCCGTGGACCTCGCCCGAACAGTGGCACCTGACCCTGGCCTTCCTCGCCAACGTGCCGGAGCATCGTACGGACGAGTTGGTCGATGAACTCGCCATGCACGTCGTCTCGCATCAGGCGTTCGAGATGCGCCTGGCCGGCGGGGGCGTCTTCCCGCACGCGATCGGCGCCTCTGTCCTGTGGCTCGGCGTCTCGAACGGGCCGGCCGGTGATGGGGTGACCGAACGACTCTCCGCTCTGGCCACCACCACGCGTAACGTGGCCAACTCGGTGGGCGCGACGCCCGACGGAAAGGGGTTCGTGCCACACCTGACGATCGCCCGACTGCGGCGTCCGATCGAGGCGACGAAGTGGCTTCGGATCCTCGACACGTTCACGAGCAGCCCGTGGACGGTCGACCAGATCGAGGTCATCGCCTCGCACCTCGGTGAGCGCAAGGGCCGCCGACCGCGCTACGAGACGCTCGCGACGCTCCGCCTCGGATGATCCGCGCTCAGGGCGTCCCTCAGACGAGGTGATGCTCGAACGCGAACGCCGTCGCCGCGGTACGGGACCCGACGTTGAGCTTGACGAAGATGTTCGACAGGTGCCGCGCGACGGTCTTCTCGCTGAGCACGAGGTCGGACGCGATCTGTGCATTGCTGCGGCCACTGGCGACGAGGCGCAACACCTCCGCCTCACGCTCGGTCAGCCCAGCCGGGAGCGCGGTGGGCTCGAGCAATGCCTCCACCTCGGCCGCCGCGGGTCGTGCGCCAAGCTCACGGAGCGTCGT
The DNA here is from genome assembly GCF_001552435.1 of Kribbia dieselivorans NBRC 106261. Lineage (GTDB taxonomy): Bacteria > Actinomycetota > Actinomycetes > Actinomycetales > Dermatophilaceae > Kribbia > Kribbia dieselivorans. The sequence continues at coordinate 8,956 of NZ_BCRE01000147.1, forward strand.
CAGGGCGGCTTCGAACTCGCGGCGCGACGATGTCGTGTCGCCCAGCGCAGCAAGGGCTCGGCCCATGAGCACCCCCGTGAGCGCGCGGTGGTAAGGGTCACCGACGCGCGACCACAACTGGGTGGCCTTGCGCAGGTACGGCGTCGCGCCGGCGGCATCCCCGGCGGCGACTTCGAGTGCCCCGCTGAGCTGTGCTGCGCGCGCCTCCAACATGAGGCATCCAAATACCGCTGCCAGAGAGGAGAATTCATCGACGCATGTTCGAGCGGCCTCGGCACCTCCGGTGGCCAACAGCACCTCGATCGCCGCGGGCAACAAGCGACAGCGCTGCACGGGCCCGCCGGGCTGGGCCAACAGGCGGGCTACCGCGGCCTGCGCCGCGGCCTCCTGTCCGCGCGCCAACCACAGCAGCGCCAGCCCGGGCTGCGGGTCGTAGCCCACCTCGGCGGCGCGCTGGTACTGCTCATCGGCGGCGTCGAACTCACCCTGGAGTCGATGGACGTCCCCGGCCTCCACCGCCGCCAATCCCATGGCACCGGGGGCGTTCACCCGCTCGTAGCGCTGCGCGGCCAACGCGAACTCCGCCAGTGCCCCCGCCCAGTCGCCGTGCACGCGCAACACCTGACCGCGGTGCACCGATCGCTGCCCCGTGAACGCCATCAACCCCGGCTGGCCCGAGCACCACCGATCCAACGCCGCGGTCCACTCACCCACCCGCCCGAGGTCGCTGATCTCCTGACACCCCTCGATCGCGGTGCAGAACACGTGCCCGGCGGTGATCGGCTGCAACTCCCCGGACACCACCCGCACCATCGCCTGATCGAGCAACGCCAAACCCTCGCTGACCCGGCCGGAGTACAGCGCCACCCGCCCCTGCGCGACCAACCCGGTCGCGGTCAGGTCGGGATCGTGATGCCGGCGGCCCATGTCGGTGACGACCGCGGCATGGGAGGCGGCCTGATCGACGGCCCCGGTGCCCAGGGCGCTGAACATCCGCAACAGGGCGACCCAACCGCGCTCCGCGCAATCGTCGCCAACCTCGTCGAGCAACCCCTCGGCCCGAGCCCGCCACCCGGCCGATAGCGCGCGCTGACCGTGCGCGCGGCTGGCCATCGCCAGCCGAAAAGCGCAGCGGATCGCCGCGCCAGGCCGCCCGGCGTCCTCATGACGCCTGAACAGGTGGTGCAGCACGGCGATGTTCTCGTCGTGGCGGCCGAGCAGTTCGTCGACGGTGGCCAGGTCATCGAGATCCTCGGAGGTGAGTGTGCTCAACTCCGTCGCCGCCCAGATGTCGTGGGCGACGACCCAGTCGCCACGCGCGAAGGCGGTGCGCGCCTCATGCAGATCGACCTCGACCATCGCAGCCTCCACCTGCGATCGTACGACCGGTCAGGCGGCGACGAGTAGCCCCGCGGAGCGTTCGAGAATCCGATCGGCCACCAACGCCGCGTCACGCCCGACGCCGGGCAGGAGCATGGAGGCGAACGAGAACTGGAAACTCAGCCCGCAGAAGAACAGGCCGGGCACCTCGTCGGCGACCCCGCGCATCTCCCGTGGCCAGCCGCGCTCGTCGAAGGCGGGCAGGTCGACCCAGTCGAACACCTGGCGGAAGCCCGTGGCCCACACGACCGTGCCGACCTCGCGCGGTGCACCGTCGACGACCGGCAGCCCCCCGACGACCTCCTCGACGCGCGCGGTCACGCGTTCGACACCGCGCTCCGCCAAGTCGGCGCGCTTGACCCGCAACGCCGGCCCGCCGTGGAAGCGGATGTCGGCCATCTCCTTGCGGCCGATCGGGGTGTTGCGGTTGAGGACGTGTCGCCACGCGAAGAGGATGACCGGGAACATCACGTGCATGATCGGAGCGTCGAGGCGCGGCGGAATCTGCCCGCAGTCCCGCCCGGCGAGGATGGTCGGGTGCGTCTGGGCGACCTCGTAGGCGATGTCCGCCCCGGAGTGGCTGGCGCCGACGACGAGCACGGGGCCTTCACGCAACTGGCCGGGCCGCCGGTACTCGCTGGAGTGCAGCTGGAGGATCGACGGGTCGAGGTCGGCGGCGCAGGCGGGGATGTTGGGCGTGCGCCCGAACGTGCCGGTGGCGACGACGACGTTGTTGGAGCGGAACGTGCCGCGGTCGGTGGTGATGACGAAGCGGTCGTCGGTGTGGTCGCCCTCGCGCGAGAGACGCTGGACGCGGGTGCTGAGTCGGACCGGCAGGTCGAACTCGTGGGCGTACAGCTCGAGGTAGTCGCCGACGTCGTCCTTGCCGGGGAAACTCCATCTCGCTGCGGGGAAGGGCAGGCCGGGGAGGCCGTCGTACTGCGCCGGGGTGTAGAGGCGCAGTGAGTCCCACTGGCGGCGCCAGTTGTCGCCGACGCGGGACTCGGCGTCGAGGACCACGGTCTCATGACCGCGCTCCGCCAAGAAGTGGCTGGTGGCGAGGCCGGCTTGGCCGGCGCCGATGATGACGGTCTCGACGTCGCTGGTGGGCCGGTCGGTGTGTGGTGTGGTGGTCATACCCACGACGCTAGGAACGCGAGGGACCTGGCCGCGTCGGGCGAACGGCGCATCCGGAGCGCGGTGGTGATGGGTGGAAATGCCCACGCCCCGCGCCCCCGTCGCCCCCAGCTGGTTCGAGGTATTCGGCGTCGGGAATCCGCCGCGTAATACCTCGAACCGCGAGGGGGGCGGGGAGGGGAGCTGCGGAGGGGGTGTTCGATGGAGGCATGACACGCTCAATCGTCGTGGGCAGCGGCCCGAACGGGCTGACCGGGGCCATCACGTTGGCCGCCGCCGGGCTCGACGTGACCGTGCTCGAAGCCGCCGAGACGCCCGGCGGGGGGTTGCGCTCGCACGAGGCCACGGTGCCGGGCCTGATCCACGACATGTGCTCGGCGTTCCACCCGCTGTCGACCAGGTCGTCGTTCGCGCGGCGGTTCGATCTGACGCAGCACGGGCTGCAGTGGGCGTGGCCGTCGGTGCAGTATGCGCATCCGCTCGACGACGGCACGGGCGGAGCGGCGTTGCGCTCGGTCGACGAGACCGCGGCCGGTTTGGGGGTCGACGGCGCCGCGTATCGGCGGCTGTTCGGCCCGTTGGCGGGGCGGTTCGACGAGCTGGCCGCGGACATCCTGCGGCCGGTCCTGCATGTGCCGCGGCATCCGGTCACTCTCGCGCGTTATGGGCTCGCGTCGACGCTGCCCGCCACGACGCTGGCTCGGTGGTGGCAGACTCCGCAGGCGCGGGGATTATGGGCCGGAGTGGCCGCGCACGCGTTCCATCCGCTGACGTCGCCGATGTCGTCGGCGGCCGGGTTGGTGCTCGGCACGGCGACGCATCGGTACGGGTGGCCGGTTGCGGTCGGCGGGTCGGGTGCGATCGCGCGGGCGATGATCGCGCTGCTGACGTCGCTGGGTGGGCGGATCGAGACGGGCGTGCGGGTCGAGTCGTACGCCCCGCTGGCCGACGCCGACGTGGTGCTGCTCGACACCTCGCCACGCGCCGCCACGGCGATCCTCGGTGATCGGTTGCCGGCCCGCGTGGCGCGCGCGTACCGGCGCTACCGCCACGGACCGGGTGCCTTCCAGGTCTCGCTTGCGGTCGAGGGCGGGATCCCGTGGACCTACGAGCCGGCACGACGCTCCGGCACCGTGCATGTCGGCGGCACGCTCGAAGAGATCACCGAGGCGGAGCGCAGTTCGTGGAGCGGGCAGATGCCGGCGCGGCCGTTCGTGCTCGTGGGGCAGCAGGCGGTGGCCGACCCTAGTCGGGCGCGCGGTGACGTGCAGCCGATCGACGCGTACGCGCATGTGCCGCACGGCTTCACCGGCGATGCGACGACGGCGATTCTCGATCAGATCGAGCGGTTCGCGCCGGGCACCCGCGAGCGGATCGTCGCGGTCTCGACGAGGTCGACGGCCCAGCTCGAGCGGGAGAACGCGAATCTCATCGGCGGGGACATCTCGAATGGCGCGAACACCGCGCTCCAGTTGGTGTTCCGGCCGCGGGTGGCGCTCGATCCGTACTCCACCGGGGTGCCCGGGGTGTACCTGTGCTCGTCCGCGACGCCGCCCGGTGGGGGCGCGCACGGCCTGTGCGGGTACGGCGCGGCGCAGGCGGCGCTGGCGCGGTTGTAGGTTGCCCGCCCCCACCCGATTCGAGGTATTACGCGGCGGGAATCCGCCGCGTGATACCTCGAACCGCGGGGGTGGGGGAGCCTGGAGCGCGTCAGCGACGAGCGGGGTAGACGCCCTGCGCGCAGATGGAGTAGGTCAGCCCGTTCGGTGCCGCGTCCGTCAGGTTGGGCAAGGCGAAGGTGGTCTGTCCGTCCCCACCGTGGGTGGTACCCAGCAGCGAGAACAGTGCGGTGTTTTGGGCGATGGACAGCAGTTGCCCCTTGGCGGGAATGCCGTTGGCGACCGCTCCAGCGGTGAGCAGTACCTCTCCCAGCGTGCACTCGGTGCCGGTGCCCTCGACGCCCCATTGGGTGTTGGTGCCAAACAGCGTCGAGGGATCGCCGGCAGGACCCTGGGGGCCGGTCGCCCCGGTCGCGCCGGTCGCGCCGGTGGCGCCCTTCTCGCCTTGGGGTCCGGTCGCGCCGGTGGCGCCCTTCTCGCCTTGGGGTCCGGTGGCGCCCTTTTCGCCTTGGGGTCCGGTCGCGCCGGTGGCGCCCTTTTCGCCTTGGGCTCCGGTGGCCCCGGTGGCGCCCTTTTCGCCTTGGGCTCCGGTGGCCCCGGTGTCGCCCTTCTCGCCCTGCGGACCTATGGCCCCGGTGTCGCCCTTCGGGCCCTGCGCGTTCCACTGCGTAACGGTGGCATCGGCGTTGCACGTCGGAGCCGTGCCGATGGTGATGCTGCCGGCCTGCACCTTTGCGTTCTTGGTGCACGCGTAGTAGGTGACGTCGGCTGGGCCAGCGGTGGCAGCGACAACGCTGGCGACGCCGGCCGCGGACAGGATGACAGCCGCGGTCCCGGCGCCGATGGTGCGGGCCCGGTGGCGGGCGAGGGAACGGAGAGTCGAAGTCACAGCCATGGGAAAGCACCCTTCTGCGGAGAGGCCTCGGCCAGCCTCGAACGGCGCAAACGATAGTGGCCTGCGTCATATGCTGTCCCGGATTTCGCTGGACCTGGTTCTGGCGACGATCAGGCCCCGGTGGTCGAGGTAATGGGGACCGCTGCAACGGTC
>NZ_BCRE01000148.1 GCF_001552435.1 Kribbia dieselivorans NBRC 106261
GACGCGGTCGCGTCGAGCACGATGTCGAGCAACCGGCGTCCGTCCACGAGCAGGTCCGGCTTCGATCGGCCGCCCAGCCGGCGGGCCTCGCCGCCGGCCAGGACGATCGCGCCCAGCCCTCCGGTCAACCCGCCCGCGAGCCCGCCCGTCAACCCGTCCGAAGGGGCGCCCGAAAGCCCGCCCACCGAGGTATCGCCATCTGCCATCAGTAGTCGATCTTCTCCCAGCCTCGCCGTGGGGCCGAGGTCTTCTCGTCCTTGCTGCGGTAGACGATGTACGGCCTTGTCAGGTACCCCAGCGGCGTCGCGAAGACATGGACCAGCCGGGTGAACGGCCAGATCGCGAACAGCGCGAGCGCCGAGAGAATGTGCAACTGGAAGAAGATCGGTGCCTCGGACATGAGCGCCGGGTTCGGCTGGAACGTCCAGAAGTCCCGGAACCACACGGACACGCCCTCGCGGTAGTCGTAGTGACCCAGTGCCGAGTGCGCGATCGTGGCCAGCACCCCGAAGCCGATCGTGGCGGCGAGGACGAGGTACATGAGCTTGTCCCCCGGGGTGGTCGCCCCGAAGACGCGCGAGTTGGTCCGGCGGCGGTAGATGAGGATCAGCAGCCCGCCGACACACGCTGCTGCGGCCGCCAGACCGATGGTCACGGCCATGAGGTGGTACCACTCCTCCCGCAGACCGATCGCCTCGGTCCACGACTTCGGGATGCCCAGCCCGACCACGTGCCCGAAGAAGATCCCGATGATGCCGTAATGGAACAGCGGCGACCCGATCGAGAGCAGCTTCGATTCGTAGATCTGGCTCGAACGCGTCGTCCACCCGAACCGGTCGTACCGGAACCGCCACAGGTGACCGAGGACGAAGATCGTCAGCACGACATACGGGAGCACCACCCAGACCAGGATCTCGAGTGTGGTGGCGTTGTTCATGGCCGGGGACCTCTCATGATCTCGACGGGGACAGGACCGGAGCTCTGCGGCCGACCGGCGGCCTCGGTGCGCGCCGCGAGGGCCTGCGCGTCATCGGCCAGGTCGTGACCCCAGCCGTCGCCGAACCCGCCGCTCCCGGCACCGCCGTAGCCGTCGAGCCCGACGCTCTCGTCGGCCGGACCCTGGGCGATGAGCTGCTGCACGGCCTCGTGATCCTCGGCGGCCAGCGGCGGCAGGGTCGCCGTCACCGCGTCGACCGCCCCGTGCCACGGTGATCCGGTGTCCTGCAGATGCAGGCGCAGCAACTCCAACCCGGCCCGGTTCGCCCGCAGGATGCGCGCCGCGGCGGCCGGATCATGCGCCGCGCCGAACTCGAGCACGACGGGCAGATGATCGGGCAGCTCCTCGTCGCCGACCTCGACGCCGGCGGCGCGGTAGGCCTCCTTGATGTCGACCAGGGCCATGCCCCGCCGGCGGGTGTCGCCGTGGCTGAAGTACGTCAGGTACAGGCAGCCGCGTCGACGCGTGTCGAACGTGTCGACGTACGCGCACTGGACCTCGGTCAGCGCCCCGGCCGTCACGGAATCGAGCGTCGCCAACAGTCCGTCACGCTGCCGCTGCGGCAACCCCAGGGCCAGCGAGCGGATCGTCGACGCCCGATCACGACACTCCGCAGTGGGGTACGACATGAGCCACGACGCGGCGATCCACGTGGCTCGCAACTCGTCGACGCTCAGGCCCGCCGCCAACAGCGGGTCGCCGACCTCGGCCGCGCCACCGAAACGGAGCTTCGTCAGCAGACCCATCACGCACCTCCGGGCGAGGCCGCGGTCCGGCCCGGGAAGAGGCCGTCGGGTCGGCCATGGCCATCCCAATTGAGGAGATTCGTGCGGCCACGGGCCGGTCGCGGCATCCCCATCGACTCGGTCGGCAGCGACATGTTCGCCACCTCCCCGACCGGGCATTCAGCGACCGTCCCCTCCAGGTGATGCGCCGACTCGCGGTGCCCGGGCGGGATGACATACCGCTCGTCGTACTTCGCGATGGCGAGCAGCCGGAACATCTCCTCCATCGACGCTCCGTCCATGCCGACGGCGTTGGCGATGCCCTCACGCGGGGCGTTGCCGAGGTTGATGTCGCGCATGTACGCCCGCATCGCCGCCATCTTGTAGAGCACCCGTTCCACGGTCTCGACGTGCCCGGCGGTGAAGAGGTTGGCCAGGTACTCGACGGGGATCCGCAACGTGTCGATCGCGGCGAAGAGCGTCTCGGCGTCCTCGGCGTCGTACCCCGTGTCGCGCACGACGTCGACCACCGGCGACAGCGGCGGGATGTACCAGACCATCGGCATGGTGCGGTACTCCGGGTGCAGCGGCAGGGCGACCTCGTACTCCTTGATGAGTTTGTAGATCGGCGACTTCTGGGCCGCGATGATCCAGTCGTGCGGGATCCCCGCCCGGCTGGCGGCGTCGAGTACCTCCGGGTCGAACGGGTCGAGGATGAGGTCCTTCTGCGCCTCGTACAGCGCGGTGTCGTCCTCGACGCTCGCGGCGGCCGTCACGGCGTCGGCGTCGTAGAGCACCAGGCCGAGATAGCGCAACCGGCCCACGCACGTCTCCGAACAGACCGTCGGTTCACCCTGCTCGATGCGCGGATAGCAGAACGTGCACTTCTCCGCCTTGCCGGTGCGGTGGTTGAAGTAGATCTTCTTGTACGGGCAGCCCGAGACGCACATGCGCCAGCCGCGGCAGCCGTCCTGATCGACCAGGACGATGCCGTCCTCGGAGCGCTTGTAGATCGCCCCGGACGGGCACGACGCCGCGCACGTGGGGTTGAGGCAGTGCTCGCAGATCCGCGGCAGATAGAACATGAAGGTCTGGTCGAACTCGAACTTCACCTTGTCCTCGATGCCCTTGAGCATCGGGTCCTTGTCCTTGTGCGCGTACGTGCCGCCCAAGTCGTCGTCCCAGTTGCCCGACCACGAGATCTGCACGCGCTCGCCGGTGAGCAGTGACTTCGGCGGCGCGGTCGGGATCTGCTCCTGCGCCGGCGAGTTCAGCAACCGGTCGTACTCGTAGGTCCACGGCTCGTAGTAGTCCTCGATGCTCGGCAGCTTCGGGTTGGAGAAGAGTCGCAGGAGTTTGGAGACCCGCCCGCCGGCCTTGAGCTTGAGCTTGCCGTTGGCCCCGAGCTCCCAGCCACCGCGCCACTTCTCCTGGTCCTCGTAGCCGCGGGGATACCCCTGACCCGGGCGCGTCTCGACATTGTTGAACCAGATGTATTCGGTGCCCGACCGGTTCGTCCACGCCTGCTTGCACGTCACGGAACAGGTGTGGCAACCGATGCACTTGTCGAGGTTCATGACCATCGACATCTGCGCCATCACTCGCATCAGTTCACTCCTCAGTACTCGACCGGCGCGCTGCGCTTGCGGATCACGGTGACTTCGTCGCGCTGATTGCCCGTCGGGCCGTAGTAGTTGAACGCGAAGGACAACTGCCCGTAGCCGCCGACCAAATGCGTGGGCTTGATCATGATCCGCGTCAGCGAATTGTGGATTCCCCCACGCTTTCCGTCGCGTTGGGTCAGTGGCACGTTCACCGTGCGGTCCTGGGCGTGGTGCATGAACGCGGTGCCCCTCGGCATCCGGTGACTGACCACGGCCCGCGCCGCGACCACGCCGTTGCGGTTGACCGCCTCGATCCAGTCGTTGTCGGCGATCCCGACCGCCTCGGCGTCCTCGACGCTCATCCAGATCGTCTGCCCGCCGCGGGAGAGATTCATCATGAAGAAGTTCTCCATGTACATCGAGTGGATCGCCCACTTGTTGTGCGGGGTCAGGTACCGCACGCTGATGCCCGCGTGCCCGTTGTCACCCGGGTCGTGCGTCTGCCCCAGCGGCACCTCGCCGAACAGCGCCGTCATGTCCAGCGGCGGCCGGAACACCGGCAATCCCTCACCGAGTTCGAGCATCCAATCGTGGTCGAGGTAGAAGTGCTGGCGACCGGTCAGCGTGTGCCACGGCTTCTTGCGCTCGACGTTGATGGTGAACGGGGAATACCGCCGTCCGCCGGTCTCCGACCCCGACCACTCCGGGCTGGTGATGACCGGAACCGGCGCGTTCTGGGTGTCCGCGAACGAGACTTGTTTGCCCTCGTTCTCGGCGGCGAGGTCGTGCAGGTGCATGCCCGTGCGCTTCTCCAGTGTCTGGAAGCCCATCGTCGCCATGTGCCCGTTCGTCGTCCCCGACAGGTTGAGGATGTACTCGCACGCGTGCAGGTCCGTGTCCATCCGCGGTTGCCCCGCGCCGGCCCCCGAACGCGCGACGCCGTTGAGGTGCCGCAACCGTTCGACGTACGACTTGACGTCGAACGTCACGCCCTTGGTCGTCATGCCGAGGTTCTCCAGCAGCGGCCCGATGGTCGTGTACTTGTCGTGGATCGCGGTGTAGTCGCGTTCGACCTCGACGAGCGTGGGCATCGTCAGGCCCGGCACCGCCTCGCACTCGCCGCGCTTCCAGTCCCGCACCCGGCCGTGCGGCGTCGCCATCTCACCCGGAGTGTCGTGCTGCAGCGGGAACGCGACGACATCCTTGCGGGTGCCGAGGTGGGTTTTCGCCAACTCGCTGAACTTCTTCGCGATCGTCGACCACGTCTCCCAGTCGGTGCGCGACTGCCACGGATTCGAGATCGCCGGGTTGAACGAGTGGATGAACGGGTGCATGTCGGTCGTCGACAGGTCGTGCTTCTCGTACCAGGTCGACGCCGGGAGGATGACGTCGGAGTGCATCGTGTGCGTCGTCATCCGGAAGTCCAGCGTGAGCACGAGATCGACCTTGCCGACCGGAGCCTCGTCGCGCCACTTCACGTCGCGCGGCCGGAACTCCGGGGGCGTCTCCTCCGCCGTCACCGCGTCGTCGACGCCGAGCAGGTGCCGGAAGAAGTACTGGTCACCCTTGGCCGACGAGCCCAGCGTGTTGGCCCGCCAGATCGACCAGATGCGCGGGTAGTTGTTCGACGCGTCGGGATCCTCGGCGGCGAAGTTGATCTCCCCGTTCTTGAGGGCGTCGACGAGGTAGGGCACGGTCTCCTGACCGGCCGCCTGGGCCCGGTCGGCGACATCGAGCGAACTGATGTCGAACTGCGGGTAGTACGGCTGCCACCCGAGCCGCTGACTCAGCGCCACGGCGTCGGCCACGGTCGTGCCGGCCAGATTCCCCTGCCCGGTCGTCGCGGCGAGGGTGTCGGCCCCGAACTGGTCGTAGCGCCACTGGTCGGTGTGCATGTACCAGTACGTCGTCTGGGTCATCTGCCGCGGCGGCCGCGACCAGTCGAGGGCGTTGGCCAGGTGCAGCCAGCCACTGATCGGGCGCACCTTCTCCTGCCCGACGTAGTGCGCCCAGCCGCCGCCGTTGACGCCCTGCGTGCCGCACAGCGTCGTCAGCGTCAGGAAGGTCCGGTAGATCGTGTCGGAGTGGAACCAGTGGTTCGTGCCGGCGCCCATGATGATCATCGAGCGGCCCTTCGAGTCGACCGCATTCTGGGCGAACTCGCGGCCGATCCGCGCGGCGGCCTCGCCCGGCACCCCGGTGACGGTCTCCTGCCACGCCGGCGTGTACAGCGCTCCGGCGTCGTCGTACCCGGCCGCCCAGTCACCGGGCAGACCGGGGCGAGACACGTTGTACTCGGCCAACAGCAGGTCGAACACGGTCGTGACGAGACGGTCACCCAGGCGACGAACGGGCACCCCGCGCACGGCATCCCCGCGGCCGCCCTGACCGGCGGTGTCGAACCGCGGCAGCAGTACCTCGGCCACGTCGTCGCGGTGGTCGTACAGCGACAGGGCCGGGTCGATCTCGCCCAGTTCGAGGTTCCAGCGGCCCACGCCGTCGTCGCTGAACCGGTGCCCGAGCGTGCCCGGCGGCACGACCGGCGCACTGGTGGCGGTGTCGAACATCATCGGCTTGAAGTCCGCGTGTTCGGTGCCACGCTCGGGTGTCGCGCCGCTGTCGGGGTCGGAGGCGACGACGAACTTGCCCGGCACGAGGGCTCCGTCGTCGTTGCGTTCGAGGGCGACGAGGAACGGCAGGTCGGTGTACTGCTTGGTGTACGCGTCGAAGTACGGCGTGGTCGTCTCGACGAAGAACTCGCGGAGAATCGTGTGGCCCATCGCCATGGCCAGCGCGGCGTCGGTGCCCGGGTGCGGCGCCAGCCACTCGTCGGCGAACTTGACGTTCTCGGCGTAGTCCGGCGCGACCGCGATGACCTTCTGCCCGCGATACCGCGCCTCGGTCATCCAGTGCGCGTCCGGGGTGCGGGTCTGCGGCACGTTCGAGCCCCACATGATCAGGTACGCCGCGTCCCACCAGTCACCGGACTCCGGCACGTCGGTCTGGTCACCGAACACCTGCGGTGAGGCCGGCGGCAGGTCGGCGTACCAGTCGTAGAAGCTGAGCATCGCGCCGCCGATGAGCTGGTGGAACCGCGCTCCGGAGGAGAACGACACCTGACTCATCGCCGGGATCGGGGAGAAACCGACCGTCCGGTCCGGTCCGTACTCCTTGACCGTGTAGACGTATGCGGCGGCGACCATCTCGACCGCCTCGTCCCACGTCGCGCGCACGAGACCGCCCTTGCCGCGCTGCGACTTGTACAGCTTCGCCTTCTCCGGGTCCTCGACGATCGAACCCCACGCGAGCACCGGGTCGTGGCCCGGCGCCGCGGCCTTGGCCTCGCGGAACAGGTTGATCAGCGACGCACGAACGTACGGGTAGCGCACCCGGGTGGGGGAGTAGGTGTACCAGGAGAACGACGCTCCCCGGGGGCAGCCGCGCGGCTCGTACTCGGGGCGGTCGGGCCCGGTCGAGGGATAGTCGGTCTCCTGGGCCTCCCACGTGATGATGCCGTCCTTGACGAACACCTTCCACGAGCACGAACCGGTGCAGTTGACGCCGTGGGTCGAGCGCACGACCTTGTCGTGGCTCCACCGGTCCCGGTAGAAGGAGTCGCCCGAGCGGCCGCCGACCTTGTGCACCTCCCGGTTGTCCGCGGAGATCCGTTGGCTTGGGGTGAAGAATCGGCGGGTGCCGATGAGCGCGTTCGTCAGGCTGCCGTCGAGCCCGGGAGAGGCCGAGGTGCGCTCGGTGTCGTGCACGGTCATCGGGGGGCTCCTTCGTTGGCCTCACGCATGGCGATGAGGCGTTGGCGGTCAGGCATTGGCGGGCGCGGTGGCGCGGCGGTCGGCGGCGCTGCGGCCGATGACGAGGGTGATGATCACGGCTCCGAGGGTGGCCAGGGCGAGCAGGACGATGCCGAGGGAGTAGCTGCCCCGGGCGTTCCAGATCGCGGCCATGAGCAGCGGCGGCACGAACCCGCCCAGCCCACCGGCGGCGCCGACGAATCCGGTGATCGAGCCGACCTGCGACGGGTCGGACGCGATCGCCACGAGCGCGAACACCGCTCCGGTACCGAGGCCGAGGCCGGCGGCCATGAGGATGTAACCGGACGTACCCAGCCACATGAGGTCGGGTCGGATCGCGATGATCCCGGCAGCCACGATGACCGCGCCGTACCCGATGAGCAGGGTCTTCACCGGGCCGATCTTGTCGGCCAGAACGCCGCCGGTGGGCCGCATCAGCACCGCGACGATGACGAACCCGGCCATGCGGTTGGACGCGTCGGCGATCTCGAGGCCGTACCAGCGGTTCAGCATGGTCGGCAGGAAGACGCTGAACGCCACGTAGCCACCGAAGGAGACGGCGTAGAGGTAGCAGGCCTGCCAGGTCAGCGGGATCTTCGCCGCCGCGGTCATCGAGGCGACGACGCTGCGCTTCGTCGGCTGCCAGCCGGGCGGGTTCGTCATGAGGAACCACGCGGCCACGGCGTAGATCACCAGCACGATCGCGGTGATGACGAACGGAGCGACGTGGTGCACGTTCTGGTACAGCCGCACGGTGGTGAACGCGCTGATCGCCGTGCCACCCATGCCGGCGCCGTAGATGCCGGTCGCGAGGCCGCGCTTCTCCGGCGGGAACCAGGCGTTGACGTACGGCATGCCGATGGCGAACGTCGTGCCGGCGATGCCGAGGAAGAACCCGCCGATGAGCAGGGTCGTGTAGTTGTACTGCCCGATGAACCCGAGGAAGAGCACCGGGATGACGGTGATCAGCGAGATCAGCGGCATCATCAGGCGGCCGCCGTAGCGGTCGGTCAGCGCACCGATCGGGATTCGGAAGAGCGACCCGACGAGCACGGGAGTCGCGACGATGAGGGCGGCGTCGGAGGCCAGCCCCTCCTTGACGTAGATCGGGCCGAGCGGGCTCAACAGCGCCCAGGCCCAGAAGTTCAGGCCGAAGCCCAGCGTGGCCATGACCAGCGCGAGCGTGCGCTGACCGGTCGGGGTCGCCTCAGTCGTCATTCCACTCTCCTGAACCATATTTGTCGGTTCTGGCCATGAAAAAACCTGCCGTGGCTCAACATACAAGTGAGGCCAACGTGCAGCGGGGAGAATCACGAAAATGATGTCCGGAACTGATCGCGGGGTGCCGGCGACGCACCAGCGGGTCCTGGACGCGCTCGAGCAGGCGGGGCACGCGTGCACCCTCAAGGAACTCGTGGCCCGCACCGGCCGCCACCCGCACACGGTGCGCGAGCACCTCGCCGACCTGCGGGCGTGGGGGTGGGTGTCGAGTCGGATGTCGGCGCCGACGGGGCGGGGGCGTCCGGCGCAGCTGTACAGCCTGGCGGGGGCGGGGTCGCATCGGCAGGCGGATGTCATCGCGGCGCTGGCGGTGGAGGTGGCGGGTTCGGCCGATGACCCACGGGCGGTCGGAGCGCGGATCGGCCGGGCGCTCGCGTCGGGGCACGTCGACTCGTACGAGGGGCTGGTGGCGGCGCTGCACCGCTCCGGTTACGACCCGGAGGTGGATGACCCCGAGGCGAGTGACGATCCTCCGCCCGGCCCCGCGGCGATCCGTCTGCACCAGTGCCCATATCTCGCGGCGGCGCAGGCCGCGACGTCGGTGATCTGTCCGATGCATGAGGCACTGGTCGGTGAGTGGCTGCGCGATGGTCCACTGGGTGATCTCACCGCGAACCTCGAACCGCACCTCGTCGACGACGCCGGACCGTGCCTGCTGCACCTGCGTCCGACCCGTGACCGCTCCTGAACCACCCGGCTGACGTGACGCTACCCCCGGGGCGCGCGGTCCATGTCCAGCGGGAACACGAACGAGTACACCGCGAGTCGCCGCGCGGTCGGATTGCCCTGCCCGACGCGGCGATACCGCTTCACGACCTCATCGATCTCGGCGCGCATCGACTGGAGCTGCTCGTCGGTGGCCAGCACCATCCAGTCATGCACCCCCGTGGCGAGTTGCCAGCGCTGCGGCCAGTCCGGCGCATGGTCGAGCCACTGGGTCGCCTGCTCGGTGAAGTGGTCGACGTAGTCGCGTTCGAGCCAGTCGAGGCCGGCCTGGGCGTCGTCGTCCTCGAGGTCGCCCACTGCGAGTTCCGGCCGCGGATCGGGTCCGGCCTCGACGATCTCCCACACCCGGCGCCGCCCGGTCCCGGTGCCGGAGTCTCGCACCACCCCGGCCGCCTCGAGCGCGCGAAGGTGATAGCTCGTCGCTCCGGAGTTCGTGCCGAGATCGGCGGCCAAGTCGGTCGCCGTGGCCGGACCCCCGGCCCGCAACCGGGCCACCAAGCGGGAGCGCAATGGGTGAGCCAGGGCACGCAGCCGGGCGCGTGAATCGGTCATTTGCGCACAATACCTTTGCATGATTTGTTTGCACAAGATCCGTGCCGGAGCGTCGTGCGGTCGCGTTTGTGCAGGTCACGGGCCCAAGATGGGGTCCGAGTCGCGATTTCCACCCAGCCTCGCCGCCCCGTAACATGGAGGAGTTGTGTCGCGCGCCCCACCGCTGGGCGCCGCCAGCCGCTTCGGCCCACTGCGGAGTCACCCTCCCGACGTGTCGACGACTGACGTGCACGCCCGCTGGGCGCTCGCGGCGCAGGTGCCCCACCCGGGGCGCCGCCACCGAACACACCAGTACCACCGAACGAGTAGAGGTAAACGCCTTGCGTACCTATTCCCCGAAGCCGGGTGACATCACCCGCCAGTGGCACGTCATCGACGCCACTGACGTCGTTCTCGGGCGCCTCGCGTCCCAGGCCGCCACGCTCCTGCGCGGCAAGCACAAGGCGACGTTCGCCCCGCACATGGACATGGGCGACTTCGTCATCATCATCAACGCCGACAAGGTTGCCCTGACCGGTGCCAAGGCCGAGCAGAAGCGCGCCTACCGCCACTCGGGCTACCCGGGCGGTCTGAAGTCGCGCACCTACGCCGAGATGCTCGAGTCGCACCCGGAGAAGGCCGTCGAGAAGGCCATCCGCGGCATGATCCCCAAGAACTCGCTGGGCCGCCAGCAGCTCTCCAAGCTCAAGGTCTACCGCGGCGCCGAGCACCCGCACCAGGCCCAGCAGCCCCAGCCCTACACGATCTCCCAGGTCGCCCAGTAAGCGCCCGGTCGAAGGAACTGATCAATGACTGAGAACACCGAGAACTTCGACCTCGACGTCGAGCCCGACGAGATCGAGCTGTCCGAGTACACCTCCGAGTCCACCGGCCCGGTCGGTGACGACGCTCCCGTCGCGCGCCCGTCGGCCTCCGCCCCCGGCTCGGCCACCGGTCGCCGCAAGCAGGCCATCGCCCGCGTCCGCATCGTGCCGGGCACCGGCGTGTGGAAGGTCAACGGCCGCACCCTCGAGGAGTACTTCCCGAACAAGGTGCACCAGCAGATCGTCAACGAGCCGCTCAAGGTCCTCGAGCTCGACGGCGCCTACGACGTCCTCGTGCGGGTCTCCGGTGGTGGCCCCTCGGGTCAGGCCGGTGCCGTCCGCCTCGGCGTGGCCCGCTCGCTCAACGGCGTCGACCCCGAGCTGAACCGCGCCACCCTGAAGAAGAACGGCTTCCTGACCCGTGACCCCCGCGTCCCGGAGCGCAAGAAGGCCGGTCTCAAGAAGGCCCGCAAGGCGCCGCAGTACTCCAAGCGCTGATCCGCGCTCCGGGGCCGATGGCTCCGTACATACCGAAGGGCGGTCCGTTTCGACGGGCCGCCCTTTCGGCGTTCGCCCCCGGCGGGCGGTATCGTCCCTCATGCTCACGGCGCTCCGATCAGGGGTCGCGGCGCCCTCGCACTTGAGAAGGATGGCACCCACATGGCACGACTGTTCGGCACCGACGGAGTCCGCGGGCTCGCCAACGGCCCCATCACCGCCGAACTGGCGTTGCAGCTCTCGACCGCCGCCGCGATTGTCTTCGGCGAGCTGGACGGCGGTTTCCGCAGCCACCGCCCCAAGGCCATCGTCGGTCGCGACCCGCGCGCCTCGGGCGAGTTCCTCAGCGCCGCCGTCGTCGCCGGGCTCGCCTCCGCCGGAGTGGACGTGTACGACGCCGGCGTCCTGCCTACCCCGGCCGTGGCGTTCCTCGTCGAGGACGCCGGCGCCGACTTCGGCGTCATGCTCTCCGCCTCGCACAACCCCATGCCCGACAACGGCATCAAGTTCTTCGCCAAGCACGGCCACAAGCTCGCCGACGAGGTCGAGGACCAGATCGAGGCCCAGGTCGGCGAGCCGTGGGAGCGCCCCACCGGACCCGAGGTCGGTCGCATCCAGACGATGCACGACGGCCCGACGCGCTACATCACCCACCTGCTGCGCTCGATGCCCCACAACCTCGATGGTCTGAAGATCGTCATCGACGCGGCTCACGGAGCGGCGAGCACGGTCTCTCCCGAGGTGTTCCGTTTGGCGGGGGCGCAGGTCGAGGTCATCGGCGCCCGGCCTGACGGGTTGAACATCAACGACGGCTTCGGCTCGACCCACCTCGAGCAGCTCAAGCGCGCGGTGGTCGAGCACGGCGCCGACATGGGCATCGCCCACGACGGGGACGCCGACCGCTGCCTGGCGATCGACCACGAGGGCAACGAGGTCGACGGAGACCAGATCATGGCCGTCCTGGCGATCGCGCTGCGTGACCGCGGTCAGCTCGCCGAGAACACCCTCGTCGCGACGGTGATGAGCAACCTCGGGCTGATCCTGGCGATGAACGACGCCGACATCCTCGTCAAGCAGACCGCGGTCGGTGACCGGTACGTCCTCGAGGAGATGCGTCGCGGCTCGTACACCCTGGGCGGAGAACAGTCCGGGCACGTCATCATGCTCGAGCACGGCACCACCGGTGACGGTGTGTTGACGGGTCTGATGCTCGCGTCGCGGGTGGCCGAGACGGGCAAGCCCCTCAAGGAACTTGCCTCCGTCATGACGCGCCTGCCGCAGGTGCTGATCAACGTCAAGGGCGTCGACAAGGAGCGGGTCGGGACCGACACGGTGCTCCAGTCGGCGGTGGCCCGCGAGACCGAGGCACTGGCCGGCAGCGGCCGGGTGCTGCTGCGCAAGTCCGGCACGGAGCCGGTCGTGCGCGTCATGGTCGAGGCCCGCACCCACGAGGAGGCGCAGGCCAGCGCCGACCGTCTCGTCGAGGTCGTGCAGTCTCGCCTGGCCCTGAACTGAGGTAGGTCACCGCCAGGCGGCGGCCATCACCTCGGGATCCACGAGGTCTGGGAAGGCGTCCGCCGAGCGGCGCCAATTCTCGTCGGTGATGTGAGCCGGAGGTGGATTGTCGTCGCCACTCGTGCGGGACGGACAGGGTTGGTCGGTCATTCTGCCTCCACCTGGTCGTTCGGGTGAGATCCATGATCCCACCCGACGACCAGATGGTCAGGCAGGCGCCGAACTCAGCTGAGGTTGGTCGCCTCGCTGATGTCGTTCGGCAGATCGCCGAGGTCACCGAGGTGGGCGACGACGTTGATGGCCCCGTCGGTCAGCGCGTACTCGACACCGACGATGCCGAGCTTGCCGGCCTTGATGCGGCGCCAGATGATCGTCGAGCGCTCGGCGAGCATGCGCACGGTGCGCTGCACGTGCCACGCGCCGATCGCGTTCGGCTCGGTGATGCCGTGCGCGCGCGCCTGCACGACCGAGGGCATGACCTTCTCGACCAGGTCGCGGATGTAGCCGCCAGGCATGGCTCCGGAGTCGGTCGACTCCATCGCCGCCTTGACCGCCCCGCAGGAGTCATGTCCGAGGACGACGATCAGCGGCGTGCCGAGGATCTCGGCACCGAACTCGATCGACCCGGTCACCGTGGCGTCGATGACCTGCCCGGCGGTGCGCACGACGAACAGGTCACCGAGCCCCTGGTCGAACACCATCTCAGCGGCCACGCGGGAGTCGCCGCAGCCGAAGAGCACCGCGAACGGGGCCTGCCCGTCCGCGAGCGTCTGGCGGTGCGCGACGTCCTGGTTCGGGTGGAGCGTGTGCCCCTCGACGAAGCGGCGGTTGCCCTCGACCATGCGGTCCCACGCCTCGCGCGGGGTGGTCGGGCGGATTTCGTATCCGGGGGGAGTCGTCACTGGAGGCCCTCTCTCTTCTGGATGGTCATGGCCACGGGCTTCGTCACCGAGGCGAAGAAGTCGTTGCCCTTGTCGTCGACGACGATGAACGCCGGGAAGTCCTGGACCTCGATCTTCCAGACCGCCTCCATGCCGAGCTCGGCGTACTCGAGCACCTCGACGGCAGTGATGCAGTCCTGCGCCAGTCGCGCCGCGGGGCCACCGATCGAGCCGAGGTAGAACCCGCCGTGCGCGGCGCACGCGTTGGTCACCTGCTGGCTGCGGTTGCCCTTGGCCAGCATGACCATCGACCCGCCGGCGCCCTGGAACTGCTCGACGTACGAGTCCATCCGCCCGGCGGTGGT
This sequence comes from Kribbia dieselivorans NBRC 106261, assembly GCF_001552435.1. Lineage (GTDB taxonomy): Bacteria > Actinomycetota > Actinomycetes > Actinomycetales > Dermatophilaceae > Kribbia > Kribbia dieselivorans. The sequence continues at coordinate 13,757 of NZ_BCRE01000148.1, forward strand.
CGGGCCGAACGACCCGGACGCCATGCCCTCGGGGGTCTTGGCCGGCCCGGCGTAGTACACCGGGTGGTCCTTGAGGTATTGCGGCATCTCCTCGCCGGCGTCGAGGCGCTCCTTGATCTTCGCGTGGGCGATGTCGCGCGCGACGACGAGCGTGCCGGTCAGCGACAGACGCGTCTTGACCGGGTACTTCGACAGTTCCGCGCGGATCTCGTCCATCGGCCGCGAAAGGTCGATGTTCACGACGTCGTCGACCGCGGTTCCACCATTCACACCGGAGGACTCGTTCGCGGCCGAGGCGTCGCCGGCCAGTTCCTCGTGGGTCGGGTGGGGCAGGTAGTGGCCGGGCTCGAACTCGAGCTCCTCGATGAAGACACCCTCCGGGGTGATCTTGCCCTTGCACTGGCGGTCGGCCGAGCAGGACACCGCGATCGCCACGGGCAGCGAGGCGCCGTGCCGCGGGAGGCGGATGACGCGGACGTCGTGGCAGAAGTACTTGCCGCCGAACTGCGCTCCGATACCCATCTTCTGGGTGAGTTCGAGGACCTTCTGTTCCATCTCGATGTCGCGGAACCCGCGGCCGGTGGCGGCGTTGCCCTCGGTGGGCAGCGTGTCGAGGTACTTGGCCGAGGCGTACTTCGCGGTCTTGAGCGCGAACTCGGCCGAGGTGCCGCCGATCGCGATGGCCAGGTGGTACGGCGGGCAGGCGGCGGTGCCGAGCGAGCGGATCTTCGCGTCGAGGAAGGTCATCATGGCGTCCGGGTTGAGGATCGCCTTGGTCTCCTGGTAGAGGTACGACTTGTTCGCCGAGCCGCCGCCCTTGGCCATGAAGAGGAAGTGGTACGTGTTCTCCTCGCCGGGCGCGGTGTCGGCGTAGAGCTCGATCTGTGCGGGCAGGTTGTTGCCGGTGTTCTTCTCCTCCCACATCGTCACCGGGGCGTTCTGGGAGTAGCGCAGGTTCAGCTTCGTGTACGCGTTGTAGACGCCGCGCGCGAGGGCCTCCTCGTCGACGCCGGGCGTGAGGATCCGCTGGCCGCGCTCGCCCTTGATGATCGCGGTGCCGGTGTCCTGGCACATCGGCAGCACCCCGCCGGCGGCGATGTTGGCGTTCTTGAGCAGGTCGAGGGCGACGAACTTGTCGTTGTTGCTCGCCTCCTCGTCCTCGAGGATGTTCGCCAGCTGCTGCAGGTGCGCCGGGCGCAGGTAGTGCGCGATGTCGTGCATCCCCGTCTCCGCGAGCAAGGTCAGCGCCTCGGGCGCCACCTTGAGGAAGGACAGCCCGTCCGGGCCCTCGACGACCTCGACACCCTCACTGGTCAACTTGCGGTAGGGGGTGTCGTCCTTGCCAACTGGCAGGAGGTCCTCGTAGGCGAACTCGGCCATGCCCATCTCCTTTGTGCTCGGTCTAGTGTGCTCGGTCTGGCGTGCGCGATCTTGCGTGCTCGGTGTTGGTGCCGCCGACGAGCGACTGCGCGCGCGTGGTTGCCCGGTGAACAGAGTACGGATGTCTCGCGCCGACGCGTCGAGCAGATCTGTATGGGGAGTCGCCGTCCGGAATGTGGGATGGCGTGTTGGAGTGGTTGCGGGGGTGGGGGGGTGGGAGGAAGGTACGGGGTGTTTGCTGGATGGCGTCTGGATGGGGTGGGTTGGTCGTGCCGGTTGTGTCGCGTGGGTCGCGCGGATTGTTGACGCGTGAGGACCTGCCTGGCGGAGTGGTTCGTCGCACCGGGTACGACGGCGTGGGCAGCCAGGTTGACCTGTCGTACAGCGGGCAGGTCACCCCCGTGACCGAGTCCACGGACGAGGCCGGTGAGACGGTGTGGACCCCGGGGACGCCCGTGGCGGACCAGCCGTGGCTGGCGTGGACGCGCCAGTTCGACGGTGGGGGTCGGGTGGCGCGTCAGTTCAACGGTGCCGGGGCCGGCTTCGATGGGGTGCCGGGTGTGGGTGACCCGACCGACCCCGGCGCGCCGAGTGTGGGCCGGGCGCTAGCGGCGGACCTGGCGTACGGGTATGACCACGCCGGCCGCCTGACGCAGGTGCTGGAGCGTACCGCGACGGTGACGGGGCAGACGTTGACGCCGGAGACGGATGCGAGCGCGGCCGCGCCGTGTCAACTCAGGTCGTACACCTTCGACGCGAACGGGCGGCGTACCGCGTTGGAGCGGGTCACGGACCTGGGTGGGGTCTGTCCGAATAGGCAGCCGACTGCCGGGCAGCAGGTCGAGTCGAGCACGTACGCCTACGACCAGGCCGATCGGCCTACGACCGGTGTGAACGGTCAGGGCTCCTACGTGTATGACGTGTTCGGGCGACAGACCACGGTCCCGGCCGCGGACCTGCCGTCAAGTGCCGATGCTGGCGCCACCGGTGACGTCACGGTGGGGTACTTCGACGATGACCAGGTCGCGACGATCACTCGGGGTGGGCAGACGACGACGTTCGAGCTTGACCCTAACGGTCGGCGCCGGAGCCAGGACGTGGAGGCCGGTTCGGTCACGGAGAACCACTACGCCGATGACAGCGACAACCC
>NZ_BCRE01000149.1 GCF_001552435.1 Kribbia dieselivorans NBRC 106261
GGGCCGCCACGACGGCGGCGACGTCCGCGGCCGACTCCGCCTTCGGCAGGAAGATCACGCCGGCGTGCGGGGCGAGCGCGGCGACGTCGGCCGCGTGCCACGCGGAGTCGGCGGCGTTGATCCGCACGATGCCGGGGTTGCCGGCGGCGAGCCACTCGGCCACCGCCGCGCGGGCGGTGTCCTTCGACTCCGGGCTGACCGCGTCCTCGAGGTCGAGGATCACGACGTCGGCCCCGGACGCGACGGCCTTGGCGAACCGCTCCGGGCGGTCACCGGGCACGAAGAGCAGCGTGTCCGCAGCCTTCAGCTCCGCCGCGGTGGTCGGCCGGCGGGTCGCCGCCGGAGCCGTCGTGGGGGTGGGGGTGTCGGTCATGCCCGGCCCAACGCCTTTCCTCCGTCAATGAGCAATTGCACACCGGTGATGTAGCCGGCGTAGTCGCTGAGCAGGTAACAGGCCGCGTTGGCCACCTCGGTCTTGAGCACCGGCCGGCCCAGCGGCACGCTCGCCAGCGAACGCTCGCGCGCCTGGGGGGTGGCGAAGAGGATGTCGACACCGGCGGTGTCCTCGGTGAAACCCGGGACGAGCACGTTCAGGCGAATGCCGTGCTGGCCCCAGGCGGCCGCGAGCGACTTCGTCATCGTCACGACACCGGCCTTCGCGCTGGCCGAGTGCACCGTGTCCGGACCGCCCTGGTTGGCCATGTTCGAGCCGATGTTGAGCACCGACCCGCCGGACCCACGGGCGATCAGGTGCCGCCCGACGGTCTGGGTGCAGTGCCACGTGCCGTCGAGCACGATGCCGGTGACCGACGCCCAGGCGTTGGGTGAGAGGTCCTGGGGCGCGCTGCGGAAGTTGCCCGCCGCACTGTTGACGAGGTGATCGATCTTCCCGTGCTGCGCGACGACGTCCTCGACCATCTGCTCGACTGCGGCGCGATCGCGCACGTCCAGCGGGTGGGCGATCGCGACGCCGCCGTCGGCCACGATGCTCGCCCGCACGGCCTCCAGTTTCTCCGGGGTGCGGCCGACGAGCACGACCGTGGCGCCCAGGTGGGCGAGCGCGCGGGCGATGGCCTCACCGATGCCGGAGCCGCCGCCGGTGACGACCGCCACGCGATCTGCGAACGTCCCGGCCGGCAGCATCGTCCCGGCGGCGCGGGTCACGCCTTCACCTGCTCACGCAGTTCGGTCTTGAGGATCTTGCCGGCGCTGGTCGTCGGCAGGGCCGCCACGAACTGCACGCCACGGATCTTCTTGTACGGCAGCACTCGCTCGGCCACCCACGCCATGAGGTCCTCCGCGGTGGAGGTCGCGGCCTCGGACGCCACGACGAAGGCGATCGGCTCCTGGCCGACGACCTCGTCCTCGCGCCCGACGACGGCGACGCGCAGCACGTCCGGGTGCGTCAGCAGCAACTCCTCGAGCTCACGCGGGTAGACGTTGTAGCCCTTGTAGATGAGCATGTCCTTCGCGCGGTCGACGATGCGCAGGAAACCGTCGTCGATGAGCGCGACATCACCGGTGGCGAGCCACCCGTCGGCAAACTGCTCGGCGGTGGCCTCGGGCCGGTTCAGGTACCCGGCGGTGACCTGGGGACCCTTGATGAACAGCTCGCCACGTTCCCCCTCGGGCACGAGGTTGCCGTTCGGGTCACGCAGCTGGATCTCCGTGTCGCACACCGGGATTCCCACGGTGCCGGCGCGGCGGGGCACGCTGGACAAGGCCGGGATCGCGGTGACGACACAGGTGCCCTCGGTCAGGCCGTACCCCTCGGTGACGATGGCGTTGGTGAACGTCTCGCCGAGGCGGCCCAGCGTCACCGGGTCGATCGGCGCAGCGCCGGAGGACACGGCCCGCACCGAGGTCAGGTCACGCGTCCCGGCGCTCGGTGCGCGGAGCAGCGCGTGCCACATCGTCGGGCTGCCGGTGATGTAGGTGATCCGCTCGGTTTCGATGGTCTCGAGCAGCGCCTCGGGGTCGAAGCGGCCGGAGATCACGAGCTTCGCGCCGCAGGTGAGCAGGAAGTCGGTATTGATCAGCGCGTGTGCGTGGAACAGCGGCGAGACGACGGCGCTGGCCGAGGCCCCGGGCACCACCGTGGCATCGTCGGCGGCCGGGAAGGCCGTCAGGTGCACCGCGCCGTCCTCGAGGGAGAGGGCATGCCCGGCCCGGAATGCGATCATCTGGGTGACGTTCGCGGTGACGTTGCGGTGGAGCACCCGCACCCCCTTGGGCGTGCCGGTCGTGCCGCCGGTGTAGACGATGTGCGCGACGCTCTCGGGTCCGACCCCAGTGACCGGGCGGGTCGACGGCCGGTCGGCGACGATGTCGACGAGCGGCGTGAACTCCGTCAGCGGGGTCTCCCCCGGGCCGTCGGGGGCCGCGTCCGTGGTCGGCAGGAGCACCAGTCGGGCCGCCAACTCGGGCTGCGCCCGGCGCACGGTGGTCACCGCCTGCAACAGCGGAGCAGCGTGGGCCGGGTGGGTGATGATCACCCGGGTCGACGTGTCGGTGATCTGCGCGACCAGGCCGGCCGGCGGCGTGAGCGGGTTGACCGGCGAGACGGTCGCGCCCGAGAGCAGCACACCGAAGTACGCCACGAGGAAGTACGCGGAGTTCGGCGCGTGGAGCATGACGACGTCGCCGTCACGCACCCCGTCGGCGCGCAGCGCGTTCGCGAGGCGGCAGGCCTGCGCATACAGGTCGCCGAAACCCAGCCGCAGGTCGCCGTCGACGATCGCGGTCTGCGTGGGGTACGTGGCCGCCGCGCCGGCGATGAGGTCACCGACCGTGGCCGCCGGGTAGTCGAGGTGGCGCGGGATGCCCTCGGGCCAGTACAGCGTCACGAGATGACCCCTTCGGAGCGCAGCGCGGCCACCTCGTCACCGGTGTAACCGCGCTCCGTCAAGACCGCCTCGGTGTGCTCGCCGATCTTCGGGGTGACCCCGGCCGGCCCGGTCGGCGTGCCGCTGAAGCGCGGGGCCGGCGCCGGGCGCGGGGAGCCGCCGTCGGCGCAGGTGAACGTGCCACGAGCGAGGTTGTGCCGGTGGTCGGCGGCCTCGGCCATGTCGAGCACCGGGGTGACGCAGGCGTCGAGGTCCTCGAACGTCTCCGTCCACTCATCGCGGGTGCGGGTTGCGAACGCGGCGGTGAACACCTCGCGCATGTGCGGCCAGGTGGCACTGTCGCGCTGCCGCGGCGCGTCGATCTGGTCGGCGACCCCGAGGGTGTTGATGAGGATCGCGAAGAACTGGGGCTCGATGGCACCGACGGCCATGTACCGGCCGTCGGAACACGCGTACGTGTCGTAGAACGGAGCGGTGCCGTCGAAGATGTTCTCGCCGCGGCGCGGCGTCCAGTCGCCGTCCTCCATGAAGCCGTACATCATCGCCATGAGCACGCTGGCACCCTCGACCATGGCCGCATCGACGATCTGGCCCTGGCCGGTGGTGCGGGCGTTGAGCACCGCCGAGACGACCCCGAAGGCGAGCAGCATGCCACCGCCGCCGAAGTCGCCGACGAGGTTGAGCGGCGGGGCCGGCGGCGAGTCGGGTCGACCGATCGCGTGCAGCGCTCCGGAGAGCGAGATGTAGTTGATGTCGTGCCCGGCGCGCGGGGACAGCGGCCCGTCCTGGCCGTAACCGGTCATGCGACCGACGACGAGGCGGGGGTTGGCCTCGAGCAGGGACTCCGGCGTCAGGCCGAGGCGCTCCAGCACCCCGGGGCGGAAGCCCTCGATGAGGACGTCGGCGTCGGCGGCGAGGCGGCGGACGACCTCGACCCCACGAGGATCCTTGAGGTTGACCGCCACGGAGCGACGGCCGCGGTCGAGCACGGAGTTCGGGGCGCTCGCGTCGCCGACGCGGTGGACGCGCACGACGTCGGCACCCAGGTCGGCGAGCATCATGGCGCAGAAGGGGCCGGGGCCGATGCCGCTGAGCTCGACGACCTTGAGCCCGGCCAGGGGTCCGGTGCTCATCGGGCCAGTCCGATCGACTTCGCGATGATGGTCTTCATGACTTCGCTCGTTCCTCCGTAGATGCGGGTGATGCGGGCGTCGGCGTAGAGCCGCGCGATCGGGTATTCGGTGATGTAGCCGTACCCGCCGTGGATCTGCAGGCAGCGGTCGACCACGCGTCCCTGGACCTCGGTGGCGTACAGCTTGAGCCGGGCCGCGTCGACCGCGGAGAGGTCGCCGACGTCGTGTGCCTCGAGGGCCTGATCGAGCATGGCCTGCGCCGCGGACACCTCGGTGGCGCACTCGGCGAGCACGAACTTGGTGTTCTGGAACGACGCCAGCGGCTTGCCGAAGATCATCCGCTCGTTGGCGTACTCGACGGCGAGGTCGACGGCGTGGCCGGCGGCGGCGACCGAGGAGACGCCGATCGTCAGACGCTCCTGGGGAAGGTTGTGGGAGAGGTACTCGAAGGCCTTGCCCTCCTCGCCGAGCAGGTCCTCGACGGGCACGCGCACGTTCGTGAAGGACAGCTCGACGGTGTCCTGGGCGTGCAGGCCGATCTTCTCCAGCTGGCGGCCGACCGCGAAGCCCTCGGTGGAGGTGTCGACGACGAGGATGCTCATCCCGCCGCGGCGGTCGTCCTCGGAGCCCTTGGCCGTGCGGCAGACGACGAGCACGCGGTCGGCGTTGCGGCCGCCGGTGATGAACGTCTTGCCGCCGTTGAGCACGTAGTGGTCGCCGTCGCGCACGGCGGAGGTCGAGATGCCGGCCAGGTCGGAGCCGGTGCCCGGCTCGGTCATGGCGATGGCGAGGATGAGGTCACCGGCGGCGATCTGCGGCAGCAAGCGACGCTTCTGCTCCTCATTGGCCAAGTGCAGCAGATAGGGCAGGCACACCTCGGAGTGCACGCGCATCGACCCGAGGTTCACGTCGGCCTTGACGGTCTCCTCGATGAACACGGCGTTGAACTTGTAACTGTCCTCGCCCGGGCCGCCGTACTCCTGCGGGATCTGCAGGCCGATGAAGCCCAGTTCGGCGGCCTTCTTGTACATCGCCTTGTCGGGGGCGCCGGCCTTCTCCCAGTCGGCGTAGTACGGCTTGACCTCCTTCTCGATGAAGGCGCGGACGGCGCCGCGGAAGGCCTCGTGGTCATCGTTGTAGACAGTGCGGCGCACGGGTTCTCTCCTGGTGGATTACGGTGCCGTGGCCGGCCGGGAGCATGGCCGGCCACGGCGGATGAGGGTCGGTCGTCAGACGGCCGCGGTGGTGCGGGTCAGCCCGGCCAGGCGGCCGTCGATGATCTCGGCGGCCTCGTCGACGATCCGGGTGACGAGGTCGGCGACGGTCGGGATGTCGTGGATCAGGCCCTGGACCATGCCGACGCTCCAGATGCCGTACTCCGGGTCGCCCTCCTCATAGACCTTGCGGCCGCGGGCACCGGCGACGAGTTCGCGGATGTCCTCGAACTGCGCTCCGTCGTTGAGCTTGGCGACGACCTCGCGGCTGACGCCGTTGCTGGCCACGCGGGAGGTGTTGCGCAGCGGGCGGAAGATCAGCTCGGTGTCGAGCTCGGTGCCCGCGACGATGGCCTCCTTGATGTTCTGGTGGATCGGCGACTCGACGGTGCACATGAAGCGCGTGCCCATGTTGACCCCGTCGGCACCCAGCGCCAGCGCGGAGACCAGGCCACGCGCGTCTCCGATACCGCCGGAGGCGATGACCGGGATCTCGAGGGCGTCGGCGGCGAGCGGGAAGAGCACGAGACCGGGGACGTCGTCCTCACCGGGGTGGCCGGCGCACTCGAAGCCGTCGATGCTCACCGCGTCGACTCCGACCTTCTGCGCCTTGAGCGCGTGGCGCACGGAGGTGCACTTGTGGATGATCTTGACGCCGGCCGGCTTGAGCGCCTCGACGTGCTCGGTGGGCAGGTTGCCGGCCGTCTCGACGATCTTCACGCCGGACTCGATGATGGCCTGACGGTACTCGGCGTACGGCGGCGGCGTGATGGCCGGCAGGATCGTCAGGTTGACGCCGAACGGCTTGTCGGTCATCTCGCGGGTGCGGGCAATCTCCTTGGCCAGATCCTCCGGCGTCGGCTGGGTCAGCGCGGTGATGCAGCCCAGCGCTCCGGCGTTGGCCACGGCGGCGACGAGTTCGGCGCGGCCGACCCACTGCATACCGCCCTGGATGATCGGGTGCTCGATGCCGAATTCCTCGGTGAAACGGGTGGTCAAACGTGCAGTCATGATGTCTTCTCCTTGAGGGACGGGGGGCTCAGAGCTTCCAGGTGCCGGTGAAGTTCGGCTCGCGCTTCTCGAGGAAGGCGGCGAAGGCCTCTGGGGAGTCGGTGCCGAAGTTGATGACCTGCGAACGGGCCTCGCTCTCGAGCACCTCGTGCAGGGTCTGGGTCGTGCCCTCGTGGAGCATGAGCTTGTTCAGGGCAAAGGCGGTCGGCGCGGCGGAGGCGAGCTCGGTCGCCAGTTCCGCGACGAACGCGTCGATCTCGTCGGCCGGCTTGAGGTACGTGACCATGCCGATGCGCTCGGCCTCGACGCCGTCGATGATCTCGCCGCGTAGCACGAGGCGCTTGGCCTGCTGCAGGCCGACGACGCGCGAGAGGAGCCACGCGCCACCGAAGTCGGCGGACAGGCCGCGCTTGACGAAGATCTCGGAGAAGCGAGCCTGCGGCGTGGCGACGACGAAGTCGGCGCCGATGGCGAGGTTGCACCCGGCTCCGACGGCGACGCCCTTGACGACGGAGATGACCGGCTTGGGCATCTCGTACAGCGACAGGGCGATGTCGCCGAAGTCGCGCATGCGGGTCAGCGGATGCTGCTCGCGCTTCTCGCCACCGAGGTCGGCGCCGGCGCAGAAGTCGTCACCGGCGCCGGTGACGATGACGGCGCGCACGGAGGCGTCGTTGCGCACCTGGCGCACGACGTCGCCGAGGAGGTACCAAGCGGCCTCCGTCATGGCGTTCTTGCGGCGCGGCTGGTTGAGCGTGATGGTGGCGATGCCGTCGGCGACCGACAGGAGCACCGGCTCCGTCGTCGCGTTCGCGGTCTCGCCGTTCTGCGTGGCGGTGGGGCTACCTTGGGGCTGCGTCATCGATGACCGAACCTTCCCGACGTTGCTGTGGGTGAACCGAGGTCTGCATCCCTGCAGCCCCGAGGTCTGGGCTTCATCCAAACGGCCGCGACCACATCGGGTCAAAGACCACCGGATGATGCCTTTGATAGGTGCCACCTATACCTGTTCGGCAGCGCCGAGCCGATATACGAAATTGGTGCTCCCGGCCAGGCCGGAAGCACCAGTTTCTGGGGGCACTCGCAGACTACCTAGCGATCGCTAGGTTCGCCAGTGGCCGGGTGTCGGATCAGGGCACGATCAGCACGAGCAGCTTGCCGACACACGCCGGGCGGGTGCCCCCCTCGATCTCGATCGTGTACTTCGTCGTCATCTGCAGACCCTTGGGCAGCGACTCGACGTTCTCCAGGTGTGCCGTGCCGCGCACACGCGAGCCGACCTTGACCGGGCTCGGGAAGCGGACGGACTCGACGCCGTAGTTGAGGCGGGCGCTGCCGAAGGTCACCGTCGAGATCTGCGACCCGATGACGGGGAACAGCGACAGGGTGAGGAAGCCGTGGGCGATGGTGCCACCGAAGGGGCTGTCCTTGGCCTTGTCCACATCAACGTGGATCCACTGGTGGTCACCGGTGGCATCGGCGAACGTGTTCACCATGGTCTGGTCGACGGTGATCCAGTCGCTGGTCCCCAGGTCCTGACCGACGAGGGACTCGAGCTCTTCCTGACTGCTGATCTCGCGCGGGCTCACGCGGTCACCTGCTTCCGAGTGTGGGGCGCGGCCGGGCCGGCGCCGATGTTCGTTGGGTACGGGTGGTGCTGGATACAGGTGCAGGTGACCACGTGGAACCACATGGTCACCTGCACGCTGGGTCACACCGTAGCGGTCAGGGGTGCTGGCGACGCAGGGACCACATCTGCGGGCTGCGCTCAAGCTCGACGGCGACGTCCCACGGGACTCCGCCGGGACGGGTCTCGCGGCGGAAGCTCAGGACGAGCTTGCGGGCCAGTTCGGGGTCCTTGGCCACGCGGGCGGCGAACGTCTGTGCCGCCGCCTCGACCTCGTCGTCCTCGTGGGCGGACCAGGCCATGCCCAGGGCGACTGCGCGCTCGCCGCTGATCTCCTCGCCGAACATGCCCATCGCCGCGGCCATCTCGCGACCGCCGGCGCGGTTGAGCAGGGTGAAGTGACCGCCACCGGGGTGGATGCCGATCTGCGCGAAGCCCGGCAACAGGCGGGCGGTTGTCGAGACGATGCGCGCGTCGGTGGCGAGCGCGAGGTTCAGGCCGGCGCCGACGGCCGCGCCACGCACGGCGGCGACGGTGGGTACGGCGAGCTCACCGATGACGGTGAACGCGCCGTACACGGCTCCGAGCTTGCGGTAGGCCGAGTCCTCGACCGGGTCCTTGCCGTTGTCGGCGAGCACCTCGCGCACCGCGCCGGCGCAGAAGTGCTTGCCGCCGGTGACGATGACCGCACCGACGGAGGTGTCGGCCTCGGCCGTGCGGGCGGCGTCGATGAGCTCGTGCGAGCTCTCGACGGAGAGGGCGTTGCGGCGGTCGGGGGCGTTGAGCGTGATCGTGGCCACGCCGTCGGTCACGGAGTACAGCACTTCGTCAGCCATGGAGGTCTCCTCAGGTGGGTCGGGTGTCGAGTTCTTCACCGGTCCCGCCCTTCCCGGTTCGAGGTAATAGGGGGCGTTGGAGCGTCCCCTATTACCTCGAACCGAGTGGGGGCGGGGCGGGCAGGTGCGGGTGGGGTCAGGTCAGGCGGTGGTACCGGTGAGCACGAGCGGCCAGAGCCCCTCGCGCCCCGCGGCGACGGCCATCGCGGTCAGGGTCTCATCCCACTCGTGCACCGTGCCGAACTCACCGCGGCGGGCGAGCATCGGCTTGGTCATCAGGTGCAGTTCGTGCTCGAGCGTCGTGCCGATCGCCCCCATCGCCTGGTGGGCGTTGCGCACGATGACGGAGGCGGCGTGGCCGGTGCACGAGGCCGCTGCGGCCACCGCGAAGGGCACGCCCGGGTCGGCCCAGTCGGACTCCACCGCCCGCGCCACCGCGGTGTCGGTCGCCGCGCGCGCCAAGGCGGACTCGGCGGCGATGTCGGCCACGAGGTGCTGCACCGCCTGGAACTTGCCGATCGGGCGACCGAACTGGGCGCGCTCGTTGACGTGGGTGAGCACGAGCTCGAGGGCCCGTTCGGCGCTGCCGACGTTCTGCAGGGACCGGGCCAGCGCACCACGGCGCTGGAACTCGTCGCGAACCTCCGGCCGCACGACGGCTCCGGCACCCAGGTCGGCCACCTCGAAGCTGACCGTGTCGGCGGGCTCACCGGCGAGGTTGTGACCCTCGGTGATCGTCACACGGGCGGCCGGCACATCGGCGACCCGCCACTGCGCTCCGTCGTGCCACAGGGCGACCACGGCGGCGGCGTGCCGTCCGTAGAGCACGCTGTTCGCCTGGCCCTGGGCGTCGGGCAGGGCGACGGTGCGCAGGGCTCCGTCGTTCGGCAGCCCGGCCTGCTCCAGCAGCCAGGCAGCGAGGAAGCCGTGCTCGACGAGCGGCACGGGCGCGGCCGCACCGGCGGCGGCGGTCAGGAGCGCCGCTCCCTCGAGCCAACTCGCGCCGCTGCCACCACTCTCGGTGGCGGCGGTCAGGCGCGTCAGCCCGAGCTCCTCGAGCTGGCCCCACAGGCTTTCGTCGAAGACGACGAACTGGTCGGGCGCGGTCCGGGCCTCGCGGTAGGCCGTGAACAGGTCGGTCATCATGCCGACCAGGTCGGGGTCGGCGGCGACCGGCACCGCCAGGGTGCTCAGGTCGGTGGTGTCGGTGGTCATCAGCGCATCCCCAATCCGCGGGCGATGACGCCACGCAGGATCTCGTTGGTCCCGCCCCGCAGCGTGAAGCCGGGTCGCTGCAGGATCGCGGCGTGCAAAAGGGTGTGGAGGGCGTCGTCGGCGGCCCGGCCGGGCGGCGCGAGCAGGTCGACGTAGTCGGCGATGTCACCCTCGGTCGTCGTGCCGAGCACCTTGGTGACGGCTGCGGCGGTGTCGGCGTTCTGGTGACCCTGCAGGGCGGTGGACACGGCGAACGACATCTGGTGGAGCGCCGAGATGCGGGCGGTCAGTCGCCCCACGCCGGTGTCGGTCGGCAGGGTCTGCGTCTGCATGGCCTCGGCGGTCTCGGCGAGCAGGTGGAAGGTCGAGAGGGCACGCTCGGGGCCACTGCGCTCGAAGCCGAGCTCGGAGGTGACCTGCATCCAGCCGTCGCCGATCTGGCCGAGCACGCGGTTGTCGGGGATGAACACCCCGTCGAGGTGGACCTCATTGAAGTGGTGGTCCCCACCCATGGAGATGATCGGGCGGATCTCGACGCCGGGGGCGTGCAGGTCGACGATGAACTGGCTCAGCCCGTCGTGGCGGTGGGCCGGGTCGAGCGGCGAGGTGCGCGCGAGCGCGAAGAACGCGTCGGCCTCGTGACCGCCGGAGGTCCACACCTTGGTACCGGTGACGCGCCAGCCGCTGACGCCATCGACGACGTCCGGCTCGGCCTTGGTGCGCACGCTGGCGAGGTCGGAGCCGGAGTCGGGCTCGCTCATGCCGATGCCGAAGATGACGTCGCCGCGCGAGATCGCCGGCAGGAACGCCTGCTTCTGCTCCTCGGTGCCGAAGCGGAGCAGCGACGGGCCGATCTGGCGCTCGGCGACCCAGTGGGCCGCGACGGGAGCGCCGACGACGAGCAGCTCCTCGGTGACGACGAAGCGCTCGAGGAAGGTGCGGCCCTGGCCGCCGTACTCCGTCGGGATGACCATGCCGAGCCAGCCCCGGCGGCCGAGTTCGCGGGTGAACTCACGGTCCCAGCGGGTCAGCCAGGTGTCGACGTGCGGCACGAACAGGCCATCGCGGATCGCGTCGGCCACGAACGCGCGGACCTCGAGGCGGAGTTGAGTCAGGGCCGGCTGCTCAATGGCGACCCCGGGACTTACGGAAACCGGTGGCATGCGCGCCCTCCGATGGTGTCGAGTGGATGTGGGTGACGGTAGTGACCACGGTGGCACACGACGCTCCGCTTACGCAATAGTTGATCACGTTACGTATATACGTGATAGTGAGGCCCATGACCCCCGGACTGACGACCCCACGACCCCGCCACCGCACCGTCGATCGGGTCGCGACGATCCTCGAGAGCGCCGCCCGACACCGCGACGGCATGTCCCTGACCGAGATCGCGCGCGTCGTCGACGCTCCGGTGAGTTCGGTGCAGGGCCTGGTCAACGGGCTCGTCGCCACCGGCTACCTCGACGAGACGGAGCGTCGTTACACCCTGGGCGCGGCGCCCTACCTGCTCAATCTCATCGCCGGTCGGCCCTCGCTCGGCGCCGTGCCGCACGCCGACCTCGTGGCCCTGTCCGAGGAGACCGGCCAGCCCGCCATGCTCGCGGTGGCCGTCGGGCGCAACGTCTTCTACATCGATTCGGCGATGGCAGATCTGCGCTTCGCCTATCTGGCCGAGAACCATGTGCGACGGCCGCTGCTGCGCACGTCGTCGGGGTGGGTGTTCCTGGCCCACATGGATCGACGCGACCTGTGGGCGCACCTCCAGGCCGCCGGGCCCGAGGACGAACAACGCGTCGAGGACTTCCTCGCCGAGATGCCGCAGATCATCGAGACCGGCATCTGCGCCTCGGAGAAGAGCTCGGACACCGCCGCCGGAGTGGCCGCGGCCGTGCGCGAGGCGGGTCGCGTCGTCGCCTCCGTCGTGCTCATCGGCACGCGCGAGGAGATCGCGCAGAAGCGCGAGTCGCTGACGGCCACACTGACGCGATACGCCCCGCGCTGGGTCACCGCGTGAGGCGACGCCGCGGCTGCGGGGTGCGTCGCGGGCAGGCCCACCACCGGCGATGGACCGCCCCTGGAATCTCGACAAGGTCGGTGGGATAACGGTCGCTTATACTGGCCATAACTTGGACGGCGATATCCTTCCATCGGACGCCGTCATAACATGACGAGATCGCCCCCGCAAACGACGACTGGAACCGCCACCGATGAGTACTGCCCACGTCCAAAAGCTCGACCGAGTCGTGATCCGGTTCGCCGGAGACTCCGGAGACGGCATGCAGTTGACGGGTGACCGGTTCACCTCCGACACCGCCGCTCACGGCAACGACCTCTCGACGCTGCCCAACTTCCCGGCCGAGATCCGGGCTCCCCAGGGCACGCTGCCGGGCGTGAGTTCGTTCCAGCTCCACTTCGCCGATCATGCGGTGCTGACGCCGGGCGACGCTCCGGATGTGTTGGTCGCGATGAACCCGGCCGCCCTCAAGGCCAACCTGCGGGACGTGCCCCGCGGCGCGACGATCCTCATCAACACCGACGAGTTCACCAAGCGCAACCTCTCGAAGGTGGGCTGGGACAGCAACCCGCTGGACGACGGGTCGCTGGAGTCGTGGCACGTCCACCCGCTGCCGCTGACGAGCATCACCGTCGAGGCGCTGGCCGAGTCGACCACCCTGACCCGCAAGGAGAAGGAGCGCGCCAAGAACATGTTCGCGCTCGGCCTGCTGTCGTGGATGTACTCGCGCCCGATCGACGCGACCAAGGCGTTCCTGGAGTCCAAGTTCGGGTCGAAGCCCGCCATCCTCGCGGCCAACATCACCGCGCTCGAAGCCGGCTGGAACTACGGCGAGACCACGGAGGACTTCTCCGTGCGCTACGAGGTCGCCCCGGCGGCGATGCCGGCCGGCACCTACCGCAACACCACCGGCAACCAGGCGCTCGCGCTCGGTCTCGTCGCGGCGGCGCACCGGGCCGAGCGGCCCCTCGTGCTGGGCTCCTACCCGATCACGCCGGCCTCCGACATCCTGCACGAGCTGAGCCGGCACAAGCGGTTCGGCATCACCACGATCCAGGCCGAGGACGAGATCGCCGGCGTCGGCATCGCGCTGGGCGCCAGCTACGGCGGCGCCATCGGCGTGACCACGACCTCGGGTCCCGGAGTGGCGCTCAAGGCCGAGACCATCGGCCTGGCGGTGAGCCTGGAGTTGCCGCTGGTCATCGTCGACGTCCAGCGCGGCGGCCCGGCCACCGGTCTGCCGACCAAGACCGAGCAGGCCGACCTGCTGCAGGCCCTGTACGGCCGCAATGGTGAGTCGCCCGTGCCGGTCATCGCACCGCGCTCCCCCGCGGACTGCTTCGACGCCGCGCTCGAGGCCGTGCGCATCGCCACGACCTACCGCACGCCGGTGTTCCTGCTCTCCGACGGGTACCTCGCCAACGGCTCCGAGCCGTGGCGCGTGCCGACCGTCACCGGCCTGCCCGACCTGCGCGTCGAGAACGCCACCAGCCCCAACGGTGAGGACGGCAAGGGCAACCCCGTCTTCCTGCCGTACAAGCGCGACCCGCAGACGCTGGCGCGACCGTGGGCCGTGCCGGGCACCGCGGGTCTGGAGCACCGCATCGGCGGCATCGAGAAGGCCGACCAGACCGGCAACATCTCCTACGACCCGGACAACCACGAGTTCATGGTCCACACCCGCCAGGCCAAGGTCGACGGGATCGCCAACACCATCGATCACCTCGAGGTCGACGACCCGACCGGAGACGCGAAGGTCCTCGTGCTCGGGTGGGGATCGACGTACGGCCCGGTCGCTGCGGCGGTGCGCACCGTGCGCAACACCGGCGCCGCCGTCGCCCACGCGCACCTGCGCCACCTCAACCCGTTCCCGGCCAACACCGGCGACGTCCTGGCCCAGTACGAGCGGATCCTCGTGCCCGAGATGAACCTCGGCCAACTCGCGTTCATCCTGCGCGGCAAGTACCTCGCCGACGTGCGCTCGTTCACCCGCGTGCGCGGCCTGCCCTTCACCACCATCGAACTCGCCGACAAGATCGGCCACCTGATCGAGGAGATCACCAAGTGAGCATCGACCTCGGCCTGCCCCACGTCGGTCACAGCGGCATCGCGGGCGTTCCCGAACTGCCCGACGACGCCGACCGCCAGACCAAGCGCGACTTCACCTCCGACCAGGAGGTGCGCTGGTGCCCCGGGTGCGGTGACTACGCCATCCTCGCCGCGGTGCAGGGGTTCCTGCCCGAGTTGGGTCTCAAGCGCGAGAACATCACGTTCATCTCCGGCATCGGCTGCTCGAGCCGCTTCCCGTACTACCTCAACACGTACGGCATGCACTCGATCCACGGCCGCGCCCCGGCCATTGCGACCGGCCTGGCGACGTCTCGGCCGGACCTGTCGGTGTGGGTCGTCACCGGTGACGGCGACGCGCTCTCGATCGGCGGCAACCACCTCATCCACGCCATGCGGCGCAACGTCAACATGACGATCCTGTTGTTCAACAACCGGATCTACGGGCTGACCAAGGGTCAGTACTCCCCCACCTCGGCGCCGGGGACGGTGACGAAGTCGAGCCCGTACGGGTCGGTCGACTCGGTGTTCAACCCGGTCAGCCTCGCCCTCGGCGCGGAGGCGTCGTTCGTCGCGCGGACCATGGACTCCGACCGCAAGCACCTCACCGCCGTACTCAAGGCCGCCGCGGAGCACCGCGGCACCGCGCTCGTCGAGATCTACCAGAACTGCCCGATCTTCAACGACGGCGCGTTCGAACTCATCAAGGACGTCGACCAGCAGCAGGCGCGCCTGGTGCACCTCAAGCACGGCGAGGCGGTCACCACCGGCAACGACGACGCGCAGCAGGTGCTCGTGCGCAACGAGACGGGCGGAGTGTCGTTCGTGCCGGCGGGTGAGGCCGACGCAAGTCGCGTGGTCACGCACGACGTGACCCTCGACGATCCGTCACAGGCCTTTGCGATCTCGCGGCTCGATGGGCCGGACATGACCCACGTGCCCATGGGGGTCTTCCGAGCCGTGGAGCGCCCGTCGTACGACGACCTCGTGCGTTCGCAGGTGCTCGCCGCCGTGCAGAACGCCGGTGGGCCGGCCTCGGATGACGATGTCTCTGCCCTGCTTCGGGGCAAGGACACGTGGCAGGTTGGCTGACGTGACCGACCTGCCCCCGGCCCGCTGAGGTGGCCGACCAGTCTCGCGTCGGCACCGGACAGGCCCTGGCCGCCTATGGCATCTGGGGGCTGTTCCCGCTGTACTTCGCGGCGCTGGCGCCGGCGGGTGCGTGGGAGGTGCTGGGGCACCGCATCCTCGGCACGGTGCTGCTGTGTCTCGTGGTGCTCGCGGTACTGCATGACTGGTCGTGGGTCCGGCCGTTCCTGGCGCAGCGTCGGCTCGTCGTCGGCGTGACCGTGGCGGCGTTGTGCATCTCGCTGAACTGGGGTTTCTACAGTGCGGCGGTGTTGGCCGGGCAGGCCAACGAGGCCGCGTTGGGGTACTTCCTCAATCCGCTCGTGACGATCGCACTCGGGGTGTTGGTGCTGCGCGAGCGGCTGCGCCCGTTGCAGTGGCTCGCCATCGCCATCGGTGCGGCGGCCGGCGTGTATCTCATCGTCGCGGCCGGTCAGGTTCCGATGGTCGCGGCGGTGTTGGCGACGAGTTTCGCGCTGTACGGGCTGATCAAGAAGCGCGTCGGGGTGGACCTCTCGGCGCTGCACTCGCTCACGGCCGAGTCGATGGTGATCGCGCCGTTGGCCATCGTGGTGCTGACGTTCGTGCAGGTGTCGGGCGGCGCAACCGTGCTGAACCACGGACCTGTACATGCCGGGTTGTTCCTCATCTCCGGGGTGATGACGGCGGCGCCGTTGCTGCTGTTCTCGGCCGCGGCGCGACGGATCAAGCTCGTGACGATCGGGCTGATCCAGTTCGTGACGCCGGCGATCCAGTTGATCCTCGCGGTGACGGTGCTGGGTGAGCATCTGCCGCGGGAGCGGTGGATCGGCTTCGGCATCGTGTGGGTGGCGCTCATCGTCCTGTCCGTGGACATGGTGGTGTCGGCGCGGGCGCGACCGCGGGTGACCCAGGCGGCGTAGGGGCCTGTTGCACGGAG
>NZ_BCRE01000150.1 GCF_001552435.1 Kribbia dieselivorans NBRC 106261
GGACGAGTACGGCCCGCCGCGGTGGCGTCGGTCGGTCATCGACCTGCGCACCCCGGTGACGCTGGGGCCGGCGCGACCCGGCGTGCGCCACCTCGAGGTCACCGCGGATCTGCCGACGGACCTGCGCGGAGGGGACCCGGTCGAGCACCTCGTCGCCGGGTCGTCGCCCGAGTACGCCCGGGTGCGGCAGGACGTCGCCGAGTGGATCTACCGCTTCTGAACCGGAATCACTCCGGGCGATCGCTCAGGGCGCGGCGGTCCCGAAGTCCGGGTGGGCCAGCAGGCCCAGCCACTGCTCGCGCACACTCGTGAGGAAGTGGCCGTTCCCGGCGCTCCACGTGTGCGCTTCGCCGTCGTTGGTCGGGGCCGCGCGCACGTACACGTAGCCGATGTCGTGCGGCCGGTAGATCTGGCCGCGGTGCCGGCTCACGGCCGCGATCAACGCGGAGTCGACGGCACGCGGCACGTCTGCCCAGCCGCCCACGGTCTCGAGGTCATCCGCGCCGATGAGGATCGTGCCTCCGGCGACGCGGTTGATCGGCGCCTCGGGGGAGCCGAAGACGCGCCGCACGGTCGTGTCCAGCCCCTCGAGATGCACGACCGTCGTGGATTTGCCGACGATCTGCGCTCCGGAGAGCCGATGCGCGATGACGAGGTCGAGCACGTGGTCCGGGCCGTACCAGTCGTCGTCGTCGACCTTGGTCAGCAGATGCCCGTCCGCGGCGTCGCAGCCGAGGTTGAGCGCGGCGCCGAGCGACATCGAGGACGGGGCCATGAGCAGTCGCACCGGCGGGCCGGGGCGGTTGGCCGCGGTGTCCATCGTGGCCGGGTCGACCGCGCTCGGGTCGACCTCGCTGCCGTGCACGACCACGACGACATCGAGGACCGGGTAGGTCTGCGCGGCGAGCATCCCCAGGATGCGCGGCAGGAGGTGCGGGCGCCGGGTCACCAGGACCGCGGTGACGCTGGGCCAGTCGGTCAGGGCGGAGGCCCACGCCGCGCGCCGCTGCCGGACCGCGACGGCGTCGAACTCGAGCAGACCCGGGGCGGCGGGCATGGACGTGGGCACCTCGAACGGCACCTGGTCGGTGACCGCACCGAGGAGGTCCCCGGCGACGAGGGTGCCGCGGGCGGCCGCGCGGGTCAGGAAACTCGCCAGCGCGGGCTGCGCTCCGGTGGGGACCGCGCCGGAGGCCTCGAGCGCGTGGCTGGTGTCGAGCGCGGCGAGCTGGTCGAGCAGTGCGGCCGGGCGATCCCACCGGCCCCGGCGCGGTCGGCTCCACGGCACCTGCAACGACCAACCGGTCGGGCCTGAGATCAGGTGTGCGCGCCGATCGCCGTCGGCGCCGGGGACGCGGCCGGTCGGGGCATCACGGACCGGGTCCAGGCTGCGCGGGCTCATGCCGACAACGTACCCTCGCTGTCATGGCCCTGCTCGCGCGCACTCAGCCGATGCCGGTCGATGTCTGGGCCCACGACGATCCGGGCAGTGGTCCGGAGTACGACACCATCGAACCCCTCGCCGACAAGGCAGGGCGGGTCATGGTGTTCCACCGCGCGACCGATCGGGAGCCGCACGGGTTCGGTGTCGCCGCGGTGTGCACGATCCCGCGGGGCACGGTGGTTGCGCCCGGGCTGATCACGCGGTTGCTCGTCGAGGTGAACCGGCCGGGCCGGCGCCTCGTGCGCGTCGACACCGGTGGCGCCCCGATCGCGATGTGGCACCCGAGTCTCCTCGCGATTGCCGGAGCGTCGATCGCGGACGTGCTCGACGACGCTCCGGACATCGACCGTGCGGTCTGGGAGCACGCGGCGCCCGAGCTCGAGGCCGGGCAGTGGCGGCACTGGGTCGATGGCCAGGTCATCGGGGCGGTGGCGGTCGATCTCATCGGTGACGTCGATCCCCTGGCATGGGCGGCCAAGGCGGAGGGACGCCACGCGCTGACCCACCAGATCGGCGCCCGCGCCCGGGGAGTCGGCCGGCGCGTGCGGCGCGAGGTCTTCCTGGCCCGCTCCCGCCACCGCTGACCCCCACCCGCCGAGTGATGGTTTCGGGCCGCTTCGGGGCTCCTGAGGCGGCCCGAATCCATCACTCGACGGGGGCGGCGCAGGAAGTCCTCAGGGTTGTCGTGCCAGACTGTGGCCCATGTCTACCCCCCTTGTCGTCCACGTCACCGGTGCGCGCCCGAATTTCCCCAAGGCCGCCCCCGTCCTGGCCGCCCTGTCGGAGTACCCGGTCGAGCAGCTGCTGGTGCACACCGGGCAGCACTACGACGACAAGATGTCCGACGTCTTCTTCCGCCAGCTGGGCATCCCGCTGCCGGACGTGAATCTCGGTGTGGGCTCGGGCTCGCATGGCGCGCAGACGGCGGCCGTCATGGTCGCCCTCGAGGAACTGTTCGTCGAGCGCCAGCCCGCGCTGGTCGTCGTGTACGGCGACGTGAACTCCACCGTGGCGGCCTCGCTCGTCGCGGCGAAGCTGCTCATCCCGTCGGCGCACGTCGAGGCCGGACTGCGCTCCTTCGACCTGACCATGCCCGAGGAGGTCAACCGGCTCGTCACCGACCGGCTCTCCTCGCTGCTGCTCACCACGAGCACCGACGCGATCGCCCACCTGGGCAACGAGGGTGTCCACCCCGACAAGATCCACTTCGTCGGCAACCCGATGATCGACACGCTCCTGAAGAACCAGGACCGGTTCGACTCCGCGGCCGTGACCGCCGAACTGGGGATCGAGGGCGACTACATCGTCTCGACGCTCCACCGCCCCGGCAACGTCGACGACCCGGCCGACGTGGCCGAGCTGGTCAAGGCGATGCACGCCGTGGCCGACCAGATCCGCGTCGTCATCCCGCTGCACCCGCGCGGCCGCGCCCGCCTGCAGGAGGCCGGCTTCTTCGACCACGCCAACATGACCGTCATCGACCCGCTCGGCTACATCGAGTTCATGGGCCTGGTGCGCGGGTCGCGCGCCGTGGTGACCGACTCCGGCGGCGTCCAGGAGGAGACGACGATCCTCGGTGTGCCGTGCCTGACGCTGCGCCCGAACACCGAACGCCCGGTGACGATCACCCACGGCACCAACCAACTCGTCACCCGTGAGGTGCTCGCCGACAAGGTCGCCCAGGTGCTTGCCACCCCCCGCGCCGAGACGTGGAAGACCCCGCCCCTGTGGGACGGTCACGCCGGCAGCCGCATCGCTGAGGTGATCGGCGACTACCTCGGAGTGGTCCAGGCGTGAGCGCCGGGTCCGACACCACCGCAGCGACCACACGGCGCGAGGTGCAACGGAGCCGGCGATCGGCCGCGGCAACCCCGGCCGGCAAGGACCCGAAGCCGAAGGGCGGCGGTCACCGGGCGGCCATGCGCGGGGACATCGAGGGCCTGCGCGCCATCGCCGTTCTCGTGGTGCTCATCTACCACCTCGGAGTCTCGCAACTCTCGGGCGGATTCGTCGGCGTCGACATCTTCTTCGTCATCTCCGGGTTCCTCATCACCTCGCAGATGCTGCGCGAGATCGGGCGCGACGGTACGGTCTCGCTGACGAAGTTCTACTCCCGACGGGCCCGGCGCCTGTTGCCCGCGGCGTCGACCGTTCTGCTGTTCACGGCGGTCGTCGGGTGGTTCGTCCTCCCCGCGGCCGATCGCGCCAACCTGGCTAGCGACGTCATCACCGCGACGTTCTATGTCATCAACTGGGCGCTGGCGTTCCGGGCCGTCGACTACCTCGCCGAGGATGCGGGCGCCTCTGCCCTGCAGCACTACTGGTCGCTGTCGGTGGAGGAACAGTTCTACGTCATCTGGCCGCTGCTGATGCTCGTCGGGCTGTTTCTGGCCAAGAAGTACCGCCTCAAGTGGAAGCGGCTGCTGTTCCTCCTCCTGTGCGTGACGGCGCTGGCGTCGTTCATCTACTCGGTCGTGCACACGAGGAACGACCCGGCGACCGCGTACTTCTTCACCACCACCCGCATCTGGGAGCTCGCCATCGGCGCGTTGATCTCGTTCGCGGTGATCCGGTTGACCAAGCTCACCAAACGGGGCTCCGAACTGCTCGCCGGGATCGGTCTGGTCTTGATCGTGCTCTCCCTCTTCATCATCTCGACGGCCACGCCGTGGCCGAGCTGGTGGGCGGCGCTGCCGACCGTGGGGGCGGGGCTGATCATCGCCGCCGGCTGCGCCCACCAGGACACGTACGTCGGTCGGTTCCTGGGCATGAAGTGGATGGTGTGGATCGGTGGCATCTCGTACGCCGTGTACCTGTGGCACTGGCCGTTGGTCGTCTTCGCGAAGGCCCTGACCGGTGACAACCTGAGCCTCCTCGTGATGGTCCTCGTCGCCGGGCTGTCGGTGTTCCTGGCGTGGGCGACCAAGCACCTCATCGAGGACCCGGTGCGGTTCCACCCCGTCATCGTGGCCAAGCCGTCGCGGTCGCTGATCTTCGGTGGTGTGCTCATGGCCATCACCGGGCTGGTCGGCACGGTGCTGTGGTTCGCCGTGCCCCGGGTCGACCCGAACGTCAAGGTGGCCGGGGCCAGCGCCCTGGTGGCCAACCCGAAGGCCGACCAGTGGCAGGTCATCGACAATCCGACGTCGGTGTTCACCCAGTCCGGTTCGGTGTCCCCGGACCCGGCCGTGGCCGTCAGCGACACCCCGAGCTACTACGACGACAACTGTCAGGTGCAGCCCGGCGACAACAAGGTCAACCCGAACTGCACGTACGGCAACAAGGCCTCGAAAACCTCCATCGCCCTGCTCGGAGACTCGAAGATGGGGCAGTGGATGCCGGCCATGAACTGGATCGCCTCGAAGGAGGACTGGCGCGTCGACCTGTACCTCAAGTCGGCCTGTTCGTTCTCCTACGACGGGGTCAAGGACGACTGTGCGCAGTTCGGCCACAACGTCATCGGCTACCTCAAGGCCAACCCGGACAAGGTGCCGACGTACGCGATCATCTCGCAGGGGTCGCCGAGCCTGCAGTCTCGTACGGAGGGGATGGAGGCCGCGATCACAGACCTCCAGGCCCTCGGGACGAAGGTCGTGCTGCTCGCGGACAACACCTCCCCGGCGGGGATGGACGATCAGGTCTACAACTGCGTCGCGGACCAGCGTAACGACATCTCCGCGTGCGACTTCTCCGCGGAGAAGCGTGACGGGCGGGGGACGCCGCCGCTGAAGGAGGTGTCGAAGCAGATGAAGGTGCCGTTGATCGATCTCAACCAGTGGGTGTGCCCGCCCGGGCGCGATACGTGCCCCCCGGTCATCGGCGGCACGATGATCTACCGCCAGGGCAGCCACATCACGGCGACCTACGTCCGCACGATGGCGCCCATGCTGCACCGGGGCCTGGCGGAGGTCGGCTACGCCACCACGCCGGTCAAGGACATCTCCGCCACCGACGTGCCTGTCGGGAAGCAGTGGAACTGACCCTGGCCTGACTGTGAGACTCCGCGGTCGGACAGGTCCGACTTCGTGGAGGTACTACGACGAACGCCGACGCCCCGAGGTGGGGCGCCGGCGTTCGGCGTGTGTGGGTCGATCAGAAGGCCGACTCGGGCACGTCCATGAGGTCGTTGTCGCTGGCCTCGGTGATCGCGCGCTGCGCGGTGATCTGCGGCAGCACCTGACGGGCGAAGAACTTCGCCGCGGCGATCTTGCCGGTGTAGAAGTCCTGGTCGGCCGCGGAGGCGCCGGCCTCGAGGGCCTCGTGGGCGATGGCGGCCTGACGGATCAGCAGCCACCCGATGATCAGGTCGCCGGCGGCCAGCAGGAGCCGCGAGGTGTTCTGGCCGACGATGTACAGGTTGCGCGCGTCGCCGCCGTTGCGGGTGTCGGAGGCCATGACCTTGCCGACGAGGTACCCGATCATGGCCTGCAGGTCGGTCAGCGCGGTGGCCAAGAGGTCTCGCTCACGGTCGAACGCGCCGCCCTGGGTGCCCTTCTCCGCCGCCGTGGCCTGGATCCGAGCGGCGATCGCGCCGAGCGCCTGCCCCTGGTCCTTGACGATCTTGCGGAAGAAGAAGTCCTGACCCTGGATCGCCGTCGTGCCCTCGTACAGGGTGTCGATCTTGGCGTCGCGGACGTACTGCTCGATCGGGTAGTCCTGCAGGAACCCGGAGCCACCGAACGTCTGCAGCGTCTCGGAGCCCAGCAGCACCCACGCGCGCTCGGAGCCCAGACCCTTGACGATGGGCAGGAGAAGGTCGTTGATGCGGTTGTTGAGGTCGACGTCGGAGCCGGGCTCGACGGCCTCGGAGCCGGTCTCGATGAAGTGGGCCTCGTGGTCGTCCTGGTAGGTCGCCGTCATGAGCACCAGCGCGCGCATGCCCTCGGCGTAGGCCTTCTGCAGCATGAGGGAGCGTCGCACGTCCGGGTGGTGCGTGATGGTCACGCGCGGGGCGGCCTTGTCCGCCATCTGGGTCAGGTCTGCGCCCTGCACGCGGTTCTTCGCGTACTCCAGCGCGTTGAGGTACCCCGTCGAGAGGGTGGCGATGGCCTTGGTGCCCACGAGCATGCGAGCGTTCTCGATGACCCGGAACATCTGCGCGATGCCGTTGTGCTCGTCGCCGAACAGGGTGCCGGTGGCGGGGACCTCGCCGCCGAAGGTGATCTCGCAGGTGGGGGAGACCTTCAGGCCCATCTTCTTCTCGACGTTGGTGACGTAGGCGCCGTTGCGCTCGAGCAGTTCACCGGTCTCGAGGTCCACGTGGTACTTCGGGACGATGAACAGCGACAGGCCCTTGGTGCCTGGGCCGGCGCCCTCGGGGCGCGCCAACACGAAGTGGATGACGTTGTCGGTCAGGTCGGTGTCACCGGTGGTGATGAAGCGCTTGACGCCCTCGACGGACCAGGTGCCGTCACCGTTGTCGATGGCCTTCGTGCGGCCGGCGCCGACGTCGGAGCCGGCGTCGGGCTCGGTCAGCACCATCGTGCAGTGCCAGTTCTTCTCGACGATCCAGTGGGCGAGCTTCTTCTGCTCGTCGGTGCCCAGGAGGAAGAGCAGCTTGGCGAAGGAGTAGGAGGCGGCCATCATCGCCAGGGCGGGCTGCGCTCCCAGCAGCAACTCGTTGACCGCCCAGCGGAACGACGGCGGGCTGACCTGGCCACCGAGCTCGGCGGGGAGGTCGAGCGCCGAGAATCCGGACTCCGTGTACGACTGCCAGGACTTGGCGAAGCTCGCCGGCATCGCAACCGAGTGCGTCTCGGGGTCGAAGACCGGCGGGTGACGGTCGGCGTCCTCGAACGAGGCGGCGAGCTCGTTCTCGGCCAGGCGCGCGACCTCCTTGAGGGTCTCCTTGGCGGTGTCGACGTCGAGGTCCGCGAACGGGCCGTGGCCGAGGACCTCCTGGCGGCCGAGGAGCTCGAAGAGGTTGAACTCGATGTCGCGAAGGTTGGACTTGTAGTGGGTCATGGCCCCTCCGTTGAGGCGATATGGCTGCACGAGGCAGGGTGGCGAGGCGCTAAGCGCATGCTTACCTTGCCACCATGGTGGCGCTTGGTGGGTGGGTTGCGCAAGCGAAGTTTCCAACGAGTAACAAGAATCACGGCATGGGGTACCGCGGGGTCGGTGGGGCGTCGCGCCAGATTGGGTCTCGGGTGGGCCGGCAGGCCCATGTCAGCCGGTGTGACCCCTGCCACTCTGCTGCGCGTCGCGCTCACCAGGAGCGCCTCACACCTAGGGGTAGAACCATGGCAACACGTCGAGATGTGCTGCGGCTGGCCGTCGCCGCACCGGCCGGGATCGCTGTCGCTGGGGTCGCCGACTCCGCACAGGCCTTGGCCACCTGCAACATGGAAATGGTCGTCAAGGCCGCTCAGTGGGACCCGGCTCGGAGGCGCTTCGCGGTGACGCCGGGCGCCGGCCCGTCGGTGAAACTGGTTCAGTCGGCGCTCAAGGCCAAGGGCCTGCTCAACGCGGCGGTGGACGGCAACTTCGGCAAGGTCACCGTCAGTGCGTATGCCGCGTGGCAGCGCCGCCTGGGCTACCGCGGTCTCGACGCGACCGGGCTGCCCGGCCCGACGTCGATGCGCAAGTTGGCGGTCGGTCGGTTCAGCCTCTACCGCCCGATCAACGTCGGCTCCCGCGTCATTTACCGGGGTCACCGGTTCAACAACCGCACGTACCGCATGCTCGTTGAGGCCGAGCGGCTGGCCGGCATCCGTTTCAAGATCACGCAGGGCTCGTACAACGCCGGTCGCGTCGCCCTCTCGGCCGGGACGCACGACGGCGGTGGCGCCGTCGACATCGGCGCCACGGCGTTGACGTCGGCCCAGCGACTGCGGGTGACCCGCGCGCTGCGCCAGGTCGGCTTCGCCGCGTGGACCCGGAACCCCTCGCAGGGTCGCTGGGCCTGGCACATCCACGCCATCGCCATCTCCGACACCGACATGTCCACCGGCGCGCGCCGCCAGACCGGTGATTACTTCGAGGGCCGCAACGGTCTGGCCGGTGGCCGCGCCGATGACGGACCCAAGGTCACCAAGCTGACGTGGGAGGAGTACCAGCGCGGCGTGCGCTGATCTGTCGCCCTGCCCGGCTGCCGTCACCACTCGGGTGACGGCGGCCGGTTCCATCCCCCGGATCTCAGCGACGGAACGTCGTGCGCCCGCCCCAGGTGGTCGACGTGTCGCTCGTGGACACCTGCCAGTAGCGCGCCCGCGACGAGGACACCCGGAAGGTGACCTTGCCCTTGCTGTTGGTCTTCGCGGTGCGGCTGCTCGTCCACGGACCCGACGTGGAGTTCCGGAACCGCAGGGTCACCCTGGCGCCTGCGTAGGGCCGCATCTTGCGGGCGCTGGTGGAGTAGCGCGTGACCTTGGTGTCGGCGCGCACATACTTCCCCGAGCGAGAGTGGGTGACGTACGTGTACGACCCCAGCCGCACGCTCATCCGCGGCGAGTTCTGTGCCAAGTCGTCGTAGTTGTCGTCCCAAGCACCATCGGGGCGCACCGTGTACGTGCCACGAGGCTCCCAGTCGTACCAGTCCATGATCTCGGTCGATGAGGTGCCGTCGTAGATGAGGATGTCGGCGAGACCCTGGGTAGGGTGCACCACATCCCACGTGGCCCACTCGGCGTGGGTCAGGCAGCCGTTGCTGTACCGCGCCGTGATCGCCTTGTAGGGCGAGGTGATGCTGACCCGGCTGGGCACGGTGACGTTGCACGAGTAGGCCGCCTGAGCCGGCGCGGCCGCCGCGAACAGCGGGACGATGAGCACGGCCACCAACGCGGCCGCGATCCCCTTCAGTCTGAACATGTGAACTCCCCTGGTGGTGCCGAGAGCCGTTCTCCCGGCACCTCAGAACCTAGGGGCTGGCACCGACAACGTTTCAGACGTCGAGGAGCACCGTGAACGGACCGTCGTTGACGAGCGCCACGGCCATCTGCGCGCCGAACCGACCGGTCTCGACGTCCAATCCCAACTGGCGCAACGACGCTCCGACGGCGTCGACGATCGGCTCGGCGACCTCGCGTGGGGCGGCGGCCTGCCACGTGGGCCGTCGCCCCTTCGAGGCGTCCCCGTACAGCGTGAACTGACTGATCAGCAGGATCGGCGACCCCAGATCGACGGCCGACCGCTGGCCATCGAGGATCCGCAGATGGGCGACCTTGCGGGCCATCTGCGCAACCTCTGCGTCACCGTCGGAGTGGGTCACCCCGAGCAGCACGACCAATCCGGGCCCGCCCAACTCGCCGACGACCTCACCCTCGACGGTCACACTGGCGGACGTCGCCCGCTGCACCACGGCTCGCATGAGCGCAGCGTAGAACCCGTCAGTCCTCGACGCGAGGCAGGTACGTGGGCAAGAGTTCGATGACCCGCGCCCATTGCTGGGGCAGCACGGTCGCCGCCAGCGTCCCCGCGAGGAACTGGGCGGCCTCGGCGGACATGCGCTCACTGAGCTCCTCGGCGATCGAGGGATCGGCGGCGCCGCTGCGGCCGTGTCGCCCGGCTCGCGTCATCACGATTTCCGGAGCGTCGTCCACCACCGGTGTCGACACACTCGCCCCCTCGCCGCGCAACGCCGCAGCGACCAGTCGCGCCCCCGGCGGGGTATCGCTGACCGTCGTGATCGGCACCTGCTCGAGGTTGTCGACCGCCTGCTCGGCCGTCGGCAGAACCTCCTTGTTGTGCACGACCGTCAGGTAGGCCGTCGAGCGCGTCATGGCGATGTACAACAACCGCAACCCGTGCTCGGCACCGGCGACGATGTTGCTCGGATTGACGATGACGACAGCGTCGAACTCCAGCCCCTTGGACTCCTGCGCCGTCGCGAGGTTGATCGCCACGTCCATCTCACCGCGGCCGACGTCACCCCAGCGGATGTCGTCAGCCGTCAACGCCGCCGCGATCTCGGCGTGGTCCTGCGGCGCGCAGATCATCCCGACGAACCGCCCCTTCGAGGCGTGCTCACGGGCCGCGGCCACCGACTCCGACACATGCTCGGAGGTGGTGAGGAACTCGACGTCGGCCGGGCCCTCGCGCACGACCCTGGGCGGTGTTACCCCGGGCGCGGCGTGCTTGAGCAGGTTCGCCGCGTGCTGGTAGATCTGGCGCGGCACGCGGTACCCGAGGTCGAGCTCGTGCACCTGCGCCGGGTGGTCCACACGCAGGTCCTCAGCCAGCGCGGCCCAGTCGTCGGGCGCCCACGGGCTTGTCGCCTGCGCGATGTCCCCGACGACCGTCATCGACCCGTCAACGGAACGCCGCCGGATTGACCGCACCTGCATCGGCGAGAGATCCTGCGCCTCGTCGACGACGATGTGCTGGTACTGCCGCGGCCCACCGTTGATGAGCGTGTCGGCCTCATCGAGCAGCGCGATGTCCGCGTCGGTCCAGAACTGCTCGGTCACCCGCGCGGTTGGGGTGCGCTGCAGCGCGGTGATGTCGGTGGCGCTGAACTCGCTGCTGGCCGCGTTGAGCAGGCGCTCGCGCGAGCTGAGCAGATCGCGCAGCAGCACCTGCGGGGTCATCGAGGGCCAGATCCGCTCGGTCGCCGCGTCGACGTCGCCCGCGGTGATCGTCAGTCCCCGCCGCGCCCGATCCTGCGCCGCCTGCTGCAGCCACTGCCGGAACACCAGTCGCCCACCGGCGTACGTGGGCCGTTGCCGGGCCAGGTCGAGCTGGGCCTGCACCTCGTCACGGTCGATCGCCGGGCCCGTCAGCCCGCCAACCCGCAGGGACTCCACCCCGGCCGGGACGCGCACGCGATCGCGCAGGGCCTGGGCGATGAGCCGGGCCATCTTGGCCTGGCCCTTCAACGCCGCCGTCTCCCGCGACTCGGCGGCCCGTTCTGCGCGGAACGGGCCCAAGGAGCGCAGATCGCGATGATCGACGTCGACGTCACCGAGCTCCGGCAAGACCTTGCGGATGTACCGCGTGAAGGTGGGGCTCGGGCCGATGACGAGCACTCCGTCCTCCGCCAATTCGGGGTGGTTGGCCAGCAGCCACGACACCCGGTGCAGCGCTACGGCGGTCTTGCCCGTGCCCGGCCCGCCCTGGATGATGAGCAACCGCTCCAGCGGCTGGGTGATGAGCTCGTACTGCGCATGCTGGATCGTCTTGGCGATGTCGTGCATCGCGCCGTCGCGCCGGGCCTGCAGGTCGGTGAGCAGGGCATCGTTGACGCCCCAACGTTCCTCCGCGGTCAACTCGGAGATGCGTTCGGCCAGTTCGACGAAGACCGTGTCCTCATACGTCGTGATGCGATTGCCGGTGAGGTCGAACGCCCGCTTCACCGCCACGCCGAGCGGGTCCTTGGCCGTGGCGTTGTAATAGGCCTGTGCGGCCGGCCGCTGCCAACTGATGACGAGGAGGTCCTTGTCCTCGCTGAAGATGGCACGCTTGCCGATGTACAACGGTTCGTCGTCGTCGGTGAACGTCAGCTTGCCGAAGGCGACCTCGGAATCCGGTTCGCCCAGCTTCTCGGCCGCAGCCTTGGCGTTTCGCGCGATCGCCGCCTGGTTCTTCGTCGAACCGCCGGCCGCCGAGCCGGCATTCAGGAGCGTCGCACGGTGGGCCTCGCGCGCGGCAAGGGCCGCGTCGAAGTACTCCTGCTCGAGGCTGAGTTCGTCCTGGGTGGCGGTCACGAAGACAGGGTTTCAGAGGCCTGGGACAACGCAACCGGGGGGCCTCGACGGCGACTGCGGGGTCAGCCGGGGAGGAGTTGCCACCCCAGCGTGGTGCGTTGAGTGCCGTCGCAGGCGATGATCTCCCACGCCTCGGGGCTCCAGCCGAAGATCGCGACTTGGCCGAACTCGCGCCCGAGCTTGAGCGCAGTGGCCTCATCCACGCCGACGACGAGCTCGCTCGCCTCGACATGGACCCACTCCGCGTCTCCACCCTCAGCCCGGTAACGCGTGACGCCGAGCGCGTCGAGAGTGGCGGAGAGTCGTTGCTCGGCGGCCGCGTTCGCCTCCGCCGTCGCTGGCTCGCCGCAGGGATCGTGTGCGGTGATGATGAAGACCGTCTCGCCGCCGAACTCCGCCGGAAAATCGTCACCGACCTGGCCGGGCGCGGCCGGTTCGATGATGACGGTGCGATCGGTGAAGTGGACCCGCACATGCGCGTTCTCGTAATCGCCCCAGGTCACAACGGCGCTCCTTTGCCCCTCGACGCTCCGGCAGGTGTGTGGACGGCCCGCGACGGCGGGCGCATGTGGAGCCGGTGACGGGAATCGAACCCGCGTGTCCAGCTTGGGAAGCTGGCGCTCTACCATTGAGCTACACCGGCAAGCCCCCGTTGACGGATGTCTTTCGGGTGCAGCGACAGACCTTACCCGACCGCCCCGGATGCACCTAACCCGGTACCGGGTAACGTGACCCTGTGCTGCTCTCCGACCGCGACATCACCGCCGAGATCGATGCCGGCCGTGTCTCCATCGACCCGTGGGACCCGAGCATGGTCCAGCCGTCGAGCGTGGACGTCCGCCTCGACAAGTACTTCCGGCTCTTCGACAACCACAAGTACCAGGTCATCGACCCGGCCGCGGAGCAGCCCGACCTGACCCGCCTCGTCGAGGTCGACGCCGAGGACGGCTTCGTGCTCCACCCGGGCGAGTTCGTGCTCGGCTCCACGTGGGAGCAGTTCTCGCTGCCCGACGACCTCGCCGCGCGCGTTGAGGGCAAGTCCTCGCTCGGGCGTCTCGGCCTGCTGACCCACGCCACCGCCGGGTTCGTCGACCCGGGTTTCAGCGGCCACGTCACCTTGGAGCTGAGCAACGTCGCCACGCTGCCGATCATGCTCTGGCCGGGCATGAAGATCGGTCAGCTGTGCTTCTTCCGCCTCTCGTCGCCGGCGGAGCACCCGTATGGCTCGACCACGCGCGGCTCCCATTACCAGGGTCAGCGTGGCCCGACCGCCTCGCGCAGCTTCCAGAACTTCAGTCGCGTCGACGTCTGAGCGTCCTCCTCGCTGGGGTCGGCTCGCTGCGGTCGACGCAACATGAGGAGGCCCTCCGTCGGTCCTCATCATCGCTTCATCCCCGGTTCGTACGTTGGTGTCAACGAATCCCGGATGAACAAAGGATGAGGACAATGACGAAGACCACCCTTCCCGCAGCCGTAATGCTCAGCCTGGCCTTGGCCCTGACTGGGTGCGGATCCTCTGTTGGCGACCCTGAGCCGGCGGACTCGGTGACCCAGACCCAGCCCACCACCGACAGCACCGAGTCGGATTCGGACGACTCGGACGACTCGGGCACAAGCACGAGTGGCTCGAGCGACGACGACCGCGACGACGACAAGGACGACGACCGGGACGACGACAAGGACGACGACGACCGCGACGACGACAAGGACGACCAGGATGACGACCGCGATGACCGCTCCTGACACGCGCATGCAAGGGTTGGCGCATGGTGACGTTCGCCCCCGGCCGAGTGGCCACTGATCAGGTCCTGTTCGCCCGCGAAGGTCGGCTCGGCCGCATCCGCCTCAACCGACCGCGCGCCATCAACGCGCTCACCGAGGAGATGTGCCTGGCCATCGGCGCCGAACTCAACGCGTGGGCCAACGACGACTCCGTCGCGGCCATCGCCATCGACGGCGCGGGGGAGCGGGGCCTGTGCTCGGGCGGTGACATCGTCGCGGTGCGCGCGCTCGCCCTCGAGAACGACCCCAGCGCCACCGACTTCTGGGAGACCGAGTATGCGCTCAATGCGCTGATCCACGACTACGCCAAGCCCATCATCGCGGTGCAGGACGGCATCGTCATGGGCGGCGGCATCGGGATCAGTGCGTACGCCCTCCTACGCCTGGCCACCGAGACCTCCCGCGTCGCCATGCCCGAGACCATCATCGGCTTCTACCCCGACGTGGGCGCGCTCAAGCTGCTGGCCAACGCGCCCGGTGAACTCGGCACGCACCTGGCCATGAGCGGAGCGTCGATCACCGGAGCCGACGCGGTGGCCGTGGGCTTCTCCGACACGCTCGTCAGCAGTGCCGACATTCCGGCCATCCTCGCCGGGGTGGCTGAAACCGGTGAGGTGGATCGTTCGGTGGGGGTGGCCGCGCCCTACAGCCCGCTCCTGAGCCAGCGTTCGTGGATCGACGAGTGCTACGTCGGGGACGATCCGGTGGCGATCGTGTCGCGGTTGGAGGCGCACGCGGCTCCGGAGGCGCAGGAGGCGGCTGCGGCGATCCGGGCGCGCTCGCCCTTGTCGGTGGCGGTCACGCTCGAGGGACTGCGCCGCGCCCGGGACCTGCCCTCGGTCATCGAGACCCTCATCCTCGACGGGATCGTCGCGCCGAACTTCCTCGCGCTGCCGAGCGACTTCAACGAGGGGATCCGCGCGCGGCTCGTGGACAAGGACAACGCCCCGGTCTGGCGGCACGCCTCGCTGGCGGACGTGACCCGCGCCGAGGTGGAGGCGTTCTTCATTCAGCACTGATCTCGTGTGACGAAGTGGTCGCTCTAGCAGCCACTTCGTCACACGAGAATCCCGGCGGCAGGGGACAGCAGAGGCGCCCAGCGACGAATGGTCGCTGGGCGCCTCTGCTGTGTGAGGTCCGGGTCAGTTCTCGCCGAACATCGCCTTCACCTCAGCGGGTTCCCAGGCCATGACCTTCTGCTTGCCGGAGGCCGGTTGGGCTGGGGCAGCGGCGGGCGTCGCCGACTCGGTGGTCGCGGCAGGTGCCTCGGGCTCGGCCTGGGCCGGGGCTGTGTCCGTCGGGGTGACGTCCGTGGTGGAGAAGAGCTCCGGCTGGGTGGCGGTGGGTGCCGGGGCAGCCGCGGCCGGGGTCTCAGCCGCCGGGGCAGTGGCGTCGACCGGGGTCTCAGCCGCCGGGGCAGTGGCGTCGGCCGGGGCAGCTGCAGCAACCGCGGCGGTGGCCGCAGCCGCGGGCACGGCACCGCTCAGGACCGCGTCGCGGACCTCTGCGGGCTCCCAGGACATGACCTTGGCGGAGCCGCTGGACGTTGCCGGAGCGGTAGCTGCCGGAGCCGGAGCCGGGGCAGCGTCCCGAGCCGGGGCAGCCTGGGTGGGGGCAGCAGCAGCCGGAGCAGTCTCGACCGAAGCCTCGGCCACCGCGGGGGCAGCCTCAGCCTTGACCTCTTCGACCGGAGCGGTTGCCGGAGCTTCGGTCACCGCCGGAGCTGCAGCCGGGGCCGGGGCCGCACCACCCAGGACCGCGTCGCGGACCTCGGCGGGCTCCCAGGACATGACCTTGGCGCCACCGCTGGCGGCAGCCGGGGCCGGCGCCTCCTCGG
>NZ_BCRE01000151.1 GCF_001552435.1 Kribbia dieselivorans NBRC 106261
GGCGACGAATGACCTCTTCGAGCCACGCCGCCAGTTCGCGGGCGCTGCCGTCGACCGCGGCGCGCCAGTCATGGGCGCTCTCGTCGGCGCTGTCGGAGACGTGCTTGGCCATGCGCAACGGCGCTCCGAGGCGACGGCACGCGTAGGCGACGGCGTAGCCCTCCATGTCGACCAGGCTCGCCTGCTCCGCGAGGCGGTCACGGGTCGCCGGTTCGGTGACGAACACGTCTCCGCTGGCCAACACCGTCGGCAGCGCCGCGTCGATGACCTGCCGCTCGTGCGGGTCGGTGCCCAGCGACTTGATCACGTCGGCGTTCATGTCGGTATTGATGACGGTGCCGATCTCGTGCAGCCCGTGAATGCCGTCGCGCAGCGCGCCGGCGGTGCCGAGGTTGACGACGAGCAGATCCTCGGGCGCGACCCCGGCAGCCGAGTGACTGACGATCGCGCGCGTCACGGCCACCGCCGCGGCGGTCTTCCCGATGCCGGTGATGACGAGCTCATGATGCGGAGCGACGTACGCCGCCTCCTCCCGCAAAGCCGCGACCACGACGATCCGCCGCGGGTCGACCGGGCTCACTTGTCGTACCCGGAGACGCGCTCACAGTCGTCGATGAACTGGGGGAAGAGGCGGGCGAACGTGGCGACGTCCTCCGGCGCCCAGTCCGCGAAGACCTCCTTCATCATCTCCGCGCCCTCGGCCCGCATGGCCATCGCGGTGTCCCTTCCGGCCGGGGTCAGGCGCAGCACCACTTCGCGGGCATCGCTCGTGCCGGGCAGGCGTTCGATGAGGCCGGCCCGCGTCAGTTCGCTGGCCTGGCGGCTGACGACGGTCCGGTCGGCACCGGTGCGCTGGCTCAGATGGGCCGCACTGCTGTCCCCACCGCGCAGCAGGCCCAGCAGCACCGGGTAGGTACCGTCGCGTACGGGCAGGTCGGTGGCCAGCTGCAGACGGTCGTAGACACCCTTGCGGAAGCGCCGTACGAGCGTGCGCGCGAACGTGGTCTGGATCGTCTCGAGGTACTTGGGCACGAACTCAGCGTAGATGGCACGGATCTGAGTTCGTGCCCCGCCCGGTGCGCCGCCTCAGATCTCCTCGCCCAGCACCCGGGCGCGATTCAGGTAGGGCTCGGCCTCCGGCGACCGGCCCGAGCGCTGCAGGATGCGCGCCAGGAGCAAGGCGACCCAACCGTCCTCCGGCCGTTCGTCGAGGATCGTGCGGGTGAGCTTCTCGGCGCGGTTGAGCTGCGCGGAGTGGTAGTACGACCGGGCCAGCAGGAGGCGCGCGTCGTCGAGCCCGTGGAGGGCGTCGGCGGTGCCGAGGAGGATCTCCAGTTCCTCGGCGGCCTCGCGGTACGACTTGGTCTCGAACAGCGTCTGCGCGCGGCGGTAACGGGTGTAGTCGCTCATCTCGGACAGCGAGAAGTCAGGCAGGTTGAGCGGCTGCAGCTGCGACTCGAAGGGCAGGGACTCGTGACTCATGCCCTCTGGAAGCCAATCGCAGCGCGGTTTGTTCCCACCCATGGCACAGTCGAATCAGGCGATGAAGGAGCAGACCATGACCGCGCAGCCGACCGTCCGCATCGAGCGAGACTCCATGGGGGAGGTGGAGGTGGCCGCGGATCGGTACTGGGGCGCACAGACGGAGCGCAGTCTGCACCACTTCGACATCGGGCGTGACACGTTCGTGTGGGGCCGGCCGATCATCCGGGCGCTGGGCATCCTCAAGAAGGCCGCGGCGCAGGCCAATGCGGAGCTCGGTCAACTCGACTCCGCCGTGGCCGACCTCATCGTGGCGGCGGCCGACGAGGTCATCGACGGGCGGCTCGACGATCATTTCCCGCTCGTGGTGTTCCAGACCGGGTCGGGCACGCAGTCGAACATGAACGCCAACGAGGTCATCGCCAACCGGGCGATCGAGGTGGCTGGGGGCGCGCTCGGCAGCAAGGATCCGGTGCACCCCAACGATCACGTCAATCGGGGGCAATCGAGCAACGACACCTTCCCGACGGCGATGCACATCGCGGTCGCGCTCGAGCTGGTCGAGCGGTTGTACCCGGCGGTGTCGGAGCTTCGTGACACGCTGCAGGCGAAGGCCCACCAGTTCGCCGACGTGGTCAAGGTCGGGCGCACGCACCTGCAGGACGCGACACCGGTGACGTTGGGGCAGGAGATCGGCGGGTGGGTCGCGCAGATCGACTTCGGGCTCGCCGCGGTGGAGCAGGCGCGATCGGGGGTGCTGGCGCTCGCGATCGGTGGCACGGCCGTGGGGACCGGGCTCAACGCCCATCCGGAGTTCGGTGTGACGACGTCGGCGCGGATCGCCGAGGCGACCGGGCAGGAATTCCACCAGTCGTCGAACCTGTTCGCGGCGTTGGCGGCGCATGACGCGTTGGTCGAGGTCAGCGCGGCGTTGCGCACGCTGGCCGGGGCGTTGATGAAGATCGCCAACGATGTGCGCTGGCTGGCGTCGGGGCCGCGCAACGGGATCGGCGAGATCACGATTCCCGAGAACGAGCCGGGGTCGTCGATCATGCCCGGCAAGGTCAACCCGACGCAGGCCGAGGCGCTGACCATGGTCGTCACCCGCGTGTTCGGCAATGACGCGACGGTGGCGTTTGCGGGCAGTCAGGGCAACTTCGAGCTCAACGTCTACAAGCCGGTCATGGCGCATGCGGTGCTCGAGTCGATCCGGCTGCTGGCCGATGCGTCGCGGTCGTTCGCGGAGTTCTGTGCCGTCGGCATCGAGCCGAACCACGAGCGGATCTCGCACAACCTCGAACGCAACCTCATGCTCGTCACGGCGCTGAACCGGCACATCGGGTACGACGCGGCGGCGGCGATCGCGAAGAAGGCGCACCGCGAGGGCACGGCGCTGCGGGATGCGGCGGTGGCCAGTGGCGTGTCGGGGGAGGACTTCGACCGCTGGGTCGTGCCGGCGGACATGACGCGCCCGTCTGCGGGGTGACCCCTCGCGTGCCCCGCCCCCTCGCGGTTCGAGGTATTACCGACCGTTGTAAGCGACGGTAATACCTCGAACCAGGGGGAGGGCTGGCCGCGCCCGGTCAGGGAGGTGGGCGGTCAGGGACGCTTCGCCGGGAGGCCGAGGCTGGCGCGCAACTCGTCCTCACCGACTCCGCCCCCAGAGGCCTCCGACTGCGCGGACTCCGCCAAGTCCTCCTGGATGTGCGGCTGGGACAGCCAGAAGTGGGTCTCTTCCTCGGCTTCGACGTCGTCAGCGGGCATGACCACGAACTTACCGCGCCACTTTGCTCATGTTGCATGACCGGGGCCCACCTTGGAACGTGCGGATCAGTGACGCAACCTGAGCAGAGTGGGTCCGGCGGGCGGCGGCACCCCGGGCGGCGGAGAGCGGGGCGGTCACCAGGGGCTGGGCTCGAAGTCCTTGAGGAACGCGCCGTACAGGTCCTCACCGCGCTCACCCCGCACGATGGGGTCGTAGACCCGCGCCGCGCCGTCGACCAGGTCCAGCGGCGCGCGCCAGCCCTGTTCGGCGATCCGCAGCTTCTCGTGGTGCGGGCGTTCGTCGGTGATCCAGCCGGTGTCGACCGCCGTCATGAGGATGCGGTCCTGCTCGAACATCTCGCCCGCGCTGGTGCGCGTGAGCATGTTCAACGCGGCCTTGGCCATGTTCGTGTGCGGGTGGCCCGGGCCCTTGTAGCGCCGCGAGAACTGGCCCTCCATGGCCGAGACGTTGACGACATAGGAGCGTCGAGCGCCGGCCTGCACCGCCGCGCGCAGCGACGGCCGCAGTCGCGACACCAGGATGAACGGCGCGACCGAGTTGCACATCTGCACCTCGAGGAGTTCGAGCGGATCGACCTCCTCGACCTTCTGTGTCCACGAGTTGACGGTCTGCAGGTCCGGGCGCAGTCCGCCGGCGTCGATGGCCGTGCCGGCCTGGTGGGCGGTGAGACTGGCCTGCCCGGCGGTCAACGCCAGCGAGGTCATCGCGGCGGCGCTGCGGGCGGCCTGGTCGAAGGCGACCGCGGTCGCGTCACCGGAGCCACCGCGCTCCGGAGCGCCGTCGGCGTGGGTGTGCGCAGTCTCGCGCAACGACCGAACGAGCGAGGCCGGGTGGGCCTCACTGATCCGGTCGAACGTGATCAGGTGCGGGGTCGGCGCGTCGGCCGCCAGCGGCACCGACTCGTTCGCGACGAGATCGGCGTAGGCCCCCGGCGATCGGCGCACGGTCTGGGCGGCGTTGTTGATGAGGATGTCCAGCGCTCCACCGGCGGCGACCTCGTCGGCGAGCGCGACGACCTGCGTCGGGTCGCGCAGGTCGATGCCGACGACGGTGAGACGGTCGAGCCATTCCGGCGAATCGGCCAACGCGGAGAACCGTCGGGCCGCGTCGCGCGGGAAGCGCGTGGTGATCGTGAGCTCGGCTCCGTCGCGCAGGAGCATCAGCGCGATGTACATGCCGATCTTCGCGCGACCGCCGGTGAGCAGGGCCCGCTTGCCGCGCAGGTCGGTGTGCTGGTCTCGGCGCGCGTGGCTCATTGCGGCGCAGTCGGGGCAGAGCCAGTGGTAGAACGCGTCGACCGTCGTGTACTTCGTGTGGCAGATGTAGCAGCCGCGGGCGGTGTTGAGCTCACCGGCGGTCGCGCCCTTGACCGACGAGACGAGGGGAATGCCCTTGGTTTCGTCGTCGATGCGCAGGGCCGATCCGGTCGCGGTGGCCGCCAGGACGCGCTCGTCGGCCTCGCGCAGGGGGCCGAGCGTGGCGGCGCGTTCCTCGGCGCGGCGGACCTTGCGGATGCGCTTGTACATCGTGCCGGTGGCGCGCTTGACGGTTTGGATGTCCGGGTGCCCGGCCGGCAGGTGCGGGAGCTGCTCGAGCACGCGGAGCGTCGTGGCGAGATCGTCCGCGTCGATGCCGGGTCCGAGGTCGGTGGGGTCGGGGTCGGCGAGGGAATCAGGCGAAGCGGGGGACGAACTCACCGGTCCATGGTAGGTGTGGTCTGAGGTCCCGCCGGGACGCCGCCTTCGCGGCTGCGCGGGTCCAACGCCCAGGAGAGACCGCAATGAGTTCAAGCGCGACCTGCCCGGCCTCTACGCCTGCTCCCCGTCCTCGTGGCGGGGCTTCGGCAGTCAGCGCGCGGTGGCGAGGGCTGGGGCGGGGTCCTGCGAAGTGCGCACCCAATCAGTAGGGCGAGCGGAGACCCGGGAACATCGGGAAGTGCTTGATGTTGCGCGTCAGCAGGGGCGCGTTCAGGGTGATGGCCGTCGCGGCGATGGCCAGGTCGGCCGAGTCGATGCCCCGGTGACTCGGGAGCCACTGCCGCCCCAACTGAGCGGCGACCTCCGCGATGTCGGAGTCGACCGCGTGCCACTCGAGCAGGCCGAGAAGCCCCCGCGTTGCCGGCTCCTCGGCGGGTCGCATGCCCGCGAGGACCTCCAGGCGCGTGATCTCGCTCGCGTGCAGGTTCGCAATCCCAGTTCGGCGAAGGAGAACGCCCGCGTCCTTCCTCCCCCGCAGCACGTCGATGAGGATCGAGGTGTCGACCACGGTCCGCGTCATTCGGCCTCGGCCGCCAACCGCGATCCGGAGCGCAGTTGCTCGACGTAGTCGGCACCGTCCACTTCTCCGTCCTCCCGACCGGACCACGCTCCGAGCGCCGACTCCAGCGCCGCCAGATCCGCTGCGGAGCCTCGTTTCGGCCCGTAGACCTGATCGATCGCCTCACGGATCAGCGCCGACATGGATCGTCCGGTGCGGGCGGTCTCGGCATCGAGCCACCGCCGCTCCTCGGGGGTGAGTGAGATCTGGGTGCGCTCCATGATGTAAAGATACATCACATGGGCCCGCGGGCGTCCTGCGAAACGTGGCGGACAACGTACGAAGGTGAGGACGGCGGCGCACCCGGCGAACCGCGCTCCGACTGGCCCCGCGGCCCCCGAAGTGGCATCGTCGGAGGCGTGAGTACGTTCTCCCTCGACTCGCTCGAGGCTCCGATCGTTGTCGCGCCGATGGCCGGGGGGCCGTCCAGCCCCGAACTCGTCGCTGCCGCAGCGCAATCCGGCGGTCTCGGCTTCCTGGCCGCCGGCTACAAGAGCGCCGACGCGGTCCGCGAACAGGTCCAGCAGGTGCGCGCGCTGACCGACCGGCCCTTCGGCGTCAACATCTTCGTGCCCGAGCGCGACCCGCAGATCGACCCCACCGAACTGGCGCAGTACGCCGACCGGCTCGCCCTGGATGCGGAGCGCCTGCGCGTCACCCTGCCGACCCCGCACGCCGACGACGATGACTACGACGCCAAGCTCGAGGTCTGCGCGAACGAGCACGTCCCCGTCGTGTCGTTCACCTTCGGGCTGCCGGCCCGCGCCGCCATCGCCGACCTGCACGACGCCGGGAGCGCGGTGTGGGTCACCGTGACGAATCCCCGCGACGTCCGCAGCGCCGCCAGCCGCGGGATCGACGCCCTGGTCCTGCAGGGCCCGGAGGCCGGTGGCCACCGCTCGACGTTCACCGCCGCCGAAGAACCCGACCGCACGCCGCTCCTCGAACTGCTCGACACGGTGCGCCCGACCACCGACCTGCCGATCGTCGCCGCCGGCGGGCTGGCCACGCCCCAGGACGTGCGCGACGCGCTCGACTCCGGTGCCGCGGCGGTACAGGTCGGCACGATGTTCGTCGTGGCCGCCGAAGCCGGCACCTCGCGCACCTACCGGGACGCGCTCCACGACATGCGCCTGGCCCCGACCTGCGTGACGCGGGCGTTCTCCGGCCGCCCGGCCCGAGGACTGCGCAACACGTTCATCACCACCCATCACCGCTGGGCTCCGGCCATCTACCCCCAGGTGAACCAGCTCACCGCGCCGTTGCGCGCCGCAGCCGGCCAGCGCGGCGACCGGCAGGCCGTGAGCCTGTGGGCGGGAACGGGACACCAGATGGCCAAGCCCGGCACGACGGCCGAGATCTTCGCCCGACTTTGGCCCGCCGCCGGATGAGCGTGCGGGTGCGCTGACCCACCCCATCTCCGTGCGCTGGACGGATCGGCGCGTTGTCGGGGCCTCCACCTAGGATGAAACCTCCCAGACTGACACCCGACCCATGGGAGGCCTGTGCTCGCCCTGCTCCTGGTGCATGCCACCGCATACGTCTGCGCCCCGCTGCTCGTGCGATACCTGGGCCGCCACGCCTTCTGGCTGCTGGCCCTGCCGAGTGCGGGCACTGCGGTGTGGGCGTTGGCCAATGCCCCAGGCGACGAGCCGCTGACCCGATCGATCTCGTGGATCCCCTCGATCCAGCTCGACATCACCCTGCACATGGACCAGCTCAGCTGGATCATGACGCTGATCATCTCGATCATCGGGGCGCTCGTGCTGGCCTTCTGCGCCGGCTACTTCCACGACGACGAGCCCGATCTCGAACGCTTTGCCGCGCACCTGACCGCCTTCGCCGGCGTCATGCTCGGTCTCGTCTGGAGCGACAATCTCCTGCTCCTCTACATGTTCTGGGAACTGACGACGGTGCTCAGCTACCTGCTCGTCGGCCACCACAACGACCGCGAGGAGTCTCGACAAGCCGCCAGTCAGGCGCTGGTCGTGACGACCTTCGGCGGGCTGGCGATGCTCGCCGGCATGGTGTTGCTCGGGCTCGAGGCCGGCACCTATTCGCTCGCCGCGATCCTCGCCAATCCGCCCGAGCCGTCGGCCGTCGTCGGGTGGGCCATCGTGCTGATCCTCGTCGGCGCGGTGAGCAAGTCGGCGCTGGTGCCGTTCCACTTCTGGCTGCCCGGCGCGATGGCCGCGCCGACCCCGGTGTCGGCGTACCTGCACGCCGCCGCGATGGTCAAGGCCGGTGTCTACCTCGTGGCCCGCTTCTCGCCCGGGTTCGGCGACCGCCCGGAGTGGCTCGTCACGGTCCTCGTGCTCGGCTGCGCGACGATGCTCATCGGCGGCTACCGCGCCCTGCGCCAGCATGACCTCAAGCTGCTGCTCGCGTACGGCACGGTCAGCCAACTCGGGTTCCTCATCATCCTGTTCGGCACGAGCACACAGGCCGCCGGCCTCGCGGGCCTGACCATGCTGGTCTCGCACGCGATCTTCAAGGCCGCGTTGTTCCTCACGGTCGGAGCCGTCGATCACGCGGCCGGCACCCGCGACCTGCGGTATCTCCACGGGCTGGGTCGGCGCATGCCGTGGCTCATGGTCGCCTCGACCCTGGCCGGAGCATCGATGGCCGGGGTTCCCCCGCTCCTCGGGTTCGTCGGCAAGGAGGCCGCGTATGCGTCGCTCCTCCATGGCGAGCAGTGGTGGAGCCCGATCGTGCTCACCGTCGCCGTGACCGGGTCGATCCTGACGTTCGCGTACACCGCGCGGTTCCTCTACGGCACGTGGGGCCCGGGCACCGAGACGACCGAACCCACGCCGCTGCACGCCAACCCGGTCGTGCTCACGGCCGTGCCCGTCACCCTCGGCGCGGCCAGTCTGCTGCTCGCGCCGATCAGCCAGTACGGCGAGCCGCTCGTGCAGGACTGGCTGCACACGCTCCCGCCGATCGACCACGCCGTGCACCTGGGGCTCTGGCACGGGTTCAACGTCGTGCTCCTGCTCTCGGCGGTGACCCTGCTGGCCGGGTACCTGCTCTTCCACGGGCGCACCGCTATCGAGATGTGGCAGCGCGCCGTGCCGCACCCGGCCCCGGCCGTGGTGATCTACCGCGCGATCATGCAGGGCCTGGACCGCATCTCGCTCGAGGTCACCGGCCTGTTGTTCAAGGGGTCGCTGCAGCAGTCGCTCTCGCTGATCCTGCTCGTGTTCGTCGCCTTCCCCGGCACCGCCCTGCTGCTGGCCCTGATCGACGTCTCCGGCCGCGACACCGTCGGGCTGCGCTGGTACGAGAACCCGGCCCAGCTCGGCGTCGCCGTGCTCACCGCCATCGCCGCCGTCGCGGCGGTGACCTCGCTGCGCCGCTTCCGCGCGGTGTTCCTCGTCGGGTTCACCGGGTACGCGCTGGCGCTGCTGTTCCTGCTCCACGGCGCTCCGGATCTCGCGTTGACCCAGGTGCTCGTCGAGACGGTCTCCCTCGTCGTGTTCGTGCTCGTGCTGCGCCGGTTCTCCGGGCACTTCCCCGACAAGCTGGAGACCAAGGAACGCGTCTGGCGCATCACCCTGGGGGTGCTGGCCGGCGCGGTCGTCACCGGCACCGCGATCATCGCGTCGCTCTCGCGCACGGCCGCCCCCGACTCGACGAACATGCCGCGCAGCGCGGTCGAGTTCGGCGGCGGATACAACATCGTCAACGTCATCCTCGTCGACATCCGCGCGTGGGACACGATGGGCGAGATCTCCGTCGTGCTCGTCGCCGCCACCGGTGTCGCCTCGCTGATCTACCTGCAGTCGACGAACATGCGACGCCTGCGCGGCAACCT
The DNA here is from genome assembly GCF_001552435.1 of Kribbia dieselivorans NBRC 106261. GTDB lineage: Bacteria > Actinomycetota > Actinomycetes > Actinomycetales > Dermatophilaceae > Kribbia > Kribbia dieselivorans. The sequence continues at coordinate 9,402 of NZ_BCRE01000151.1, forward strand.
CGCCGAGGAACGACGCTCCCGCCGCCAGACCCGCATCGACCCCGGCACCACCGACGACGTGGGCTGGCTGCCGGCCCTGAACACGCTGCCGCCCACGCGTCGCTCACTCATGCTCGAGGTCGTCGCGCGCCTGCTCTTCCACCCGATCATGCTGTGGTCGCTCTACCTCCTGCTCACCGGCCACAACGCGCCCGGCGGTGGTTTTGCCGGAGGACTCGTCGCCGGCCTCGGGCTGACGATCCGCTACCTCGCCGGTGGCCCGGCCGAACTCCGCGCGGCGATGCCGGTCATGCCCGGTGTGCTGCTGGGCTCCGGCCTGTTTCTCTCGGCCGGCGCCGGTCTGGCCTCGATGCTCGCCGGCGGTGACGTGCTGCAGTCGTGGACGTTCGACATCCCGGTGCCGCTGATCGGCGACGTCCACCTCGTGACCTCGACGTTCTTCGACATCGGTGTCTACCTCGTCGTCGTCGGGCTCATGCTCGACATCCTGCGTTCACTCGGCTCCGCCCTCGATTACCGGATCAACGCGGCGTCGGGTCGGCAGATCGAGGGCGACTACGAGCCGATGGGGGAGCGTCGATGAGCCCCTCCCTGGCCTTGGCGCTGCTGGCCGGCGTGCTCTTCGGCACGGGCGTGGTGCTGCTGCTGTCGCGTTCGCTGGTGCGCTCGCTGCTCGGCGTCATCCTCATGAGCAACGGCGCGAACGTCGTCTACCTCATCGCGTCGGGCCGGGCCGGCCGGGCGCCGATCGTCGACGGGAAGACGACCCCGCCGATCGGTGAGGGCGGGATCGCCGATCCGTTGCCGCAGGCGATGGTGCTGACCGCGATCGTCATCACGCTGGCCGTGACCGCGTTCACGCTGGCGCTGGCCCACCGGGCCTTCGAACTGCGCTCCTCGGATCTCATCGAGGACGACGTCGAGGGCCGACGCGCCCACGACCGGGCCGTGGCCAACGACCTGTCCGACTCCGACTACCGCGACACGAGCGATCCGTACTCCGTCGACAGCAAGGAGACGGACGTGCCGCACACCGAGGAACTCGGCCCCGCGCCGGCCGAGGGGGTGTCGCGATGAACTTCCAGTACGACCACCTCGTGCCGCTCGTCGTGGTGCTGCCCCTGGTCGGGGCCGGCCTGACCGTCGTGGCCGGTCGCCACACCCTCGTGCAGCGCCTCGTCTCCGGCACGATCCTCGCCTCCGTCGTGGCGATCTCGTTCGTGCTGCTGTACGCCGCCGATCAGCACCGCACCCTCACCGTGCGGGTGGGCGGCTGGCCCGTCGATCAGGGCATCGTGCTCGTCGTCGACCGGCTCGCCGCGCTCATGCTCGTCGTCTCGACGGTCGTGACGTTCGCCGTCATGCTCTACTCCAGCGGCCGCGGTCTGAGCTCGGACGACGAGGACGAACACGACGGCGGAGCGCCGTTGCCGATCTTCCACCCGACGCTGCTCGTGCTCTCCGCGGGCGTGTCGACGACGTTCGTCTCCGGCGACCTGTTCCACCTCTACGTCGGTTTCGAGATGCTGCTGTTCGCGTCGTTCGTGCTGCTCACCCTGGGTGGCACGAAGGAGCGGGTGCGGGCCGGCACGAACTACGTCATCGTCAACCTGCTGTCCTCGATCGTGTTCGTCACGGCCATCGCGCTCGTCTACGCCGCGACCGGCACGGTCAACCTCGCCCGGTTGGCGGTGCGCATTCCCGAACTGCCCGAGTCGACGCAGCTGGTGCTCCAGTCGATGCTGCTCGTCGGGTTCCTCATCAAGGCGGCCGTGTTCCCGATGTCGGCGTGGCTGCCGGATTCGTACCCGACGGCCCCGGCGCCGGTCACCGCGGTGTTCGCCGGCTTGCTGACCAAGGTCGGCGTGTACTCGATCATCCGGATGCAGACGTTGCTCTTCCCCGGCGATCGCCTCGACAACCTGCTCATGGTGCTGGCGTTTCTCACGATGGTCGTCGGCATTCTCGGTGCCGTCGCGCAGGCGGACATCAAGCGGCTGCTGTCGTACACGCTCGTCTCCCACATCGGGTACATGCTGTTCGGCGTCGCGGTGGGCAACGTCGCCGGCCTGAGCGCGGCGATCTACTACGTCGTGCACCACATCACCATTCAGACGACGCTGTTCCTCGTCACCGGCCTGGTCGAGCTCAAGCGCGGCACGACGTCGTTGACCAAGCTCGGCGGACTGGCGCAGACAGCACCGTTGATCTCGCTGCTCTTCTTCGTGCCGGCCATGAACCTCTCGGGCATCCCGCCGCTGTCGGGCTTCATCGGCAAGGTCGGGTTGCTCCAGGCCGGGGCGGAGCGCGGTACCCCCCTGGCGTACCTGCTCATCGCCGGATCGGTCATCACCAGTCTGCTGACGCTGTACGCCATGTCGCGGGTGTGGTCGCGGGCGTTCTGGCGCGAGCCGGTCGAGCCGCTGCCGGGGGCGCAACGCTCGAAACTCACCCTGGGAGTCGTCCTGCCCACGGTCATGCTCGTGCTGTTCGGGCTGGGTCTGACCGCCTTCGGTGGCCCGCTGTACCAGATCACCGACCGGGCCGCGGCGACCCTGCAGGAGCGCACCGGGTACATGACCGCCGTCATCGGGCAGGAGGGGGCGCCGTGAGGGAGACCTACCGCCGGCTCCGACTGGGTTCGCTGGCGCTGCTGACCCTGCTGTGGCTCCTCATGTGGGGGTCGTGGAGCTGGGGCACCCTCGTGCTCGGGCTACTGCTCAGCGCCCTGCTCCTCGTGGGGTTCCCGCTGCCCCGGGCGCAGAGCCGCATCCGCGTCCGGCCGGTCGCGCTCGCGTGGCTATTGCTGTCGTTCCTCATCAGCCTGGTGCATTCGAGTTTCGTCGTCTCGTCCATGGCGTTGCGCCCGCGCGGGGTGGCGCCGGGGCGGGTGCTGGCGGTCCGGTTGCACGACGCCGACGACTTCCGGAGCACGGTCGTGGCGGAGTTGACCTCGCTCGTGCCCGGCACGGTGGTCATCGACCTCGACCCGAAGGGCCACCTGCTGATCCACATCATCGACCACTGTGACGACGAGCGGTTGCTGGCCGAGGCCGTGCGCATTCACCGGCTGGAGCGTCGCGTGGCCCGGGCGTTCGGCGCTCCGCCACCGCCGGGGTGTCAAGACCCGGTCGTCATGCCGGCGTCGCTGCCGGCCGCCCCGGGCCCCACCAACGGCGGGCAGGAGCGTCGATGAGCGAGTTTCTGGAGACGGCGCGGCACATCACGGTGTGGGCCGTCGGGATCATGCTTGCCCTCGATGCCCTGCTGATCATTCGGCGACTGATCCGGGGGCCGTCGGTCCTCAACCGGGCGCTGGCCTCGGACCTGCTCGTCTCGACCCTGATCTGCGCCATCGGCGCGGAGATGGTGCTGACCGGGCACAGTGCCACCCTGCCGCTGCTGGCGTCGTTGGCGCTGCTGTCCTTCGTCGGCACGACGGCGGTGGCGCGGTTCGTGGCGCGTGACAGCGATGACGACGCCAAGGTGCGCGAGAGCCGTCGCCAGCGGGCCAAGCGGCTGCGCGCGGCGTGGCAGGAGCACCTCGAGGAGGATCGCCACAGCGGTCAGGAGGAGACCCAATGATGGATACCCTGCGCGCCTGGGAGCACTGGGGTCTCGTGTTCGGGCTCATGGACCTGACCGGGTATGTCTTCCTGATCCTCGGGGCATTCTTGTGTCTGACCGCGTCGATCGGCATGATCCGCTTCCCCGACCTGCTCTCGCGTCAGCACGCGGCGACCAAGCCGCAGGTGCTCGGGGTGCTGCTCATCATGGGCGCGGTGCTGTTGCACGAGCGGTCGATCTCGGTGTTGGCGATGGTGCTGCTCGTCTCGACGTTCCAGCTCGTCACCGCGCCGGTGGCCTCGCAGATGATGAGCCGCGCCGCGGTGCGCACGGTGCAGGTCGAGCTCGGTACGGTGGCGCGCGACCCGGTGAACCCGCCGGGGCGGGGGCGGAAGAAGGACGGCGCGAAGTAGGCCTGCCGGTCGGCGCGCCAATGCGACCGCCCGGCGCACGGAGCGCTGTCGGTGGTGTCTGGTCGAATGGGTCTCGATAGTGTGCAGCCGAAGACCGACACGCAATGAAGGGTGATCCATGTCCGAGCCCACCACCGCCCACACCGCCTACAAGGCGGCCCGTGACCAGCTGCTGCAGCTGCATGGGGACTATGACCGTGCCGTCGCGGAGTTCGCGTTCCCGGACGTCGGGCCGGTGTTCAACTGGGCCAGCGACTGGTTCGACGTGGTGGCCCAGGGCCAGACCCGCAACGCGCTGGTCATCGTCGAGGAGGACGGCTCCAGCGTCGAAGTCACTTACGACGACCTGTACCGCCAGTCGCACCGCGTGGCCGGTTGGCTGCGTGAGCAGGGCGTGAAGCGCGGCGACTCCGTCATCGTCATGCTCGGCAACCAGACCGAGCTGTGGGTGCTGACCCTGGCCATCATGAAACTCGGCGCGATCGTCATGCCGACGACCTCCGCGGTCGGCCCGGAGGATCTCACCGACCGCATCACCCGCGGCGGAGCGTCGTTCGTCATCTGCAACGCGGCCGACACCGGCAAGTTCGACGAGGTCCCGGGCGACTACGCCCGCCTGTCCGTGGGCGAGGCCGACGGCTGGACCAACGTCCTCGCCGCGTGGGACGCCCCGGACGTGACGATCGAGCACCCGGGCACCTCGGCCGACGACTCGCTGCTCTACTACTTCACCTCCGGCACCACGTCGCGCCCGAAGATGGTCGAGCACACCCAGCAGTCCTACCCCGTCGGTCACCTGTCGACGATGTTCTGGCTCGGCCTGCAGCCCGGCGACGTGCACCTGAACATCTCCTCGCCCGGCTGGGCCAAGCACGCGTGGTCCTCGTTCTTCGCTCCGCTCATCGCCGAGGCGACGATCTTCGTCTACAACTACGCCCGCTTCGACGCCAAGGCCCTCCTCGGCCAACTGGCGGAGCGCGGTGTGACGACGTTCTGCGCTCCGCCGACGGTGTGGCGCATGCTCATCAACGCCGACCTGTCCGGTGGCCGCGGCGCGCTGCGCGAGGTCATCGGCGCCGGTGAGCCGCTCAACCCGGAGGTCATCTCGCAGGTCGAGCGGGCGTGGGGCCTGACGATCCGCGATGGGTTCGGCCAGACGGAGATGACCGCGGCGATCGGCAACACCCCCGGCGCTCCGGTCAAGCCGGGTTCGATGGGCCGCCCGCTGCCGGGCATGCCGATCGTGCTCGTCGACCCGCAGACCGGCCAGCCGTCGACCACCGACGAGGGCGAGATCTGCTTCGACCTCGCGCGCCGCCCGGTCAGCCTGATGAAGGGCTACAAGGGCGACGACGCCAAGACCGCCGAGGCCATGGAGGGCGGTTTCTACCACACCGGTGACGTCGCCTCGATCGACACGGACGGCTACATCACCTACGTCGGGCGCACCGATGACGTGTTCAAGGCCTCCGACTACAAGGTCTCGCCGTTCGAGGTCGAGTCGGTGCTGATCGAGCACCCGGCCGTGGCCGAGGCCGCCGTCGTGCCCGCGCCGGACGAGGTGCGCCTGGCGGTGCCGAAGGCGTACGTTGCGCTCGTCGCCGGGCACGAGGCCAACGCGGAGACCGCGCTGAGCATCTTGGCGCACTGCCGCGAGAAGCTCGCCCCGTGGATGCGCGTGCGTCGGCTCGAGTTCGCCGAGCTGCCCAAGACGATCTCGGGCAAGATCCGCCGCGTCGAGCTGCGCCAGCGTGAGGAGGCGCTCGCCGGCGGTGCCGAGGCGGACAACATCGAGTACCGCGACGACCAGTTCCCCGAGCTCAAGGGCTCGAAGTAGTCGGTCAGGTCTGGGCGGTAGCGTGACGGGCATGTCACTGCGCTCCGCCCAGACCGTCCAGACCGCCCCGCTTGCCGCCCTCGGGCTGATCGGCGGGTACCTCGCCGCCCGCGAGACCGGTATTCGCCCGCTGGGCGGAGTCGTGCTCGGCGCCGCGGGTGTGTGGGCCGGCCGGACGTGGTTGGCCAAGTCCGGCCCGGCGACGACCGCTGCCCTGTCGGCGCTGTACCTCGGTGGCTTCGGCGCGTCGCACCCGCTGGCGAAGAAGATCGGCGCGTGGCCCGCGGTGTTGACCGTTGCCGCGGCGAGTGCGGCCGCGTCGTACGCGCTGGTCGACCGCAAGCCCGCC
>NZ_BCRE01000152.1 GCF_001552435.1 Kribbia dieselivorans NBRC 106261
GACGTCGGCGTGGCACACCTGCCCGCGCGCGTGGACGCCGGCGTCGGTGCGGCCGGCCACTGTGAGGCGCACCGGTTCCGGGGCGCGCAGCACGGTGGTGAGGGCCTCGCTCAGGGTCCCCTCGACGCTCCGCAGCGCCGGTTGTGCCGCCCAGCCGACGAAATCGGTGCCGTCGTAGGCCAGGTCGAGGCGCACCCGCAGGAGCTCGGCAGTCATGGCGCCAGAGTCTAGGCGGCGGCCGGCTGCCGTCCGACCCAGACAGCACGAAGGCCGCCCGACCCGAGTGTGCGGGTGGGGCGGCCTTCGTGGCGAAGCGCCGAAACGACGCGCCGTGAGGATCGACCGATCAGGCCTGCGGCTTCTCGTCCGCGGCCTCGGCCTCGGCCTCGGGGGCCTCGTTGGCGGCAGCCTCGGGAGCCTCAGCAGCCGGAGCCTCGGTGGCCTCGACCTCAGCGGTCTCGTCGGCCTCGGTCGCGGCGGCCGCAGCGGCCTCCTCGTCCTTGGCGGAGCGCTTCGCAGCGGCCTCCGCCTCGGCGACGACGGCGCGCTTCGGCTTGGCGTTGACCGGCTCGCGCACGAGCTCGACGATGCACATCGGGGCGTTGTCGCCCTTACGCGCGGCCATCCTCGTCACGCGGGTGTAGCCACCCTCGCGCTCGGCCATGTCCGGCGCGATCTCGACGAAGAGGCGGTGAACGACGCCCTTGTCCTTGACGACGGTGAGCACCTTGCGGCGGGCCGCGAGGTCACCGCGCTTGGCGAAGGTCACCATGCGCTCGGCGAGCGGGCGCATGCGGCGAGCCTTGGCCTCGGTCGTGACGATCGAGTCGTGCTCGAAGAGCGACTGGACCAGGTTGGCCAACATGAGGCGCTCGTGCGCCGGCCCGCCTCCGAGGCGGGGACCCTTGGTGGGGGTGGGCATTGCTTTCTCCTAGAAGAAGTCCGACCTCACCGACCGCAGTTGCGGCCACCGGTTCGGCCAAATGGGTGAGTGGTCAGAGCTGTTCGTCCTCGGCGTAGGACGCGTCGTCCTCAAGCGCCTCGTCCTCGTCCTCATCGTTGTAGTCGTCGCCGTAGGTGTCAGCGATCGCGCTCGGGTCGAACCCGGGCGGGCTGTCCTTGAGCGCCAGGCCCATGCCGTGCAGCTTGGCCTTGACCTCGTCGATCGACTTCGCACCGAAGTTGCGGATGTCGAGCAGGTCGGCCTCGCTGCGCCCGACGAGCTCACCCACGGTGTGGATGCCCTCGCGCTTGAGGCAGTTGTAGGACCGCACGGTCAGCTCGAGGTCCTCGATCGGCAGCGCCAGGTCGGCGGCCATCGCGGCGTCGGTCGGCGAGGGGCCCATGTCGATGCCCTCGGCCTCGACGTTGAGCTCACGAGCCAGACCGAACAGCTCCACCAGCGTCTTGCCGGCCGAGGCCATGGCGTCACGCGGGCTGATCGAGTTCTTGGTCTCGACGTCGACGACCAGACGGTCGAAGTCGGTGCGCTGCTCGACACGCGTCGCCTCGACCTTGTAGGTCACCGCCAGAACCGGAGAGTAGATCGAGTCGACCGGGATGCGGCCGATCTCGTGGTCACCCATCTTGTTCTGGTTGGCCGACACGTAGCCGCGGCCGCGCTCGACCGTCAGCTCCATCTCGATCTTGCCCTTGTCGTTGAGCGTCGCGATGTGCAGGTCGGGGTTGTGGATCTCCACCCCGGCCGGCGGCGCGATGTCGGCGGCCGTGACGGCACCGGCACCCTGCTTGCGCAGGTACATGACAACGGGCTCGTCGTTCTCGGAGGAGACGACCAGTGCCTTGAGGTTGAGGATGATCTCGGTGACGTCCTCCTTGACCCCGGGGATCGTGGAGAACTCGTGCAGGACCCCGTCGACGCGAATCGACGTGGTCGAGGCACCCGGGATGCTCGAGAGGAGGGTGCGACGCAGGGAGTTCCCCAGCGTGTACCCGAAGCCCGGCTCGAGCGGCTCGATGACGAACCGCGAACGGTTCTCGGAGAGCGGCTCCTCGGTGAGAGTGGGACGCTGTGCGATGAGCACGATTCAGTTCCTTTCCACGGGCGACCGCCATATGACGCCTCGTGAGGATGCCGGTTCGACCCGGCGGTGGGCTGACACATCGGTCCGCGTCAGCCCACCCTGGTGAAGCGGGTGATCAGTTCTTCGAGTAGAGCTCGACGATCAGCTGCTCGGTCAGCGGCACGTCGATCTGCTCGCGGGTCGGCAGGCTGTGGACGAGGATGTCCAGCTTGCCGGGAACCACGTGCAGCCACGCCGGGACGGGACGCTCGCCGAAGGTCTCGCGGGCCACCTGGATCGGGTAGGCCTCGACCGACTGCTTGCGCACCGAGACGATGTCGTACTGCGAGACGCGGTGCGACGGGACATCCGTGCGGACACCGTTGATCTCGAAGTGACCGTGCGTGACCAGCTGACGGGCCTGACGGCGGGTGCGGGCCAGACCGGCGCGGTAGATGACGTTGTCGAGGCGGGACTCGAGGATGATCAGCAGGTTGTGACCGGTCTGACCGGGGCGGTTGGCCGCCTCCTTGTAGTACCGGACGAACTGCTTCTCCATGACGCCGTAGGCGAAGCGGGCCTTCTGCTTCTCCTGGAGCTGAGCGAGGTACTCCTTCTCCTGGATGCGGCGACGGCCGTGCTGGCCGGGCGGGAAGGGACGCAGCTCGAAGTTCTTGTCGCCGCCGACGAGGTCGATCTTGAGGCGACGGGACTTCTTGGTGATGGGGCCGGTGTAACGAGCCATGTGTGTCTACTCCCCTGTCTCAGACGCGCCGGCGCTTGGGCTGGCGGACACCGTTGTGCGGGCTGGGCGTGACGTCCTGGATCGCGCCGACCTCGAGGCCGGTCGCGGTCAGCGAACGGATCGCGGTTTCACGACCCGAACCCGGACCCTTGACGAACACGTCGACCTTGCGCATGCCGTGCTCCATGGCACGACGGGCGGCGGCCTCGGCAGCCATCTGGGCGGCGTAGGGCGTGGACTTGCGCGAGCCCTTGAAGCCGACCTGGCCGGCAGAGGCCCACGAGATCACGGCACCGGTGGGGTCCGTGATCGAGATGATGGTGTTGTTGAACGTGCTCTTGATGTGGGCCTGGCCCACGGCGACGTTCTTCTTGACCTTCCGACGCACCTTGGCGCCGGTACGGCTCTTGGGAGGCATGTTTCTCCTATGCAGTCTTCGGTGGCGGTGACCACGCGCACCCTGTGCTGCGACGCTCCGACATCCGATGGCCGGAGGCGTGCGCACCTGGGCGCGACGTGATTACTTGCCGGCCTTCTTCTTGCCGGCCACGGTGCGCTTGGGGCCCTTGCGGGTACGCGCGTTGGTCTTGGTTCGCTGGCCGCGGACCGGGAGGCCGCGACGGTGACGCAGGCCCTCGTACGAGCCGATCTCCACCTTGCGGCGGATGTCGGCGGCAACCTCACGGCGGAGGTCACCCTCGAGCTTGACGTTGGCCTCGAGCCAGTCACGCAGGGCGACCAACTGGGAGTCGTCGAGATCCTTGACGCGGATGCTCTCGTCGATCCCCGTGGCGGCCAGAGCCTGCTGCGAGGTCGTGCGGCCCACACCGAAGATGTAGGTCAGTCCGATCACCACGCGCTTGTCGCGCGGAAGGTCGACTCCAACAAGACGTGCCATCTTGTTCAGTTCCTGTTCTGTGTTCCGGAGGTCTGGTGCAGTACCGATCCGCGGGATGCTCCCGCCTCGGGCGGGTCCGTGGTCCCCAGCCTCCGGGCCGGGGGTGACGTCCTGTCGTCGGCGATGCCGAACGTGGATCCGGCCGCCGTGGCGGCCTTCTTCAGGGGTCGGGTACTGCGAGATGTCGGTGGTGACGATATGGAGTTGTCTCGATGTGCAGCCCTTGCGGGAACTGCGCTTCGCGTGTGCTCGAAGTCCGCGAGCGTGCGGTGGTGCGATCAGCCCTGGCGCTGCTTGTGGCGCAGGTTCTCGCAGATCACCATGACCCGACCGTTACGGCGGATCACCTTGCACTTGTCGCAGATCTTCTTGACGCTCGGCTGAACCTTCATTGCCTGTCGCCTTTTCTCGACCTGCCCGACGTCAGGGCGACGCCGGGTACTACGGGGTGGTGCGCATGGAGCATCCGTGCGGAGCTCCTGCTGCTCGGGCCGCGGCCCGGGATCAGCGGTAGCGGAAGACGATACGGCCGCGGGTCAGGTCGTACGGGCTGAGCTCGACCACGACCCGATCCTCCGGGAGGATGCGGATGTAGTGCTGACGCATCTTGCCCGAGATGTGGGCGAGAACCTTGTGACCGTTGGTCAACTCAACCCGAAACATCGCGTTCGGGAGTGCTTCCACGATCGTGCCCTCGACCTCGATGACACCGTCCTTCTTGGCCATACCCTCTCAATCCGTTGGCTGGGCGCCCGGCTGTGGTGGGCGCCCGGAGATCGGTCGATGGGCACGCCTAAGCGCACGGACACCTGACCGACGGTCCATCGTATGGCATCGGGCCCGATCAGGCCAATCGAGCATCTCGCCGGGCGCACAAACTGCAAGGCGGCCAGCTCACGAGATCCGCCCACCTCGGCCCGCACCAGAGCGCTCAGACGCTTACGACGACCAAGTACCTCTCGCTCCTGCAGTCGGTCAGCTCGGGCTCGCCCTGTGCGGCCAACTGCCCGGCGGTCACCTTCGCGCCGCCAAGCATCACGTCCGCTCGGAGCGGCACGAGCCTGCCATCGAGGGCGAGCGCGCCCCACCTGCCCTCCGAGGCGCGGAAGGAGGCCCCGGCCGGAACGACGACCGACAACATCGGCCGTCTCCCGTCCAAGGCGACGAGGCACCCGTCCTTGACAGCGAGTCTGACGCGTTGCCCCACGTCAGTGACGCTGAACGGGCTGCCAACGATGTACTTCACCGAGCCGCCCTCAAGGGCCAAGTCCCTCGCGCGTGAGGTGGACGATGCACTCCCCTGTGGCGCCTGATCCGCAGGCGGCCCGGGCGAGCAACTCGTGAGCACCAGGGCGAAGGCACACAACACGGTGGCGACCCTCAGATCGTGGCGATGATGAAACGTCATTGTTGCCAGACCTCGTAGTTGAACGGCGAATAGCGGTAAATTGGCGTGAACGTCGCCGTGTCCGCCGTCGTGTGGACACCATGGTGAATTCCCCAAGCATAGCCACCCGCATACCACGGACCCCCGCTGTCCCCTCGCGCACGGTCCGCATTCCTCATTCCAATCATTCCGCAGACTCCGCCATGGCACGCGTTGGTGGATTCGACGAAGGCGTAGGTCATACCCGTGGTTGCCCCAAAGTGGTAGATGCGGTGGTCGATGGCAGGCCGACTCGAAGCGGCACCTGTCACGTATCGCTTCTGGTTGAAGTCATAGTAGAAGGTGGGCAGGGGGGTGAATGTGCCTGTCGTGAGCAACGCGATGTCACCCTCCATGGGGTGATACCTACACCATGTCCTCTTGGCCTCTGTGGAGCCCCCGTCAGACACGTGGTTGCTGTAACGCGACGAGTACTTGGAACAGTCCCCATCGAAGTCCAGCGACAGGCAGTGACCAGCGGTGCTGTTCCGCTTGGTCCCGTCTGTGGTCTTGCGCATCACGAAACCCGCCGTGCAACCGCGTGCATCGAGGTAGCCTCCACCACGCATGCTCGAGTCATCTGGTGCCACGACCAGGCCCGTGTCAGCACGCGCCTCCACGGTGACACCCTCGGGCAGCTGCCCCCTCACCAACGACAGGGCCCGGCTGGCGGTGTCTTCGGTTGGCAGAGTGACCGTGACCTTTTGCTCGGCAACGTCCCACGACATGGCACTGGCCCGGGCCAGTTCACCGAGACGCTCGTTGAGATGGACCAGCAGTGCGTCCGCATCGTCCAACGACAGGACACTCTGCTGAACCCAGGCTCCCGAGCGCGATTCCCCCAAAACGGTCCGATACGCCGAGGGCACGGAGTCGGATGAGACGTGCACCACCGGCACCCCGTCCGAGTCGGCGGTCACCCCGGCAAAGTGCCCTGGGTCACGTCGCTCCAATGAGTCGGAGATCCTCTGGCGCTCGGCCGCTCTCTCGTCGCGGAGGAGCGCCTCGTCCACGGCAAGATCCTCACCCTCCGCGTAGGTCAGGGCATCCTGCACCTGCGCGCGAGTCAGCCTACCGATGCCTGGGCCGACGTCCACTCCGTTCCGGTCCACGTGCGCCGTCGCATCGAGCCAGTCGCGAAGACGTGTTCTCGACTCCGCAGCACTCGTCGCGCTGAGCACTTCGCGCGGAATGTCGCTTGGCAGGTGCGCAGACGGAGGGCTCTGCCCGGCCACGAAGACACGCGGCGGTCGAACATCTCCGGCCGCATCAGCAGCTGTCGGTACCCCTGCTGCCCCGGCAAAGGCCGGCAATGCCAGCATGCCCGCGATTATCCACACCTTCATCCCCACTGCCCCCTGATTTGCTTGTTCGGAAATGCCATGTTACCCCAAGCCCTCGTGACGTGAAGGGAGCGACGAGACTGACGCAAAGTGCCCGCGAAACACGCTCGGCCCAGGATCGTGAACCTGACCGACTACCACACCGGCTGAGTCTTCACCCGCAGCGTCAGGAACAACGCCCACACTCACATCCTCGCGGGCCGCAAGACCGCGGTCGACCCGGCCGCTGGGATCCCGTTCCGGGGCTTCTTCTGGGCGCCGACCGTGCTCACCGACGTCACGCCCGAGATGCTCATCTACCGCGAGGAGACCTTCGGCCCGATGGCCCCGGTGACGGTCTACTCCGACGTCGACGAGGTCGTCGCCATGGCCAACGACACGGAGTACGGACTGGCGTCGCATCTCTACACGAAGGTCATCGGCCTGGGGGCGTAAGACCTCGGTCGAGATTCACTCAGTCCAGGCTCACGACGGGCACGCCCAACGCGGAGAGTCGTTCGACCCCGCCGTCGATGGCCGTGAGCACGGTGACGCCGCCCTCGGTCGTGGCCACACTGTGCTCCCAATGGGAGGCGCGCTGGCGATCGTCGGTCACGACGGTCCACTCGTCGGCGAGCACGTGATTGGCCTGGTTGCCCCAGGTGATCATCGGCTCGATCGCCAGCGTCGCGCCCACGGGCAGAGCCGGGCCACGCTGCCGGATCCGGTAGTTGAACACCTGCGGCTCGAGGTGCATCGACTCCCCGATCCCGTGACCGACATAGTCCTGCACGATGCCGTACTCGTGGCCATCGCGCCGGCCGGCTTCGACGATGCTGTCCTCGATCGCCGCTCCGATGTCGTTGAGTCGCCCACCCACCCGCATCGCCGCGATGCCGGCCCACATGCTGGCCTCCGTGGCGTCGGAGAGGAGCACATCCTCCGGTCGAGCCGCCGCACGGCCACCGACGAACAACGTCACCGCGCTGTCGCCGTTCCAGCCGTCGACCTCGGCACCGCAGTCGATCGAGAGCAGGTCACCCTCACGCAGCACGACGGACGACGACGGGATCCCGTGCACGATCTGCTCGTTGACCGACGTACACAGCGTGTGTTCGTAGCCATCGACGAGCTGGAAGTTGGGGATCCCCCCGTGGTCACGGATGAACGCCTCGGCCAACCGGTCGAGGTCCAGGGTGGTCATCCCCGGCGTGAGCTCAGCCTCAAGCATCGCGAGGGTGCGGCCCGTGAGCAGACCCGCCACGCGCATGGCGGCGAGTTGCTCCGGGGTCCGCGAGGGCAGACGGTTGCGGCCGAGTCCGAGCAAGCGCGCGTCAGCCCTTCGCGGCGTGGATCGGGTCGAGGGCGGCGAAGATGCGCGCCGTGACGTCGTCGACCTCACCCATGCCGTCGACCTCGACGAGCAGGTGCCGTGTGGCGAAGACCTCGGCCAGCGGCTGGGTCTCGCGGGCATAGACGTTCAGCCGCTCGCGCACGACCTCCTCGGTGTCGTCGGCGCGACCCTCGATCTCGGCGCGCTTGAGCAGACGGGTGACGATCTCCTCGTTGTCGACGGTGAGCATGAGCACCTTGTCGATGGAGTTGTCCTTCTTCGCGAGCATCGCGTCAAGGGCGTGCACCTGGGCGGCGGTGCGCGGGTAACCGTCGAGCAGGAAACCGCCCTGGGCGTCGTCCTGGGCCAGTCGGTCCTCGACGATGGCGTTGGTCACGTCGTCCGGCACGAGGTTGCCGGCGGCGGTGATCGCCTTGACCTGCTGGCCCAACTCGGTGTTGTTCTTGATGTTGGCGCGGAAGATGTCGCCCGTGGAGATGGCCGGAACGCCGTAGCGCTCGGCGATGCGGGAGGCCTGCGTACCCTTGCCGGCGCCGGGGGCGCCGAAGATGATCAAACGCATCAGCGGAGGAACCCTTCGTACTTGTGCTGTTGGAGCTGGGACTCGATCTGCTTCACCGTCTCCAGGCCCACGCCAACCATGATGAGGATGGACGTGCCACCGAACGGGAAGTTCTGATTGGCGCCGAAGAGGGACAGCGCCACCAATGGGATGAGCGAGACCAACGCCAGGTAGATCGCACCTACGACGGTGATCCGGTTGAGCACGTAACGCAGGTACTCGGCCGTGGGTCGCCCGGCGCGAATACCCGGAATGAAGCCACCGTACTTCTTCATGTTGTCGGCGACTTCGTCCGGCTCGAAGGTAATGGAAACGTAGAAGAACGTGAAGAAGAGGATGAGCGTGACGTAGATCGCCATGTAGACCGGGTGGTCGCCACGCACCAGGTAGCGGTCGACCCAGTCGACCCACGACGGGTTGTCACCGGTGGGGCTGCGCCGGAACTGGCTGGCCATCATCGGCAGCGAGATCAGCGAACTGGCGAAGATGATCGGGATGACGTTGGCCATGTTGACCTTGAGCGGGATGTACGTCGACGTCCCGCCGTACATGCGCCGACCGACCATGCGCTTGGCGTACTGCACCGGAATGCGTCGTTGCGACTGCTCGACGAACACGACGATGGCGATGATGACCAGGCCCATCGCGATGACGAACGCGAAGGTGCCCCAGCCCTGCTGCTGACGGATCGTCCACAGCGACGACGGGAAGGTCGCGGCGATGGAGGTGAAGATCAGCAGCGACATGCCGTTGCCGACACCCTTGTCAGTGATGAGCTCACCGAGCCACATGACCAGCCCCGTACCGGCGGTCATGGTCAGCACCATGATGACGATCGTCGCGACGTCGTCGCGGTAGAGGATGTTCGTGCACTGGGGGCCGAAGAGGTTCTCCGGGTTGCGCGCGAAGGTGATCAGCGTGGACGCCTGGAGCACGGCCAGACCGATGGTCAGGTAGCGCGTGTACTGCGTCAGCTTCGTCTGGCCCTGCTGCCCCTCCTTCTTGAGGGTCTCGAACCGCGGGATGACCACGGTCAGCAGCTGCACGATGATGCTCGCCGTGATGTACGGCATGATGCCGAGCGCGAAGATCGACAACTGGAGCAGCGCACCACCACTGAAGAGGTTCGCCAGGCCGAGGAAGCTGTTGGCGTCCTCCGGCGCACCGGCCAGGCACGCCTGGACAGCGGCATAGCTGACACCCGGGGTCGGGATCACACTGCCCATGCGGAACAGGATGATGATCCCCAGGGTGAACAGCAGCTTCTTGCGCAGGTCGGGCGTGCGGAACGCCTGGCCGAATGAGCTGAGCACTGGTCCTCCAGTCGGCACGGCCCATCTTCAGCCGTGGGTGATTCGACGATTCGTGTCAATGTATCGCGGCACCCGGGGTGCGCGCGCATCCTGCCCAGCAACGACCGACGCCGCAGCGCCGTTCCCATGGGGATCAGCGCTGCGGCGTCAGGTGGTGCGTGCAGAGGGAGCGCGGTCAGGCGCCGGCGATCGAGCCGCCTGCGGCCTCGATCTTCTCCTTCGCGGAACCGGAGAACGCGTCCACGGTGACATCGACCTTGACGGCGATGTCGCCGGTGCCGAGCACCTTGACCTTGTGGCCCTTGCGCACGGCGCCCTTGGCCACGAGGTCGTCGACCGTCACGGCCCCACCCTCGGGGTAGAGGGCGGCGATCTTGTCCAGGTTCACGACCTGGTACTCGACCTTGAACGGGTTCTTGAAGCCGCGGAGCTTGGGCAGACGCATGTGCAGCGGCGTCTGACCACCCTCGAAGCGGTCCGGCACCTGGTAACGAGCCTTCGTACCCTTGGTACCGCGACCGGCGGTCTTGCCCTTGGAGCCTTCACCGCGACCCACACGGGTCTTGGCGGTCTTGGCACCGGGGGCCGGGCGCAGGTGGTGCACCTTGAGCGCGTGGCCCTCGGCGACCTCCTGCTCGGTCTTCTTGGCCTCAGCCATGATCAGTCAACCTCCTCGACGGCGACGAGGTGGGCCACCGTCTTGACCATCCCGCGGATCTCGGGACGGTCCTCCTTGACGACGACGTCGCCGATGCGCTTCAGACCGAGGCTGCGCAGCGTCTCGCGCTGGTTCTGCTTGCCACCGATCTCGGAACGGGTCTGGGTCACCTTGAGACGCATCAGGCACCTGCCTTCGCAGCGCTGTCGGCGGCCTTCTCGGCAGCCTTCGCCGCGGCCTCGGCCTGGCCGGCGGCCTGGGCACGCAGGAGCGCAGCCGGGGCCACCTGGTCCAGCGGAAGGCCACGGCGGGCGGCCACGGCCTCCGGACGCTCCAGGCCACGCAGGGCCTCGACCGTCGCGTGGACGATGTTGATGGCGTTGTCCGAGCCCAGGGACTTGGACAGCACATCGTGGATACCGGCGCACTCGAGCACGGCGCGGACCGGGCCACCGGCGATGACACCGGTACCCGGAGCGGCCGGGCGGAGCATGACGACACCGGCCGCGGCCTCGCCCTGCACCGGGTGCGGGATGGTGCCCTGGATGCGGGGCACCTTGAAGAACGCCTTCTTGGCCTCCTCGACACCCTTGGCGATCGCCGCGGGCACCTCCTTGGCCTTGCCGTAGCCGACACCGACGGTGCCGTCCCCGTCACCGACGACGACCAGGGCGGTGAAGCTGAAGCGACGACCACCCTTGACGACCTTGGCGACACGGTTGATCGTGACGACGCGCTCTTCGTACTGCGACTGCTCGCGCTGGTTGTCGCGACCGCCACGACCGCCGTCGCGGCCTCCGCCGCGGCGGTCGTTGCGGTCCTGACCGCGCTCGTTGCCACCGGCGGCGCCAGTGCCTCGACGCTGCTGTCCGGGCATCAGATGTTCCTCATCTCAGTCTTGACGGTGGTCATCACAGGGCCAACCCACCCTCGCGGGCGCCGTCGGCGATGGCCGCAACGCGGCCGTGGTAGCGGTTGCCGCCACGGTCGAAGACGACGGCCTCGACGCCGGCGGCCTTGGCGCGCTCGGCGACGAGCTCACCGACCCGCTTGGCGCGAGCGGTCTTGTCGCCGTCGAAGGCGCGCAGGTCGGCCTCCATGGTCGAGGCCGAGGCGACGGTCTTGCCGACGGTGTCGTCGACGACCTGGACGAAGACGTGACGCGACGAACGCGACACGACCAGACGCGGCCGAGCGGCGGTACCGATGACGCGCTTGCGCACGCGCAGGTGACGACGACCGCGGGCAGCGCTCTTGGACTTCGGACGCTTGACGATGCGTGCCATCGCTTACTTACCAGCCTTTCCGACCTTGCGACGGATGTGCTCACCCTCGTAGCGCACACCCTTGGCCTTGTACGGGTCGGGCTTGCGCAGCTTGCGGATGTTGGCGGCGACCTCACCGACGAGCTGCTTGTCGATGCCCTGCACCGAGAAGCGCGTCTGGTTCTCGACGGCGAAGGTGATGCCGGCCGGGGGCTCGACGACGATCGGGTGCGAGTAGCCCAGGGCGAACTCGAGGTTCGAGCCCTTGGCCAGGACGCGGTAACCCGTGCCGTGGATCTCGAGCTTCTTGGTGTAGCCCTCGGTGACGCCGACGACCATGTTGTTGATCAGGGTGCGGGTCAGACCGTGGAGCGAACGCGAGGTCCGCTCGTCGTCCGGACGCGACACCGTGATGGTGCCGTCCGCCTGCTCGACCGTGATCGGCGCGGCGACGGTGTGGCTCAGTTCGCCCTTCGGCCCCTTGACGTTGACGGTCTGACCGTCGATCGCCACGGTGACGTTGCTGGGGATGGTGACGGGAAGTCGACCAATACGCGACATGTCAGCTCTCCCTTACCAGACGTAGGCGAGGACTTCCCCGCCCACACCCTTGGATTCGGCCTGACGGTCGGTCAGGAGGCCGGAGGACGTGGAGATGATCGCCACGCCCAGGCCACCGAGCACCTTCGGCAGGTTGGTGGACTTCGCGTACACGCGCAGGCCCGGCTTGGACACGCGGCGCATGCCGGCGATGGAACGCTCCCGGTTCGGGCCGTACTTGAGGTTGATGGTCAGGGTCTGACCCACCTCGGCGTCGGCGACGGACCAGTTCGCGATGTACCCCTCCGCCTGGAGGATCTCCGCGATGTGCGCCTTGAGCTTGGAGTACGGCATGGAGACGTCGTCGTGGTGCGCCGAATTGGCGTTACGCACGCGGGTCAACATGTCCGCAATGGGATCTGTCATGGTCATGGGCTCTTCTGCCCTCTCTCACCGCGGTTTCACCCCTGGATCGGGGCGACCTGCGCTGTAGAACGTGTGTGGTGGTGGTACGTGGGGTGGCCGCCGGCAGCGGCCGCAGGTGGTGAACCCGGAAGGGTCACCAGCTCGACTTGGTCACGCCGGGCAGCTCGCCACGGTGGGCCATCTCGCGCAGGCAGACGCGGCACAGACCGAACTTGCGGTAGACCGAGTGCGGCCGGCCGCAGCGCTGGCAGCGCGTGTAGGCGCGAACGGCGAACTTCGGCTTCTTGTTGGCCTTCTGGATGAGGGCGGTCTTCGCCATGTCAGTTCTCCTTGAACGGGAAGCCGAGCGCCCGCAGCAGCGCACGTCCCTCGTCGTCGTTGGCCGCGGTGGTGACCACGGTGATGTCCATACCCCGGACGCGGTCGATCTTGTCCTGGTCGATCTCGTGGAACATGGACTGCTCGTTGAGGCCGAACGTGTAGTTGCCGCGGCCGTCGAACTGCTTCGGGCTCAGCCCGCGGAAGTCGCGGATACGCGGCAGGGCGATGGTGACGAGGCGGTCGAGGAACTCCCACATACGGTCGCCGCGGAGCGTCGTGTGGCAGCCGATCGGCATGCCCTCGCGCAGCTTGAACTGCGCGATGGACTTGCGGGCCTTGGTGATGGCCGGACGCTGACCGGTGATGGCGGTCAGGTCACGCACCGCACCCTCGATGATCTTGCTGTCCTTGGCGGCGTCACCGACACCCATGTTCACGACGACCTTGACGACGCCGGGGACCTGCATGACGTTGCCGAAGTTGAACTCCGACTGCAGGGTCGACTTGATCTCGTCGTGGTACCGCGTCTTCAGGCGCGGGGTCACCTTCTCGATGGTGGTCTCAGTCATGCTCACAGGTCCTTACCGGTACGGGCCGACACGCGCACGCGCACCGTCTTCTCGCGGCCGTCACGCTCGACCTTCTCCTCGCGGATCTTGACGCGGGTCGGCTTCCCGTCCTCCGGGTCGACGATCGCGACGTTGCTCACGTGGATCGGCGCCTCCTGGACGACCAGGCCACCGGCCTGGCCACCGACACCGGCCTTGGTGTGCCGCGTGACGCGGTTGACGCCCTCGACCGTGACCTTCTCGGTCTCGGTGTGGACGGCGATGACCTTGCCCTGCTTGGACTTGTCCTTGCCCGTGAGGACCTGGACGAGGTCACCCTTCTTGATCGTCATCTTGGCCATGGGTCAGAGCACCTCCGGCGCCAGCGAGATGATCTTCATGAACTTCTTGTCGCGCAGCTCGCGGCCCACGGGGCCGAAGATGCGGGTACCGCGCGGGTCTCCATCATTCTTGAGGATGACCGCGGCGTTCTCGTCGAACTTGATGTAGCTGCCGTCGGGACGACGACGCTCCTTGGTGGTGCGCACGATGACGGCCTTGACGACGTCACCCTTCTTCACGTTGCCACCAGGGATGGCGTCCTTGACCGTGGCGACGATCGTGTCGCCGATACCGGCATACCGGCGACCCGAGCCGCCGAGCACGCGGATGCAAAGGATCTCCTTTGCACCGGTGTTGTCGGCGACGCGCAGTCGCGACTCCTGCTGGATCACTCTTGAACTCCTGTCGTCGAGCCGGTTCTCACGGGTCGTGAGCCTTGCCGAACCAATTGGTCTGGGTGACGAGCCGACCCGGGTGGGTCACCTCGTCGGGTGAGCGAGGCTTACTTGGCCTTCTCGATGATCTGAACGACGCGCCACCGCTTGGTGGCCGAGATCGGACGGGTCTCCATGATCAGGACCCGGTCACCGACACCGCAGCTGTTCTGCTCGTCGTGCGCCTTGACCTTCGAGGAGCGGCGCAGGACCTTGCTGTACAGCGCGTGCTTGACGCGGTCCTCGACCTCGACCACGACGGTCTTGTCCATCTTGTCGGAGACGACGTAACCCTGACGGGTCTTGCGCTCGTTGCGCTCCGTCGCCACCGCGGGCGTGTTGCTGTTCTCGCTCACTTGGCCACCTCTTCGACCTGGGTGATGCCGAGCTCGCGCTCGCGCATGACGGTGTAGATGCGGGCGATGTCCTTGCGGACCGCACGCAGCCGGCTGTTGTTCTCCAGCTGGCCGGTGGCGGACTGGAACCGCAGGTTGAACAGCTCCTCCTTGGCGGTGCGCAGCTGCTCGACGAGCTTGTCGTCGTCCATGCCACGCAGGTCCTTGGGGGTCAGGTCCTTCGAACCGAGGGCCATCAGATGTCACCACCCTCACGCGCGACGAAGCGGCACTTCATCGGCAGCTTGTGCATCGCCAGGCGCATGGCCTCGCGCGCGGTCTCTTCGGAAACGCCGGACACCTCGAACAGCATGCGACCCGGCTTGACGTTGGCGACCCACCACTCGGGCGAGCCCTTACCGGAACCCATGCGGGTCTCAGCCGGCTTCTTGGTCAGCGGGCGGTCCGGGTAGATGTTGATCCAGACCTTTCCACCACGCTTCATGTAGCGGGTCATCGCGATACGAGCCGCCTCGATCTGGCGGTTCGTCACGTACGCCGGCTCGAGGGCCTGGAGGCCGAACTCACCGAACGAGATCGCGTTGCCGCCCTTGGACATACCGGAGCGACCCGGGTGGTGCTGCTTGCGGTGCTTGACTCGACGAGGAATCAACATGTCAGGACTGCTCCTCAGTGCTCACCGCGGCAGCCGGGGCGGCCTCGGTGCTCTCGGCGGCGGGCGCGCCCTGACCCTGCTGGGCCTGGCCGCGGTCACCGCGG
>NZ_BCRE01000153.1 GCF_001552435.1 Kribbia dieselivorans NBRC 106261
CGGTGGCGAGGGTTTCCGTGTCGTGCGGGCCGGTGTGGCGGGCCTCGCCGATGAAGAACGTCGGGGTCCCGCGCGCCCCGCTCGCCTCCGCGCTCGCGACGTCGACCCGCACCCGGGCCGCCACCTCCGGTGAGTCGAGATCGCGCAGGAACTCCTCGACGTCCAGACCGATGTCGGCGGCGTACCCGGCGAGGTCCTCGTACTCGAGCTCGTCCTGGTGGGCGAAGAGCACGTCGTGCATCTCCCAGAAGCGGCCCTGCGCGCCGGCAGCCTCGGCCGCGCGGGAGGCGACCTCGGCATGCGGATGCACGTCGACCAGCGGCAGATGCCGGAAGACATACCGCAGGTCGGCGCCGAATCGCTCCTGAAGTTCGTCGATGACCCCGGTCGTGCGCGCGCAGAACGGGCACTCGAAGTCGCCGTACTCGACGAGGGTCAGCGGAGCGTCGTTGGGGCCCTGAACGTGGTCGGTCGCGGTGTCGACGCCACGGTCCAGCCGGCGCGGCAGATCGGCGTCGGTCTGTCCCCACCGCGCGGCGATGCGGAAGACGGCCCAGCCCAGCGCAGTGGCGACCACGGCCGCGATGAGCACACCGACGGTGGCCTCGTTGCGCAGACGCTGGTCGGTGAACGCCAGCCCGATGATGAGCAGCGACACCGTGAAGCCGATGCCCGAGAGCGCGGCACCGCCGAAGACGTGACCGAAGCCGACACCGATCGGCAACTGCCCCAGACGGGCGCGCACCGCGGCCACCGACGTCAGCCCGATCCCGAGAAACTTGCCGACGACGAGTGCGACGACGACGGCCCACGTCACCGTGGAGGTCAGGGCGTCCTGGAGCACGCCGTGACGTAGATCGACGCCGGCGTTGGCCAGGGCGAAGAGCGGGACGATGACGAAACTCGTCCATGGGTGCAGGTTGAGCTGGAGGCGTTCGTTGACCGACACGGCCCGGACCAGCCCGAGGCGTGCGGAGTGGCCGACCTCCACATCGGGCGATTGGCGGAAGGCGCGAAACCGTTTCGCGGCACCCTCAACGTCCTCGCGGGCCGGGGCGGTCGCCCCGACGAGCAGCCCGCCGAGCATGCCGGCGATCGAGGCGTGCAGACCCGCCTGCAGCGTGGCGAGCCACATCGCCAACCCGACGAGGATGTACGGGGCCGACTGCCACACGCCGATCCGGCTCATGACGCCCATGGCGACGGCGAAGACCAGCATGATCAGGAGCGCGGTCACGTCGAGGGCGTCGCTGTAGAACAGGCCGATGACGCTGACCGCGACGATGTCGTCGATGACCGTCAGGGTCAACAGGAAGATGCGTAGTTGCGTCGCGAAGGTCGGGCCGACCACCGCCAGGGCGCCGAGCATGAACGCGGTGTCGGTGCCGATGACCACGCCCCACCCGGCCGACGCGTCCCCCGAGGGGAGGAACGCGAGATAGATCAGGGCGGGCAGGATCAGGCCGCCCAGGGCCGCAACCATGGGGATGGCCGCACGCCGCGGGTTGGTCAACTCGCCGACCGAGAACTCCCGCCGCACCTCGAGGCCGATGACGAAGAAGAACAGGGCCATCAGGCCGTCGTTGACCCAGTGGCCCAGACTCATCGACAGGTTCCACGGCCCCAGGGAGATCGCCGCCGGCGTCGACCAGAGCCGGAAGTACACGCCCGACCACGGCGAGTTGGCCCACGCCAGGGCCAGGGCGGTGGCGGCGAGAAGAATGCCCGCGCCACCGGCCTCCGTGTGCAGGAACGAGCGGACGGGCGCGGACAACTGTGCCGCCAGGGAGCGCCGTTTCGCTCGCGTCTGGGAGCGCGTGGTCGGCATGCGAAGGATCATGGTTCGCCTTCTCGAAGGTCGTGGAGCCCATCGCCCCGAGAACACGGTACGGCCCGGCAGGAAGTCATCTTCGCCAACCTGATGACAACGGAACGGTCACGGGCGCACCATGGGTGACGTGGATCACGCCACCTAGCCGATGACGGTCCCCTGACCTCTCGCTCCAGCGCCAGTAGGCCCGGTCGTCCCCGCGCCCACCTGCCCGCAGTCCCGCCGTCTGGGTCCTCACCCACCGGCGCCACCTCGTGCCTCTCCCAGAAGGACCTTTGGGATGTTTACTCACGCAGCAATTCCTCGCGCACACTCCGCACTCCTGAGAATGCTCGGCCTGCTGTTCGCCGCGCTCCTCGTCTCCACCGGCCTGGGCCCGGCAACGGCCACGGCAGCCACCCCCACGGCTCGTTCGTGGACCGTCCAGGTCGGCCAGGAATCCCACAACATGGGCATCCAGGGCATGGCCTTCGGTCCCAAGGAGATCTGGAACAACACCGGTGACACGGTGCATTGGAATGCCAACGCCGCCGAGATCCACACCGTCAGCTTCTTCAACGCCCAGACCCCGATCGTGCCGTTCAACCCCGGCGACCCGTCCCTGGCGTACATGGTCACGCCCACCCCGGACACGACCATCAGCGCCCCGGGTCAGTTCCGCAACTCCGGCATCATGTCGACCGACCCCGGTGAGGTGATGAAGTACAGCCTCACGTTCACCGGCCCCGGTGACTACCAGTACGTCTGCTACGTCCACGGCCAGATGATGATGGGCACCGTGCATGTGCGGGCCGCGGGTACCGCGTACCCGTTCTCCCAGCAGCAGTACAACGCCCAGGCCAACAAGGAGAAGGCCATCGCCCTGGCCGCCGGCCACCAGGCCAAGGCCCACGCTCAGTCCATGGCGACCAAGCACCACGTGTTCGTCGGTGCCGCCAACGAGAAGGCCCTGGTCATGCGATTCATCCGCCCGACCGTGCGCATCCACAAGGGTGAGAAGGTCACGTTCGACATGGCGATGAACCACGCGGACATCCCGCACACCGTCACGTTCGGCCAGGAACCGGCCAACCCGTTCCAGCGCGTCGGCAACCCGGCGAACTTCACCGGCGGTGACCTGAGCTCGGGCATCCTGCTGCCGCCGGGATCGGGCCCGCTGCCCAGCACGTTCACCGTGACGTTCAACAAGAAGGGCACGTTCCACTACATCTGCGCCCTGCACGACGGCATGGGCATGATGGGAAAGGTGATCGTCCGCTGATCGATCGACCGCCGGCGCCGGCTACCGCAATCGGCTGAACTCCGCCGCAAAATCCGTCAACGACGGTCCGGAGGACAGCAGCACGGCCGCGAGGATTCGCGACTGGAAGGGATTGAGGTGGCCGGCGCTGGTCGCGCCCGCGGCCAACAGATCGACACCACCGCCGCGGCCGTACACGCCCAGCACCGGCCCGGCCATCACCCGCGAACTCAGCACCACGGCGATCCCCGAGGCCACGAGGTCGGCCACCGCCTCGGCGTAGCCCGGTCCGGCGTTGCCCACCCCGGTGCCGGCCAGGACCACGCCCACAGCCCCTCGGCTGCGGGCCACACGCAGATCCTCAGGATCGGAGCCCGGATACGCGACGACGATGTCGACCCGGGTCTCGTCGAACGACGCTCCGGGCAGTGGCCGGGGTGTCGGCCGCGCCGGCCGAGCGCTCAGATCGAACTCGTCGCCGCGAAACTCCCCCACGAGGGCACCGCCCGCGAAGGGCTGGCTGGCCATCGTGTGGGCCTTGCGCACACCGCGAGCGCCCTGCACCCGACCGTCGAAGCAGACCATCGCCCCCAACCCCCGGCAGCGCGGATCGGCGGCGACCGCGACGGAGTGGCGCAGGTTGCGCGGACCGTCGGTGTCCGCGTGGTCGGCTGCGCGCTGCGCTCCGGTGAACACCACGGGCGTGTCCGTGTCGTTGACGAGGTCGACGAGGAAGGCGCTCTCCTCCATCGTGTCCGTGCCGTGCGTGACGACCACGCCGTCGATGTCGGGATCGGCCGCCCGCGTCACGGCCGCCTGGGCGATCCGCCGCAGGTCGGCCAAGGTCAGCCGGAAACTGCCCTGGGAGAGCAGGTCCTCCGCGGTGACGTCGATGCCCGTCGGTGGCGCGGACGTCTCGAGGACGTCGGTCACGGCATCGGCGGCCACGGCCCCGCCCCCGGCACCCCCGGAGCGTGAGGCGATCGTGCCGCCGGTGCCGATGACGTGAACGCGCGTCACGACACCGCGGCGGGCTCCGCGTCGCCGTCGGCCGCCGGGAGGTCGAAGCGCGCCCGCTGGTCGGCCGGGACCAGGTCGAGGTACTGCTCGGGGTTCTTCGCGATGGTCCGGCGCACGTAGGGGCAGACCGGCACGACGCCGAGATGGCGCCGGCGGGCGTCCTCGAGGGCGTAGGTCACGAGTTCGCGGCCGAGTCCGCGGCCGTTGAACTTCGGGTCAACCTCGGTGTGGATCATCGTGATGCGCCCATCGGCGATCGAGTAGTCGATGAACCCGGCGACCTCGTCGTCGAGCAGCACCTCGAATCGGCTCTTGTCGGGGTTGTCTCGCACGGTAACGGACACGGCTGGCCTCCTGGTCGGGTGGGTCCGGAGCCCCCAGTGTGCCCGTCGCCGCGGTGCCCGGAGGGGTTTCATGACCTTTGCGTAGCCACCTTGTCGAAGGTGTGACCTTCGGGGCAACTGCACGGAGATCGCCTTATTCACGTAGTTGTCACGGCCTGTTCGGCCAACGGTTGGCCGGGCGTTGCCAGGCGGCCGACAGGATCGATGAGTCCCCAGCAAAGGAGAACCTCGTGCGGCCTCGTCGCCGAGACCGACGACGGCCTTGCCCATCGCCGCGCGGGCGGGAGGGTTCTGACATCCTTGACCGTCGGTCTTGTCGAAGGCGTGACCCATGAGTCGGAGCACGGTGAGGTCGGGGTCTCGCCCGCCCGCAAGAAGGAGGAGTCGTGATCGTCCGGAGAGTGTTGACCGTGCAGCCCGCGGTCGTGGAGATCGTCGTGACGGGACCGCCCGGGTACATCGGCGCCCTGATCCCCGACCTCGTCGCCGAGGGTCTCATCGCCTGCGGTCAGGTCAGTGACATCCGCTCGTCCTACCGGTGGGAGGGGGTCGTGGAGCACGCCGAGGAGGGCCGCGCCGCGCTGCACACGACGTCCGCGATGGCCGAGAAGGTCACCACGCGGATCAAGCGCGATCATCCGTACGACGTGCCCTGCATTCTGGTCCTGCCGATCAGCAGCGCCGAGCCGGCCTATGTGCGGTGGATCTTCGAGAGCGTCGGTCCGGCGCGGTGACCTGATACCGCGATTCGGAGCGCCGTGGGCTCAGCCGCCGAAACGTTCGGCCTCATCCGCCGCGGCACTGACGCCCAGGCGGCTGCCGTTGCCGCGCCACAGACTCCGGAAGCTGTCACCGGCCGGTCCGTCGTGGGCGTCGTCGTACGGGAAGCCGCCGATCGGGTTCCCGTCCCACATGAGGGTGCGCCACTCCTGCCCGAAGGTGCCCTCGACGACGATCACCCCGGTGTTGCTCAGGAAGTTGGTGGCGATGAAGTCCGCCGAGATGTTCGTCGCGCGCGCCCCGACCCACGTGCGCAGCACCGCTCCGTGCGAGACCACCGCGACGGTGTCGTGACCGTTGCCGCAGATCTCACTGACGACCTCGTCGAACCGGCCCAGCACCTCGTGCCCGTCCTCACCACCGGGCAGGCGCACGTCGAGGTCGCCGCTGACCCACGCCCCGGTGGCCTCGTGGTAGGCGCTGATGGCCTCGAACGTGCCGCTCATCTCGAAGTCCCCGGCCGAGATCTCGCGCAGCCCACCCCGCTCGATCGGGGAGAGCCCCCGCGCGGCCGCCAACGCCGCGGCGGTCTCGTGGGTTCGGATGAGGTCGGAGACGTAGATCGCGGACAGATCGATGCCGGTGAACGCCTCCGGCAGGGCTGCGGCCTGCTCGCGCCCGAGCTCGGTCAGGCCCGGGCCGGGCACGGCGGTGTCGAGCAGGTGCTGGACGTTCGAGGGGGTCTGGCCGTGGCGGACGAAGATCAGGCGCATACGACGATCCTGCCCCAACCGCGCTCCGGCCGTGTCATCGCCCGGCGTGCCAGGCCCGGAAGGCGGACAGCTCCTGCGGATCCATGGCGTAGGTGTGCTCGGCCGCCGGGTAGGAGCCCGCGCGCACCTCGCTCGCGTAGGCCTCCAGCCCCTCGAGCGTGGCGGTGTGCAGATCGGCGTACCGCTTGACGAACTTGGCTGCTCCCCCGCTGCCCAGACCCAGGAGATCGTGGAAGACGAGCACCTGGCCGTCGGTCGACGCTCCGGCCCCGATGCCGATGATGACGGCCGTGTCCATGGCCGGCATGACCTCGGCCGACAGATCGGCGGGGATGGCCTCGAACACGATCGCGAAGCAGCCGGCGGCCTGGAGCGCGAGCGCCTCCTGCGTGACCCGTTGGGCGGCGGCGGCCGAGCGGCCCTGGGCCTTGTACCCACCCAGCGCCGTGGCGGTCTGCGGGGTCAGCCCGACGTGGCCCATGACCGGGATACCTGCCGCGATGATCGCCTCGACCCGGGCGATCTGCATCGGCGCGCCGCCCTCGAGCTTGACCGCGTCCGCGCCGGCCTCCTTGACGAACCGGAGCGCCGTGGCGACGGCCTGGGCGTCGCTGATCTCGTACGACCCGAAGGGCAGATCGGCGACGAGGAACGCGCTCGTCAGGCCGCGACGCACGGCCGCGGTGAGCATGAGCATCTCCTCGACGGACACCGGGACCGTCGAATCGTAGCCGAGCACGGTCATCGCGCCGGAGTCACCGACGAGGACCAGGTCGATGCCGGCCTCATCGGCCGCCAACGCCGCCGGGTAGTCGTAGGCCGTGACCATGACGACCTTCTCCCCTGCCTGCTTCTTCGCCCTCAGGCCCGGGAGCGTCGTGCGGGGGCGGGCATCGGGTCGTGGGCGGGTGGACACCGCCCGGTCACCGCGCCGAACTGGTCAGCAGCGTGCTGACCTCGGCGTCGACGTCGATGATCGCGTTGGTGCCCGCCTCGACGTGGACGACGACGGGCTCGTAGTCGGCCATCTCGGCGCGGTCGTACTGGGCATAGGAGATGACGATGATCGTGTCGCCACGGGCGACGAGGCGGGCGGCCGCGCCGTTGACCTTCATCTGGCCGCTGCCGCGCTCCCCGAGGATGGTGTAGGTCTCGAAGCGGGCCCCGTTGTCGACGTTGACGACCGCAACCTGCTCGAACTCGCAGATGTCCGCGGCCTCAAGCAGGTCGGGGTCGATAGTGATGGAACCGACGTAATGCAGGTCGGCGTCGGTGACGGTCGCGCGGTGGATCTTGGACTTGAGCATGGTGCGCTGCATCAGACGTTCTTCTCCGAAATGAGGGTTGTCGGCGGGATGAGCAGATTGTCGAGGAGCCGGACCGGTCCGACTCTGGCTGCCGTAACGACAAGAGTGGGGGTGTTCGTTCCCTCTGCGGGGGCAAACGTGGCTGGATTCACAACATCGAGATATTCCGGGTCGACCCCACGCTCGCGCATGACGGCCACGCCGGCCCGTTCGGCGGAGCGCGGATCGGCCCCCTCTGCCAGGGCCGTGGCGACCGCGTCGAGACCCGCCTTGAGGGCGAGCGCCTGGTGCCGGTCGGTCGGGGCGAGGCGGGTGTTGCGGCTCGACATGGCCAGCCCGTCGGGTTCGCGCATGGTCGGTACCGCGACGATCTCGACCGGCAGGCCCAGGTCGAGTACGAGCCGCGTGACGACGGCGACCTGTTGGGCGTCCTTCTGGCCGAAGTAGGCGGCGTCGGGGCCGACGGCGATGAGGAGTTTGGCCACCACGGTCGCGACGCCGTCGAAGTGGGTGGCGCCGCGCTGGGCGCCCTCGAAGGGTTCGCTGACACCGCGCACGCTGATGGTCGTGGCGAAGCCGTCGGGGTACATCTCCTCGACCTCGGGCAGGAACAGGAGATCGGCGCCGGCACCGGCGGCGAGGTCGGCGTCCCGGGCGGGATCGCGCGGGTAGGCGGCGAGGTCGGCGGCCTCGTTGAACTGGGTGGGGTTGACGAACACGGAGATGACGACGAGGTCGCAGGCGGCTCTGGCCGCCCGGATCAGTGACAGGTGCCCCTCGTGCAGGGCCCCCATCGTCGGCACGAAGCCGATCCGTTGCCCCGCGGCCCGGGCCGTCGCGACGACCTCACGCAGGGCGTGGACGGTGTGCACCGTCTGCATCAGTTCTCCTCCCGACGACCGGCGAGCCGACGGGTGGCGGCGACCAGGGCGTCGAACAGCTCCAGATCCTGTGGGCTGCGCTGTGCGACAACAGCGCGTTGACGAAGAATCGTACTCTCATCGCCGCGCGCCACCGGCCCGGTCAGCGACGGCGCTGCCCCGGTCTCGGCCCAGTTCTCGACCGTCGCGCGCACGATCGGCACGAGCCGGTCACGTGGCAGGCCGGCGGTGGCGGAGAGTCGTTCGGCCAGGTCCTCGAGGGTGAGGAGGAAGTTCGAGGCGATCGAGGCCGCTGCGTGGTACGCCACCCGGTCGGCGTCGGCGATCGGGGTGGGCCGCATGTCCAGCGCCAGCGCGAGGTCGGTGGCCACGTCCTGGGCGTGGGCGGTCGATCCGGCGACGGCCGCGGTGACTCCGGCGAACTGCGCTCCGGTGCGCGGGACGGTCATGAGCGGGTGGAGGCTGAACGCCTCGTGCGGGGCGAGGACGTCGAGCCCGGTCGCGCCGGAGCAATGCCCGACGAGACGCCCGGCCCGCGGGGTCACGGCGGCCGCCGCCGCGGCGATCTGGGCGTCGGGCACGCACAGCAGCACGATGTCGGCCGACGGGTCGGAGCCTCGTCCGGTCGGGCCGTCGACCGACCATCCGGCGGCGCGCAGGGCGGCGGCCAACGCCGTGCCGACCCGGCCGGCACCGACGATGGCGACCGATCCGCGCTCCGGGAAGTTCGGGGTCAGTGCGTCTGCCCGATGTCGTCGAGGATCGCGGTGAACCAGTCGACGTCCGCGTCGAAGGCCTTGTGCCCGGCGATGCGCTCGAACTCGATGGTCCGCAGTTCGTTGCCGCGCTCCTCGTCCTGCCCGACGACGCCCGACTCACCGGCCAGCGCCGCGTCAACCGCGTGATCCGTGCACTGCTTGATCAGCGCCAGGTCGGTCTCGTTGGCGGCCGCCGAACGAGAGAAGTACCCCGACTTCTGCACCATCGACTTCTGCGCCCCGAGTTTCTCGGCGAACGTCTGCGCGAAGTACTGCCCCGGGTTGACCTTGTCGAGCTTGACGTGGCCGAACGGGTCGCGTGGCACCTCCTGGCCGGAGGCCTCGAGCTCGGCGACGATGTCGGCCACGCCCGCGCCCTCGGAGAGGAAGATGTTGACGCAACCGATCTCGTCCATGACCGCGCGCAGCCGGGCGGACTCGGCCTCGATGTCGATGTGCTGCTCGGGCACGAACACGGCGTGGATGTCCCACCGGCGGCGGTCGTTGCCGATGCCGGGCACGAACTCCTGCCCATCGAGCCACTCGCGGTACTTCATCGCCGTGGCCGCGGTCAGCCAGCCGCAGTTGCGGCCCATGATCTCGTGGACGATGAGCATGCGCGGGTTGGAGGAGTGCTCGGCGACGATGTTGCGCGCGTACAGGGCACTCTGCGCGGCCGCGGTCCACGCCCCCAGCGACTGGGCGATCGGCACGATGTCGTTGTCGATCGTCTTGGGCAGCCCGACGACCTGCAGGTCGTAGTCGTGCTCCTTGAGGTAGGCCGCGAGGTCGGCGGCCGTCGTGTTCGTGTCGTCGCCACCGATGGTGTGCAGGACGTCGACACCGTCCTTGACGAGCTGGTCGGCGGCCACCTGGAGCGGGTTCGCGCCGGCCGGGACGAGGCCGCGGGCGACGAGATCGTCGACGTTGGTGAGCTTGACGCGCGAGTTGCCCAACGGCGATCCGCCAAATCGGTGAAGCCGGCCGGCGGTGGCGCGCACCTCGGCATCGACCTCGAGGTACTGGCCCTGCAACAGCCCGGCGTACCCGTTGGTGTAGCCGATGATGCGCACGTCGGGGGCCACGGCGGTGTACTTCTCGATCAAACCGCCGACAGCCGAGGACAGACAGGGAGCAAGCCCGCCAGCGGTGAGCATGGCGACGGTTTTCACGGTCATGATGTCGGGCAGGGCCTTTCGATCGTCTCCGCCTTGCGGACGAACGGCTTCACCTCGGGGATCTTCGAGGCCGGTGTGAGAGCTGTGAACTTCGCGCCCAGCACCAGGTCGAGTGTGGCACCAGATCGGTCATCGCGCATCAGTCGCACGCCGGGAACGTGCTCCTGGAGTCGCTTGGCGCGCTCCTCACCATCCGGGCCGAAGCGGATCACCGCGGTGTCGTCGGCGTACCAGGCCAACTGCGGGTCCTGGGAGACCTCGCCGATCTTGAAGCGGCGCTTCTCCAACTGGCCGGCGATCTGCTTGGCCAGGCCTTCCTTGTACGTCGTGTTGTAGACGTTGACCTTGATCTGACTGGGGGCCGGGGCCGGCTTGGGGGCCTCCTTGCGCAGGCGCTTGAAGCCGTGGCCGAGGACGACCTCGACGCCGGTGCCGGGGCGCGAGTCGTCCCACAACTCGGCTCCGGGCATCTGCTTCTGAAGCAGGAGGGCGCCGTCGAGACCGTCCTTGCCGTGGTAGATGGTCGCGACGCCCTTGATGTACACGCTGTCCGGGGCGTTGCCGATGCGGGTGACCTTGAAGTCGCGGTTGGTCAATTGCTTGGCCACGTCGGCGCCCTGGCCGGCCACGTCGTTGGAGTTGACCACGGAGATGTCGAACGTGCCGCGCTTGGGGGCGGTCGTCGTCACCGAGACGCAGGGCGCCTCCTTCTCGGCGCCGAGGAGCCCGGTGGAGTAGGCGGTGGCGACGGTGCCGGTGCCGAGCACGAGGCCGGGAAGGGTCACCAAGAGGAGGAAACGGCGCAGACGCCGCTTCTTGTACTCCCCCGCCATGCCCTCGGGCAACTCCTCGAGGGGCACGGCGCGAAACAACGCGTCGTTACCCATCACCCGAGGATCCTGCCTGTCCTGGTCCACCTCTACCCCTCGCCCACCGAACGAATCCACTACCGAACCACATGATGCACCACCAGTCACAACAATCACATCAGTAACAGGCCATGTCGTGTACCGATTGGGTCACGTTGGCTTGTCCCCGGTGACGTTGCGCTTGCACCACTGCTCTCACAGACGAGGTACCACCCAAGGTCGGTTGCACCACACCCGCAAGATGTCCACATGCTGGTCAGACTGCCGAATCGCCCTCGGTGAAGAGGAGTTCCGCGGTCTGGACCAGTGCGTTGGCACCCCGACGGAGGGAATCAGCGCAGATGAACAAGTCCAGTGTATTGGCTTGATCGGAGGCTTGGCGCACACGGCCGACGAAACGTGGATCGACCCCGACGGCATCCACGGGGGTGGGGAACTCGCGTCCCTGCGCGTCGTTGAGCAGGACCATGGCGGGAGCCTGGATGATCGCGGACTGGGCCTGCTCGACCTTGACCCGGCGGCGGAACGTCGCATGGACCGACAACGAGTGCGTCGAGGTCACCGGCACCTGCACACAGGTCACGGC
Organism: Kribbia dieselivorans NBRC 106261; assembly: GCF_001552435.1. GTDB lineage: Bacteria > Actinomycetota > Actinomycetes > Actinomycetales > Dermatophilaceae > Kribbia > Kribbia dieselivorans. The sequence goes on from NZ_BCRE01000153.1 coordinate 11,508, forward strand.
CATCGACAGGTCCGGCAGATCAAGCACCTTGCGAGTCTCGATCGCGAGCTTGTCCTCGAGCGAGGTCCACCCGCCCTCGCGCGGGTCCCCCACCCACGGGATGACGTTGAACGCCAGCGGAGCCGGGAACGGCGAATCGGTGGGCAGATCGGCCAAGGCCGCACGCACGTCTCCGGCCTGTTGACCGATCGTCGGATCGTCGACGAGGGCCGTGGTCTCGAGCCGCAGCCGGTCGACGCCGCGTTGGCCCGGGGAGGCTGCCGCGACCAGGGCGGTGACGACGAGCCCGGCGAGATCCCACCCCTGATGGAGCGTGAACGCCGCGTCGATGAGCGTCAGCCCCACCGGGCCGGGGATGGCGACGATGCCGCGGGGGCGGTCCTTGATCGCCGCGGCATTGACCTCGGGCACGACCAGCGGCACGTCGTCCGCATAGCGGTGGCCACTGCTCGCATCGATGACGACGGCACCGGCCGCGACGGCGATGGGTGCCCAGTGCCGGCTCGCGTGCTCGTCGAGGTTGAACAACGCCACGTCGACCCCGGCGAACGCCGCCGGCGTGAGGGTCTCGACGTTCTGCTCCCGGCCACGCACGGTCAGCGTGGTCGCCGACGGGCGGTCCGACAGCAGCCGGACCTCACCCCAGCAGTCGGCCCGCATCGCGAGCACCTGTGTCACGGCCCGCGCGAACCGCCCGGTCGCGCCGACCAGCGCCAACGTCGGCCCGGTCGGCGTATTCTCGCCCCCCAACACGATGTCGGCCGCGCTCAGCGGCCGGTGCCGCCGTAGACGACGGCCTCGCCGGACTCGCTGTCGAGCCCGAACGCGGTGTGCAGCGCCCGCACAGCGTCGTCGAGGCGGTCGACCCGGGTCACCACGGAGATCCGAATCTCGGAGGTGGAGATCATCTCGATGTTGATGCCGGCGTCGGCCAGGGCGGTGAAGAACGTCGCAGACACGCCGGGGTTAGTGCGCATGCCGGCGCCGACGAGGGAGACCTGACCGATCTGGTCGTCGTAGACGAGGGAGTCGAAGCCGACCTTGGCCTGGATGGCGTTGAGGACCTCCATCGCCGTCTGGCCCTCGGAGCCGTTGAGGGTGAAGGAGATGTCGGTCAGACCGGTCTCCACCGCCGAGACGTTCTGGACGATGATGTCGACGTTGATCCGCGCGGTGGCGAGGGCCTGGAAGATCTCGGCCGCGTGCCCCGGGCTGTCCGGCACGCCGATGATCGTGACCTTGGCCTCGTGGCGGTCGTGCGTGACTCCGGCGATGATCGGCTCTTCCACGTTCTCTCCTTCGGTGGTCACCCAGGTGCCTTCCTTGTGGGAGAAGGAAGAGCGCACGTGGATCGGCATGTTGTAGCGGCGGGCGTACTCGACGCACCGCAGGTGGAGGATCTTGGCACCGTGCGCGGCGAGCTCGAGCATCTCCTCGTGCGAGATGCGGTCGAGCTTGCGGGCGGTCGGGACGATGCGCGGGTCGGCGGTGAAGACGCCGTCGACGTCGCTGTAGATCTCGCAGACATCGGCGCCCAGCGCAGCGGCGAGCGCCACGGCCGTGGTGTCGGAGCCGCCCCGGCCCAGGGTGGTGATCTCCTTGGTCGTCTGGCTCACGCCCTGGAACCCGGCGACGATGACGATGTGACCGTCGTCCAGGGCCGAGCGGATCCGCCCGGGGGTGACGTCGATGATCTTGGCCTTGCCGTGCTCACCGTCGGTGATGACACCGGCCTGCGAGCCGGTGAACGAGCGCACGGTGTGGCCGATGTTGGCGATCGACATCGCGACCAGGGCCATGGAGATGCGCTCGCCGGCCGTGAGGAGCATGTCCATCTCGCGCGGCGGCGGCAGCGGGCTGACCTCCTGGGCCAGGTCGAGCAGTTCGTCGGTGGTGTCACCCATGGCCGACACCACGACGCACACCTCGTTGCCGGCCTTGGCCGTCTCGACGATGCGGTGCGCCACGCGCTTGATGCTTTCGGCGTCGGACAGCGACGATCCGCCGTACTTCTGGACGACCAGGGTCACAGGTTCACTCCCTTTGGTGTTCTGGGCGGTGTGAGTGTAGCGATGATCCGCCGATGGGCGGGTGGTCGTCCCGTCAGGGATGAAGCGCGTCGAACTGCGCCTCGCTCACCATTTCGTCGTCGGCATCGAGGCGGATGTGCGCCAGCAGGCCCTGCAGCACCCGCAGCGCCATGGCGGCGCGGTCGCCCCAGTCGCTGAGGTACGAGAACTGCCACCACCACAGTGCCTCGGTCACGCGCCCGGCACGGTGATGGGCCAGCCCGTGCGAGAGCGCCGCGGCGACGGAGGACAGATCGACGGAGAGCAGCCCGGTGGTCACCTCGGTGGACGTCACCGGGTCGACGAGGTCGGCGTACTCGTCGAGGCCCTCGAGGACGTTGGCCAGACCATTGCGCAGCGGGTCGACCTCGGGCTCCGGGCCAGAGTCGGGCTCGAAGCGCTCCTGCGGCACGAAGTCCTGCATCGCGCCCAGCCGCGCCCCCATGGCCAGCACCTGGGAGAGCGCGAGCAGGCTGAGCGAGATCGCCACATCGGGGGTGTTCCCCGAGGCAACGTCGGTGACGGTGTCGAGGTAGAGCTGGGCCTCACCGGCACATTCATCGGCGAGCAGACGCAGGTCGTCGGGGACGGCGACGACCGGGACCTCGGGTTGTTCGGTCATGTCAGGGTCTTCCTTCCCTCGAACGCCCGGCCGAGGGTCACCTCGTCGGCGTATTCCAGGTCGCCACCGACCGGCAGGCCGGAGGCAAGGCGGGTGACCTTCACATCCTCGAAGGAGCGCAGCAGCCTGGCCAGGTATGCGGCCGTGGCCTCCCCCTCGAGATTGGGGTCGGTGGCGATGATGACCTCTCGCACTTCGCCGGAGGCCAGTCGCGACATGAGTTCGGTGAACCGGAGCGAATCCGGCCCGATGCCGTCGAGCGGGCTGATCGCTCCGCCGAGCACGTGGTACCGGCCACGGAACTCGCGGGTGCGTTCGACCGCCACAACGTCCTTGGGCTCCTCGACGACGCAGATCGCGGAGCCGTCGCGGCGCGGATCGTTGCAGATCCGGCAGGTCTGACCCTCGGCGACGTTGCCGCAGATCTCGCAGAACCGGACCTTGGCCTTGACCTCGGTGATGGCGGCGGTGAGCCGTTCGACATCGGCGGCGTCGGCCTGGAGCAGGTGGAAGGCCAGTCGTTGAGCGGACTTCGGCCCGACCCCGGGGAGTCGGCCGAGCTCATCGATCAGGTCCTGGACCACACCCTCGTACACGAGATCAGCCTAACGCCCTCACGACGGGCTCTCATCGATGACGGTGGCGCCGAGGATGCGCTCGATGACCGCCTGACCGACCTCACCGGTGGCCTCGATGTCCTCGTCGTCCACGCTCCAGGCCGAGTCGTCCACGGCCGGCGGGGTGTCGGGTTCGTCGGGCTCCTGCTCGGCCAGGGCCGCGGCGGCTCGCTCCCACGGGCGCACGGGCTCGGGCGTCGCGGGCGCGGTGG
>NZ_BCRE01000154.1 GCF_001552435.1 Kribbia dieselivorans NBRC 106261
CACCCTGTCCAACCGCGACGCCCGCGAACGACAGAGCACCGAGGTCGCCGACGTCGCCGAGGTGGGTGAGGTGAGTGAGGGCGCGGAGGTGGGTGAGGGCACGGAGGTGGGTGAGGTCAGCGCGGGTGAGTCCGCGGAACCGGCCGGCTGCTGTGAGACCGCCGAGTCCGACGTGACCGCCGGTACCGAGCCGAAATCGCCGCGGGACTGGGCCCGGGAACGAGGGTTGGCGTTCACGCAGGTCCTCGAACACCTGCCCACCGACGAACTGACCGGCGCGAACGGGGCAACGATCCTCGTGACGATGCGGGAGGAGGACCTCACCGCGGCGCTGGACAGCGTCGATGATCCCGAATGCGGCCAGGACCTACTCACGCCCGACCGCACCTCGCGGCCGGCGACGTGTGAGACCGGGCACGAGATCTCCGCCGGCGAAGCCCGCCGCGCGGCCTGCAACGCCGGGCTGGTGCCCGTCGTGCTCGGCGGCGAGTCACAACCCCTGGACGTCGGGCGGGCGAAACGCCTGTTCACCGAACCACAGAGACGGGCCCTGGCCACCAAGTACGTCTCGTGCGCCGCCGAAGGATGCGACCGGCCGTTCTCCTGGGCCGAACTCCACCACCTCACACCCTGGACACACGGCGGACCCACCGACCTGACCAACGCACTGCCGTTGTGTTGGCAAGACCACCGACGCATCCACAACCCCGACTACGTCCACGAACGCATCCGAGAACCCGACGGCACCCTGACCATCCGCTTCCACCAAAGACACGGCCTCCACCGGAGGCGACCATGACCACGCCCCACACCACAGGAGAACTCTGCCTGGGGAGAACCCTGCCTGGGGAGAACCCTGCCTCGGGCAGCAGATCTGTCCACCCCACGACGAAGGACACTAGGTTGACGCTTATGAGCATCCCCACGCACGCCCCTGCCCTCACCGTGCCGCGTCACGGTGGTTCCGATGTCCTCGAAGTCCGCGAGGAGCCGGTCCCCCAGCCTGGTCCGGGCCAGGTCCTCGTCAAGGTCGCCGCCGTCGGTGTGAACTTCATCGACGTCTACCAGCGCGAAGGCGTATACCCGATGAAGCTGCCGTTCGTCCCCTGCTCAGAGGGCGCCGGCGAGGTCGTTGCCGTCGGCCCCGACCTGCCGGAGGACGCCACCTTCGCGGTCGGGGATCGGGTGGCCTGGGCGTCGTTCCGGGGCAGTGGCCGAGCCTACGTCGCGGTGCCCGCCACGGTCCTCGTGCCGGTGCCGGACGGGCTCGACCTCGACGTGGCGGCTGCGTCCCTGCTTCAGGGGATGACCGCGCACTACCTCGTCCACAGCACGCGCCCGATCGAGAAGGAGGACGTGGCGTTGGTTCACGCGGCGGCCGGAGGTGTCGGGCAACTGCTGGTGCAGATGATCACGGTCATGGGCGGCAGCGTCGTCGCGACGGCTGGGTCCCCGGAGAAGCTTGAGATCGCTCGGAGCCGGGGCGCTGCGCAGACCATCAACTACCGCGACCACACGCCCGAGTCGCTGGCTGCCGCTGTGCGGGAGGCTGCGGGGCGCGGCGTGGACGTGGTCTACGACGGCGTCGGCAAGGACACGTTCGACGCGTCCCTGGCCTCGCTCCGACCCCGCGGGATGGTCGTGCTCTTCGGCGGGTCGAGTGGGCAGGTGCCGCCGTTCGACCTCCAGCGCCTCAACTCCGCGGGATCGGTCTACGTGACCCGCCCGTCGCTGGGGCACTATGTCGCGACCCGCGAGGAAATGCTGTGGCGGGCGGAGTCGGTGCTGGGCGATCTGGCTGCGGGCCGTCTGGAGCTCGAGGTGGGCGGGACGTATCCGCTGGCCGACGCGGCCCGTGCCTACGACGACCTCGAGGGGAGGCGTACGACGGGCAAGTTGCTGCTCGTGCCCTGAGCTGTCGGCGGCCGATCCGCCAGGGTTCCCGCCCATGCGGATCGGCCACGCACGCAACTCACCAGGCGTAGGCGATGACCACGTTGACGACGGCCAGCACGGCGGCGACCCACGCGAGGGGGGTCTTCACGTCCTTCTTGGCCTTGGAGTTGGCGATCTCGGCGCAGGCGATGACGGCCAACATGACGACCAGCTTGGTGCCGATCTTGGCGTGGTTCACCTCGGCGTCGCCGGCCTCGGCGAGGCCCGTCAGCGCGAGACCGAGGAGTAGCTGAATGCGCGCGGACCACGCCTGCAGCGGGCTGCCGGCGCCACCGCGCAGGGCCGGGGCGATGATGATCAGGGCAGCGGCGAGGATGTGGGCGAGCACGAGGATGATCTTGAGGGCGTCCATGGCGCCCATCCTCACCCACGAGTACAACGCCCCGGAAATCCGGGGCGCGCGCCGGAGCGGTGGGCTCGGGTGATACGCGCGGTGCACGCGGCGGGGCGCTTGGCACGCGGTGTGCGTGCGGCATGCGGTGTGAGCGGTGCGCGCGACGCGGCTCAGATCAGGCGGCGGCCCATGGCCCAGGCGGTCAGCTCGTGGCGGTTGGACAACTGAAGCTTGCGCAGCACCGAGGACACATGCGTCTCGACCGTCTTGACCGAGATGAACAGCTCCTTGGCGACCTCCTTGTACTGGTAGCCGCGGGCGATCAGACGCATGACCTCGCGCTCCCGGGCGCTGAGCCGGTCGAGCTCCTCGTCCACCTCGGCGATCTCACCGGCGGCCGCACCGAACGCGTCGAGCACGAACCCGGCCAGCCGCGGACTGAACACCGCGTCGCCCGCGGCCACCCGGCGAATCCCCGTGGCCAGATCGGTGCCGCTGATCGTCTTGGTCACATACCCACGAGCACCCGCACGGATCACGGCGATGACGTCCTCGGCGGCATCCGAGACGGACAGGGCCAGGAAACGCACGGGCTGCCCGGCCGCCGTCTCCACGCCAGCGCACCCGTGCAGGACATCGACTCCCCCGTTGCCCATGCCACCGGGCAGGTGAACATCGAGCAGGACGACATCGGGGGTCGTCTCGCGGATCACCTTGACCGCCGAGTCGACGTCCGGGGCCTCACCGACGAAGTCCAGCGGGGCGCCGGTGTCCTCGAGCTCGGCCTTGACTCCGGTGCGGAACATCCGGTGATCGTCAACCAGGACGACGCGGATCGGCGCAGCCGCTGGGGTGCCTGGGCTGGTCATGATTCTCCTTGGGTGGCGCGGGGCTGCTGGGGTTCTTGAGGCTGCTGGGGCTGCTGTGGCTCTTGGGGCTGGGGCACTGGGGTCGCCGGCACCGTGGCTGCCTGGCGCGGCGGAAGACGCAGTTCCACCTCGGTGCCCGCCTCGAGCCGCCGGATCCGCGCGCTACCGCCGTGGCGCTCCATGCGTTGCAGGATGGAGTGGCGCAGTCCGAGACGGTCCTCGGGGACCTCCTCGAGATCGAACCCCGGTCCATGGTCACGCACGAACGCCTCGACACCCGACGGACCGGCCTCGAGGTAAACGCGAATCGGCGGCTCACCGTGCTTGACGGCGTTGACCAGGGCCTCACGCAGCGCGGCCACGAGCGCGAGCCCGTCCGCGTCCAGGGACCGATCCCCCGTCGCGACGAGTTCGATCGGCACGCCGCGTACGTCCTCCACCTCGTGGCAGACATCGGCGACGGCCGAGGACAACGAGTCGTGATTGTTCTTCTGCGCGCCGTAGAGGAACGAGCGCAGTTCCCGCTCCTGGGCACGCGCGAGTTGGGCGACCATCGCCTGATCGTGCGAGCGCCGCTGGATCAACGCCAGCGTCTGCAGCACGGAGTCATGCAGGTGGGCCGCGATGTCGGCCCGCTCATCGGCACGCGCCCGCGCCGCCTGCTCCTCCCGCAGGTCCGACCACACCCGCATCATGTACGGAGCGGCGATGAGCGCGACTCCGAAAAGCACCGCCAAGGTGGACAGGAGCGACCCACCGAGCTGCGTGAGCGAACGGCCCCAACTCGTCAGGGCGATCATGCCGCCCACGACGAGCAGCAGGCCGAGGACGAGTCGGACCACTCCGCGCCACTCACGGGCCCCGGTGCCGAGCCAGGCGCCGCGCTGGGTGTCGTCGAGTTGGCCGTACGCGAGTACTCCTCCGACGCCGATGATGATGATCGGGAAGAGGAAGCTCGTCGAGATCAGGCTGCCGCCGTGTTCCAGCGCCGTCGCCCCGAGCACGAGCGCGAGCACGCCGAGCAGCACGTACGCCAACGCCTCGGAGCGTCGTGCGGTGCGGGCGTCGGGCACCGGGGCGGCGACTCCCGGTTCACCCTCGTTGGTCAGCGCCCAGAGGAAGAGGTAGCCGAAGATGCCCACGCCCATCAGTCCGAGACCGACCATGACGACCCGGACGATGACGACGTCGACGCCGATGTGCGCGGCGATCCCGGCGGACACGCCGCCGATCCAGCGGCCGGTGCGCGGGCGCACCAGACGCACCGGCGCCGGCGGCACCGGGATGGTGGAGTCGTAGGGAATGGCCACAAGACCATCCTGCCCAACTCCACGGGCGGAATCCCAGCGGAGGGCCGGAATGTGGGGGTCGGGTCCGGGATCGGTCAGGGTGGGTCCCGATGCTCGACGACGAGGCGGCATCGCAAGATGGAGTCATGCAGCCTGAGAACGCCCCCGCCCCGGAGCACGGGACCACAGACCCGTTCTTCGCGTGGCTGCGCAAGAGTTCGTGGCGGCGATCGACGTCGAACAAGTGGATCGGTGGGGTCTGCTCCGGATTCGGGGCGCACCTGGGCATCGACCCCGTCCTTCTGCGCGCGGTGGCGCTGATGCTCATGCTCTCGACGTTGGGCCTGCCGGTCGTCGCCTACCTGGCCGCGTGGGCGTTCCTGCCCGACGAGAACGACCAGATCGAGGCGCAGCGGGCCCTCAACGGTGCCGCCGGGCCGATCGTGCTGCTCTTGATGTTCGTGGCGTCGGTGCTGTTGCTCGGTGGGGCGCCGGACATCGGGTGGCTCCCCGTCGTGCCGGTGTCGCTGATGGCTGCGGGGCTGATCTGGTGGCTGCTCGTGCGCAATGGCGAGGTCCACAACCCGTTTGGCACGACGGAGCACCGTTCGCCGACGAGGTCGGCGGCGTCGCCTCAGCAGCCGCCTCCTCCGCCACCGCCGAAGGGGGCCACGCCGGCCCCGGCCTCTGCCTCCGCGACGCACGCTCCCTCCGTGGCACCTGTGGCACCCAAGCCGCCAGAGCCAGCCGTGGTCTCCGCACCGGCGCCCACCGCCCACCCCACCCCCTACCCCACCTCGCCACCGCGACCGACCTGGCAGCGGCCGCACCGACTCTCCGTGGGTTTCTTTCCCACGATGATGATCGTCGGGCTGGCCATCCTCGTCGGCGTCGGCGCCCGGCAACTGCACCAGCACTACGACTGGCCCGGCCTGCACGATGTCGTCGGCCTGGCCGCGGCGGTCGCGGTGCTCGCCACGGCGCTCATCGTCATCGGGCTGCTCGGCCGGCGCGGCGGGTTCATCAGCGCCATGGCGGTGCTGACCTCGATCGCGACCGCCCTGACGCTGGGCGGTCAGACCGCCCTCACGCACGTCGACTTCACCCACCAGATCTGGGCGCCCACGACGGCGGAGTCGGTCGTCTTCCACCAGGGGGTCGGTCAGGCCACGCTCGACCTGAGCCGCTTCCCGACGGACGCGGACGACCCGGCCACCGTCACGGCCCACGTCTCGGTGGGCATCCTGACCGTCACCGTGCCAGCCGAACAGACGGTGCGCGTCGTCGGCTCCACGTCCGTCGGCGAGATCTCCGTCCAGCCCGGCATCGGCCCCGACCCGACGCACACCCCCAACGGCGCGATCTACGACCACACCTTCGGCTCCGGCCGACCGGACGTCATCGTCCAATCCACGGTCGGCTTCGGCGAACTCTCGATCCAGAGGAGCACTGAGTGAACAACGAACCGAAGCGCCACGACCCGGCCCGGCCGTACCCGCAGGAACCGCCGCAGCAGATCATCACCGGCCCGTCCCCGACGGCGCTGGCCGGTGGCCTGATCCTGCTGGCCCTCTCCCTGCTCGTCATCGTCGACCAGTTGCTCGGCTACGACGCGAACTGGCGCCACCTCATTCCCTGGCTGGTCATCGGCGCCGGTGCCCTGGGGCTCGTGCTCGGCATCGTGGGGATGCTCAGCTCCCGAGACTGATCACACCAACCGGATCCACTCGGCTCCGAACTCGCGGATCATCGTCACGAGCGGCAACTCGCGCACCTCGTCGGGCGTGAACCACGCCGCCCGCGACGTCGAACCGCCGACGTCGTGCACCACCGGATCGGTCGGCGACGGGCACGCGAGCCGGTGCACCAACCGGATCGCGTGGAAGTCCTCGAGCCGCCCCGCCGGCGAGCGCCCGACCCAGTGCGCGGTCACGACGTCGACGAGCTCGGGGTTCTCACCGTGCTGCCCCGACTCCTCCCACACCTCGCGGATCACCGCGTCGGCGGGCTGTTCCCCCGGGTCCACTCCCCCGCCGGGCAACGTCCATTGGCCGGCCACCGCACGCACGTGCTCGGCCAACTCGGTCAGCAGCACACCGCGCTCCGTGCGCACGAGCGCATACGCGGCCACCCTCTGCACCGGCAACGCCACCTCACCGGGCTCGACGACGAGATCGTGATCGGTGGGCACGGGCTCGGCCGCCGGCGGGGCCGTCACATCACGAGGGGTGACCTCGAAGGCGATCTGCACCGTCTCGTCGGGCAGCCGCCGGGCGTCGATGGGATGCGACACCGACCAGCCGCGCGCAGCGAGTTCCCAACCGGGGTCGCCGCCGTGCGGGAGGTCGAACGTGACGTGCACCTGCGCACCGGTCTGGGCGACGATCTCGATCCGACTCACGCGGGCATCGTGTCACGACCGCCGGTCAAGGCCGTGGAGTAGTGCTGCAGCACGAGGTCGGTGACTCGCGCCCAGGTCTGGCGAGGCGGGGTCGCTCGGGCACCGGCGGCGAGGGCGGCAAGGCGATCGGGTCCCGTCGCCAGGTCGGCGAGGGTCCGCGCCATCGCCTCGTCGTCGGGCGCCACCACGCCGTCCACGCCGTCGATGATGATGTCGCACACCCCCGACTCCGGCGGCGTCACGATGGGCACGCCGAGCGCCCGGGCCTCGAGGGCGGCGATCCCGAAGGCCTCGAGCCGGGCGGCGGAGAGGAACACGTCCGAGGCGGCGACGTCGGCGGCGACCTGCTCACGCGCGACCCGCCCCGACAGGGTGACGGCGCCGCTCAACCCCCGCCGCTCCACCTCGCGCTCGACCCGGGGCCGCAGCCGCCCGTCGCCGATGATCTGCAACCGGATGTCGCGCGAGCCCGCCGCGAGCGCACGGGCCCGGGCAACGATGGCCAGGGTCGCCAGCGGTCGCTTGATGGGGGCCAGGCGCATCGTCGTGACAACCCGCAGCGGAGCCTCGTGGGTGGGCTGATCCGCAGCCGCCCGGCTGGATCGATCCAGCGCCACCGCCGAGGGCGCCCCGCCGGCCACACCCACCGGCGGCGGGTGAAAGGTGCCCACGTCGATCCCGTTGGGCAGCACCGAAACTCGCGCGCCGCCGGCCGCGGCCGACACCTCGCGGGCAGCCACCGTCGACACCGCAGTCAACGCCACCCCGGCTGCAGCCCAACGGCGCAGCACCCCCGACGCGGCCCAGGGCCGGACCACCGGACGCAACCGGCTGTGCCACGTGGCCACGACCGGCACCCCGGCCGCCACGGCGATCCGCACCGCGTCGGCGGCGAACGGGCTGAGGACACCCAGGTGGGCGTGCACGACCGTGTTCCCGCTGGGTCGGATGAGGCGGCGCAGATCGGCCCGGGTACGCGGGTCCCAGAGCACGTCGCGCATGATCGGGCGACCCAACCGGTGCACGTGCGGCAGCGGCGGGCCCGGGGTCATCGTGAGGACCTCGACGTCGACGCCCCGAGCGCGCACCTGGGCTGTCAGGTCACCGACCTGGGTCTCGATGCCGCCAACGCGGGGGGCGTAGCAGTCCGACACCATGAGTACGCGCACGCCCCCCAGCGTCCCATGCGGAAGGATGGGCCCATGCCCACCCACCGCCGGACTCTCGTCGCGGTGCACGCCCATCCCGACGATGAGGCGCTGCTCACCGCCGGGACGATGGCCCGTGCCGCCGCCCAGGGGCATCGCGTCGTCCTCGTCGTGTGCACCGACGGCGCCCTGGGCGAGGCGGAGGACTCGTTCGGTGGCCCCGCCGCCCTGGCCGCGGCGCGTCGGGCCGAGACGCAGCGCAGTTGTGCGGCCCTGGGCGTGGACCGGCTCGTCTGG
>NZ_BCRE01000155.1 GCF_001552435.1 Kribbia dieselivorans NBRC 106261
CTGGCTCGGGCACGCCGACTCCGGGCACGGCGACGTCGTGCTGCCCGACCCGCCCGGACAGCGCCGCTTCGTCCGGGTGCCCGTCGCCGAGGCCGCCGCGGCGGTCGCGCAGATCCTGCGCGAGGAGCGCGCGGACGTCGTGCTCGGCTACGACGCGCACGGCGGATACGGCCACCCCGACCACGTGAAGGTTCACGAGGTCGTCGCGCTCGCCGCCGCGCAGACCGGCACGCGGGTGCTCGAGGCGACGGTGCCGCGCGATCTGCTGGTCGGCGCCATCGACGTGCTGCAACGCCTGCGCTTGTGGCCGCGGCGCTACGACCCGACCCCACTGCGCTCCGCCTATGCGTCGTCGACGCAGATCACGCATCGGATCGATGTACGACGTCACCTACGGGCCAAGCGCGCCTCGATGCGTGCGCACACCTCCCAGGCGACCTCGCGCGACGGCGGACCGCGCACGCTGGCCGCGTTGCTCATGGTCCCCTATCCGCTGGCGTGGCTGTGGCTGGGTCACGAGTGGTTCATCGACCCCGCCCTGACCACTTCGGGCGCCACGCCCCGCCGGCACGACCTCTTCGAGGACGCCTCGTGAGCGCCACCGAGCCACCCGACCTGGCGACGTCGATCCGCCCGACGACCAAACGAGTCCTCCAAGGCGTCATCGGCATCGCCGCGGCAATGGCCATCATCATCTGGGGCCTGCCGGCGGTGGCGAACACGTCGTGGGGGCAGGTGTGGGACGCGGTCTCGCAGGTGCCCTGGTACCACGCCGTGCTGTACACCGTGCTCGTCCTGGCGGGGCTGGGCTGCTACACGTTCGTCATCACCGGGTCTCTGCCCGGCATCACCCACCTGCGGGCCCTGATCGTCAACGTCTGCGGCTCGTCGGTGTCGAACCTGCTGCCCGGCGGCGGCGCGGTCGGGTTGGCCGCGACCTACGCGATCTGCCGGTCCTGGGGACATTCGCTGGCGTCGGTGACGGCGATGGCCGTGGTCACCGGGGTGTGGAACGTGCTCGCGCGGGTGTTCCTGCCGGTGCTCGCCCTGCTGCTGCTGTGGCTCGGTTCGGGGTCGGACGTGCCCCGTGAGTTGCGCGACGCCGCTCTCGGTGGGTCCGTGGGTGGGCTGCTCATTCTCGCCGTCTTCGTCGCCGTGCTCCTCTCGCCGACGGCGGCACGGCGGGTCGGAGCGTCGATCGACTGGCTGTTGCGCCCGATCCGGCGCGGGGCACGCACCTCCGTCGCTCAGGGGCTGGCCGACCTGCGCACGCAGATCAGCGGGGTCGTGCGCACCGGGTGGCTGAAGATGACGTTCGGCATGGCGGGGTTCTTCGCCGTGTACTTCCTGCTGTTCTATCTGATCCTCGCGCAGACCCACGCGCTGCTGCCCTTGCCGCAACTGTTCGCCGCCTACGCGATCGGGCGTCTGCTCACCTCGATCGGCATCACGCCGGGCGGCGCCGGTGTGACCGAGACCGGCACCGTCGCGGCCCTCGTCGCGTGGGGCGCCGACCCGGCCGGGGCCACGGCCGGGGTGGTGATCTTCGCGATCTTCACGTACCTGTTGGAGGTCCCGCTCGGGGCCATCGGGTGGACCGTGTGGGCGCTCATGCCCCGCGACCGGCTCGA
>NZ_BCRE01000156.1 GCF_001552435.1 Kribbia dieselivorans NBRC 106261
GGCTCGAGGGTGGCCGGTTCACCCGAGCCGATTCACCCGAGTAGATTCACCCCAGTAGACGACTGATCTGGGTCTGCCGCGCCCGGTCGGCGGTGGTGTCGTCGATGGCCTCGGGCTCGAACGGCCGGCCCGTGGCGGCCTGTGCGGCCCAGCCGATCAGCGCGTCGGCCACGCGCGGGTTGGCCGGCAGCACCGGACCGTGCAGGTACGTGCCGATGACGTGACCGGCAATCGCGCCCTCGCCGCGGTCCTGGCCGTTGTTGCCGTGCCCGTGCTGCACCCGACCCAGCGGCCGCGCGCCCGAGGCGAGCTGCGTCGCTCCGGAGTGGTTCTCGTACCCGACGATCTGCCCGAACTCGGTGTCGAGCACGACCGGGCCGATCATGCGGGTGGCGCCGCCGAGGGTCTCGAGGTCGAAGATGCCCAGGCCGGGGACCGTGGCGCCGCCGACGGTGACGAAGTGGCGACCGAAGAGCTGGTACATGCCGCAGACCATGAGCATGGGCACGCCGTCGTCGGCCAGGCCGCGCAGCCGGTCGGCGTTGGCCGCGAGGTCCTCTCCGATGCGGACCTGGCCCGAGTCCTGCCCGCCGCCGCCGACGACGAGGTGCGTGTCGGCCGCGATCTCGTCACCGGGGTGGTGCTGGCGCACGACCGGCGCGTAGCCGTGCCGACGGATCCGTGCGGCCAGGCAGCGGGTGTTGCCGAGGTCGCCGTAGATGCTCATCTCGCGCGGGTAGAGGTGCACGATGTTGATGACACCCTTGCCCTCGTGACCGGGCCGGGCGGGCTGGTCGGAGCGCTCGGGCTCACCGAAGATCTGCAGGTCACGCGGGTCGTGCGTTTCGGCAGTGGTCATTGGGCGTCCTCCCCGAACTCCGGCAGGTCGTAGCGGTCGGCGAGCACGCGGCGCATCGCCATCATCGTCGTGTACGAGCAGAAGATGCGCTTGGGCTGGTCGCGGTGCTCGGCCAGGAAGCGATCGAGGGCGCGGTTGAGGTCGGGCTCGACCGCGCCGACGGTGACATCGTCGTACTCGAGGCGCAGCGCCATGTCCCACGCCCGTAGGCCGGAGGTCAGGGCCACGCCGTTCGCGCGCAGCGACTCGAAGTTGACGTCGTAGAGCCACGACACGTCGCGCCCGTCGGCGTCGAGGTCGTTGATCGTGATCATCGTCGCGACCGGAGCCTCGTCGTGCTCGGCGGCGTAGGTGCCCAGCGCGACCGTGAAGCCGGCCGGGTTCTTGACGAGGACGAGCTCCAGCGGATTGCCGTCGACGTCGATGACCTCACCACGGCCGAACGGCGGCGCCATGGCCTGCAGGGCCGCCTTGGCCGTGGCCGACACGAAGTGGTCGCCCAGCAGGGTGCGGGCCATGGCGGTGGCTGCGGTCGCGTTGATCATCGCGGCCAGACCACGCTGGTGGAGTTCGAGGGGGCCGACGCGGCCGCCCTCGCCGCGGCGGCCGAAGAGCATCTCGAAGCGGCGGGCGTCGAGGGGTGTGAGGAAGGCGTCGGTCGGGCCGGTCGACGGCGGCGCGACGTCGGTGGCGTCGCGCAGGTCCTGCTCCTGCAGTTCGCCGAGGCGTTCCTTGGCGGAGTCGTCAAGACCGAACCAGCCCACGCGGACCCCGTCGGCCAGCCCATCGGCGATCCGCGAGATGTAGGAATCGTCGACGTTGAGCACGACGCCGCGGGTGGCCTGGCCGGCCAGGCGCGCGAGGAGTTGCGCGGTGTGGTCGATCTCGGCGAACCGGTCGAGCTGGTCGCGGGCGACGTTGAGCAGCAGCGCGTCGGTCGGGGCCACCGCGTCGGCGAAGCGCAGTGCGTGGGCCTCGTCGAGTTCGAGCACGGCGAGGTCGGCGTGCAGGCGGCCGCCCAGGGGAAGTTCGCCGAGCATCGCGGAGATGACGCCGCGGGTGAAGTTCGAGCCGGTCGGGTTGGTGAAGACGACCTTGCCGTGGGCCCGCAGGATCGCGACGAGCATCTTGGTCGTCGTCGTCTTGCCGTTCGTGCCGGAGACGACGACGATCCCGCCGCGCACCTCGGCCAAGGCGTTGCGCAGGAAGGCCGGGTCGACCCGTTCGGCGACGAGCCCGGGGAACGCCGATCCGCCCCCACCGCGCAGACGAGTCGCGACACGGGCGGCCTTGCCGGCAATGACGGCGGCGGTGGTCCTCAGCACCGGGACAGCCTAACCGCGTCGTGTTGCCGGCGTGTGTACCGCGGCATCCGCTCGGCGGCAGGTCGCGGCGTCACGCGTCGCCGAGGGTCTCTCCGGCCTCGCGGGCGGCGATCTCGGCGTTGACGTCGCTGGCGTACCGCCCGGAGCGTTCCTGCGGGCTCATGTCGCCGATGGCGTCCATGGTCGCGTCGGTGATGGCGCGCAGCAGCTTGGCCTTCGTGAACTGCGCCTGCAGCGAGGCGACGTCGATGGCCGGCCCGAACCGCACCGTGACCTTCGCTCGGTGGATGCCCTTCTCGTCGGGGCCCTGGACGTCGGCGGTGCCGGTGATCGCACACGGGATGATCGGCGCTCCGGTCGCGATCGCGATGCGGGCGATGCCGGTGCGGCCGCGGTGCAGGCGACCGTCGCGCGAGCGCGTGCCCTCGGGGTAGATGCCGAACGCGCCGCCGGCGCGCAGGACCTCCTCGGCGAGTTCGAGGGAGCGCACCGCCGCGCGCGGATCGGCACGGTCGACCGGGATCGCGCCCATGCCGCCGAACCACAGGCGGTTGATCGCGCCCATGACGCCGGTGCCGGTGAAGTACTCGGCCTTGGCGATGAACCGCACCGGGCGGCGTGCGGCGATCGGGATGACGATGCTGTCCAGGTACGACTGGTGATTGCTGGCGATCATCGCCGGGCCGGTCGCGGGAACGTGCTCGTGCCCTTCGACGGTCAACCGGGTGAAGGCGCTGAACGCCGGGCCGACGACGATGCGCCGCAGGAAGTTCTCGGTGCGCGGCATGGGCTCCGGCAGACTCGGGGCGGCGGGCTGGGACAACGCGGACTCCTCACGGCGGCGGACGGGCGCCACTGTAGCGAGGACGCGCACCCAACGAGGGCCTCACCCACGCCTCGAACCCGGGAACCACACGCGCGGGCGGGCGTCGGGGATAGGGTCAGCATGTGACCGACGCGCCCGATACCCCCCGCCCCGACGCGCCCGAGATCGACGCGCCCGCCAACGACGCTCCCGCGATCGACGCCCCCGAGGCCAACGCACCCACCGCGCCCGATGAGCCGGCCAAGCCCACCTTCGCCGACCTCGGCCTCGACGAGCGACTCCTGAAGTCGCTGCGCGACATCGGGTACGAACACCCCTCCCCGATCCAGGCGGCGACGATCCCGGCGCTGCTTGAGGGGCGGGACGTCGTCGGGTTGGCGCAGACCGGTACCGGCAAGACGGCCGCGTTCGCGCTGCCGATCCTCAGCCGCCTCGACCCGAAGCAGAAGACGCCGCAGGCGCTCGTGCTCGCCCCGACGCGTGAGTTGGCGTTGCAGGTCTGTGAGGCGTTCGAGAGCTACGCCGGGCACCTCAAGGGCATCCACGTGCTGCCGGTCTACGGCGGTCAGGCGTACGGAGTGCAGCTCAGCGCGTTGCGTCGCGGCGTGCACGTCGTCGTGGGCACGCCTGGCCGGATCATGGACCACCTCGAACGCGGCACGCTCGACCTGAGCGAGCTTCGGTTCCTCGTGCTCGACGAGGCTGACGAGATGCTCAAGATGGGCTTCGCCGAGGACGTCGAGACGATCCTGGCGGAGACGCCGGCGGAAAAGCAGGTCGCGCTGTTCTCCGCGACGATGCCGACGTCGATCCGTCGTATCAGCGCACAGCACCTCAACGACCCGGTCGAGGTCACGGTCAAGGCCTCGACGCAGACATCGCCCAACATCACGCAGCGCTACCTCATCGTGTCGTTCCCGCAGAAGGTCGATGCCCTCACGCGCATCCTCGAGGTCGAGAACTTCGAGGCGATGATCGTCTTCGTCCGCACGAAGAACGACACCGAGACCCTCGCCGAGAAGCTGCGGGCGCGCGGCTTCTCGGCGGCGGCGATCAACGGTGACATCGCCCAGACTCAGCGTGAGCGCACGGTCAACCAGCTCAAGTCGGGCAAGCTCGACATCCTCGTCGCCACCGACGTCGCAGCGCGCGGGCTCGACGTCGAACGCATCAGCCACGTCGTCAACTTCGACCTGCCGCTGGACACCGAGTCGTACGTGCACCGCATCGGTCGCACGGGTCGCGCCGGGCGCAGCGGAGATGCGATCTCGTTCGTCACCCCGCGCGAGCGGCGGCTGCTCGGGGCGATCGAGAAGGCGACGAAGCAGAAGCTGACGCCGATGAGCCTGCCGTCGGTCGAGGACATCAACGCCACCCGCCTGACGCGCTTCGACGCCGCGATCACCGAGGCGCTCGGTCATGAGCAGCTCGACTTCTTCCGCGACGTCATCGGTCACTACGTCAAGGAGTTCGACGTCCCCGAGGCGGACGTCGCGGCGGCCCTGGCGATCGTCATGCAGGGCGATGAGCCGATGCTCATGGAGCCCGAGCCGGAGCGCCCGGCTCGGCGGTTCGACGACCGGCCGGAGCGCGGCCGGGGCCGGGAGCGCGACGACCGGGGCGATCGCGGTCG
>NZ_BCRE01000157.1 GCF_001552435.1 Kribbia dieselivorans NBRC 106261
GAGCCTAGCCCGGGTCAAGTGTCTGGTTCGCTTGCTACACTTGCTTCAGTTGTTTCAGATGGAGGAGTCATGTCGGATGTGCTGAACGTGGACGCCAAATCCTTGCACCGCGCTCTGGACGGCGGTGGAGACCGCATCGAGGTCAGTATCTCGCGCGAAACTGCCGAGTGGCTCACCCGCTTGGTCGACGCGAGGGCTCAAGGACAGGAGATCCTGTTCGCACGGGGCAACACGGAAGTCACTCCGTCCGAAGCCGCCGCACTCATGGGTATGTCGCGACCTCAGGTTCGCAAGCTGATGGAGCAGGGTCACCTTGCCTTCCGCAAGGTTGGCACCCATCACCGGATCAAGATGGACTCAATCAAAGCCTTCCTTGAGGCAGAGCGCCTACAGATGGAGGCTGGTATGGCCGAAGTGTCTCGGGTGCAGAACGAAGCAGGCCTACTCGAGTGAGCGGTCCCTCGACCCGTGCCATTTATAGCGTCGTTCTGGCGGATGCGAACATCCTGTATTCGCGTGTTCTACGCGACTACTTCCTCTACGCCATGACGCAGCAACTCATCCGAGTGATGTGGAGCACGGAAATCCTCGACGAGGTCGTCGAGCATCTTGTTGAGAATGTGGCATCCTTCGACGCTGGTGCTGGTCGGCGGTTGGTCGCTGCGATGAATGGAGCGTTTCCGTATTCCTTGGTGGAGGTTAGCGAGGAGGCGATGGTCGCGGCAGCGCCGTTCAGGCTGACGGACGATGACGACCGCCACGTCATCGCGGCAGCGTTGGCGGCTGAGGCCACCTTTCTCTGCAGCGATGACCGCACGGGCTTTCCTCCGGAGGTGATGGCGGCGATAGGGATTGAGCACGTGACTGCGGATGAACTCCTGAGCAGGCTGATCTCCGAAGCCCCAGGGGTGATGCTGAAGGTTCATGCGATGGCTGTGTCCCAGCATCCGGCCGCAACCGACGAATCAACCGTTGCAGCGCTGCTCCGCGCAAATGCGGCACGTACCGCCAAGCTGATGGAGGGGCTGCTTGGACCACGCTGACGGCGAACCTTGGTGCGCGATGGAAGCCCAACGCGCGACGCCGGTCATGCGGAACGCGCGGTATTCAACGCCTTCGGCATGACCGGGAGCGGGCGACACACCCACCACGTCGAGGCGACCGCGAGGAGGACCAGCGCGACGGTGACGATGGTGACCAGCGGGGCGTAGGTCGTCACCTGCGTCAGCGTGCGTTGCGGCACGAGGGCGGCGAAGAGGAACGCGATGGCCAGGCCGCTGTAACTGCCGGCCATGTTGGCGACGTGCGCGCGGCGATTCCCGCGACGGATCGCCGTGACGCCCAGGGCCATCGAGATCAGCGTCCAGACCGACAGGGCCTTGAGCCACGAGAACGACAGATACGGCTGTGCCACACCGAAGCTCGACACCGCCGTGACCACCATGGCGCCGACCCACGTGCGGCCGATCAGACGGTGGGTGCGGTCGCGTCGGCGGCGGATGAGGTTGATCGGTCCGAGTCCGAGGGCGAAGAGCGCTGCCACGATGTGCAGCACCAGGACGGGGTTCTGCTGGAGATGGTCGAGCGCTTCCATGAGGTTTAGGATAGTTGGAGTATCCAATGGTGTCATCGTGGATAGTCGAACGTCGATCCGCTATCCAATGTCGATCCGCTATCCAATGTCGATCCGCCATCCAATGACGCCGCAAGGCCCACGAGCGGGAAGGCCACTGTGAAGCTCAAGGAACTGGCGCAGACCACCGGGGTCCCGGTCACGTCGATCAAGTTCTACCTGCGCGAGGGTCTCCTGCCAGTGGGGGAGAAGCTCAACGCCACCACCGCGGCATACGACGAACGACATGTCGACCGGTTGGCGCTCATCACGGCACTGCGGCAGGCCGTGGAACTGCCGTTGGATCGGGTGGCCGCGGTGACGGCGGCGATCGACGACGACTCGATCTCACGGGTGGATCTCATGGGCGTGGTCCAGTCGACCGTGCTCGACGCGGGTGCACCCGCGCCGACGGGGCGCGACGATGCTGCGGTGGTTGACGACGCTCCGGTTGGCAACGACGCTCCGGTTGGCAACGACGCTCTGGTGCGTGACGACGCTCCGTCACTCACCGCCGATGCAGTCGTGGCGGCCATGGCGTGGATGCCCGGAACCGATCGGTCGATGGCCGCCCTCGACGAGCAACTCGCCCGCCTGCGCACCTGGGGGCTGGCCCCCACCCGCGACACCCTGATGCGCTACGCCCGCGCCGCCGATCTCGTCGCGGCCACCGATCTGCGCTCCACCCGGCCCGAGCTCGCGCCGGAGGTCTCGCGCGACCAGATCGCGAGGTACGTCGCCCTCGGGGTCCACGGGTACGCGCAACTGCTGCTTCGTCTGCTGGCGGTCGCGCAGGGCGCCCATGCTCGCGCGTCCTAGGATGAGGCGCATGAGCAATGTCCTCTCCGCGGTCGCGTGGCCGTACGCCAACGGTCCCCGTCACCTCGGGCACGTGGCCGGTTTCGGTGTTCCCTCCGACGTGTTCAGTCGGTTCATGCGCATGGCGGGGCACAACGTGCTCATGGTGTCCGGGTCCGATGAGCACGGCACGCCCATCCTCGTCATGGCCGACGCCAACGGCGTCACTCCCGAGGAGTTCGTCGACACCAACCATGCGATCATCGCGCGCGAACTGACCGACCTCGGGTGCGCGTACGACCTGTATACCCGCACCACGACGGCGAACCACACCACCGTCGTGCAGGAACTGTTCACCCAGAACCTCGCCAACGGCTACCTCGTGCCGCAGCCGCAGCAGGTCGCGCTCGACCCGGCCACCGGGCGCACGCTGCCCGACCGATACATCGAGGGCACCTGCCCGATCTGTGGCTACACGGAGGCGCGCGGCGACCAGTGTGACAATTGCGGCAACCAGCTCGATCCGATCGACCTGATCGATCCGCGCTCCAAGACCTCGGGCCAGCCGCCGACGTTCACCGAGACCCAACACTGGTTCCTCGACCTGCCGGCCCTCGCCGACGCGCTGCGCACTTGGCTGGAGGGCCGCGAGGCGTCGGGCACGTGGCGCCCGAACGTCATCAAGTTCTCGCTCAACATCCTCGATGACATCCGCCCGCGCGCGATGACGCGCGACATCGACTGGGGCATCCCGCTGCCCGGCGAGCTCGGCGAGCAGTACCCGACCAAGCGGCTCTACGTGTGGTTCGACGCGGTCATCGGGTACCTCTCGGCGTCGATCGAGTGGGCCCGGCGCATCGGTGAGCCCGAGCGCTGGCGTGACTGGTGGAACGACCCCGAGGCGCTGACGTACTACTTCATGGGCAAGGACAACATCACGTTCCACTCCCAGATCTGGCCGGCCGAGATGCTCGGTTACGCCGGAAAGGGGAACAAGGGCGGCGAGCCCGGCCAGTACGGCACGCTCAACCTGCCCACCGAGGTCGTCTCCAGCGAGTACCTGACGATGGAGGGCAAGCAGTTCTCCACCTCGCGCGGGTACGTCATCCACGTGCGCGACGTGCTCGACCGCTACGGACCCGACCCGCTGCGCTACTTCATCTGCGCGGCCGGCCCGGAGAACCAGGACGCGAACTTCACCTGGGCGGAGTTCGTGCAGCGCAACAACTCCGAACTCGTCGCCGGCTGGGGCAACCTCGTCAACCGTACGGCGGCGATGATCGCGAAGAACTTCGGGGAGATCCCGGCGCCGGCCGGGCTCGCGGAGATCGACGAGGCCGTGCTCAAGGCCGTCGAGACCGGGTTCGACACGGTCGGTGACCTGCTGACCCACCACCGCCAGAAGGCGGCCCTGGCCGAGGCGATGCGCGTGGTCAGTGAGGTCAACAAGTACGTCACCGACACCGAGCCGTTCAAGCTCAAGGGTGACGACCAGCGCGAGCGGCTCGCCACGGTGCTCCACACGCTGGTGCAGTGCGTCAGCGACCTCAACACGATCCTCGCGCCGTTCCTCCCGCACGCGGCCAACCGGGTGCACGCCGTCATCGGCGGCCGGGGCCAATTCACCCCCTTGCCGGAGCTCCGTGACGTCACCGATCTCGACTCCGGCAAGGCCTACCCGGTCATCACCGGCGATTACACGAGCACCCCGCCGTGGCGCCGCGTGCCGGTCGAGATCGGAGCCGCGATCGCCAAGCCGACGCCGGTGTTCGTCAAGTTGGACGAATCGGTCGTCGAGGAGGAGTTGGCGCGTCTGGCCGGCGACTCGCCCGCCCAGGCCTGATCGATGGCACCCCACGAGGCCGGTCACGGTGACACCCCGGCGCTGCCCGATGCCCTGCCGATCCCGGTGGTGGACAACCATGCCCACCTCGACATCGCGCGTGGCGACGCTCCGGCCATGGCGATCGCCGACGCCGTGACGAAGGCCGCGTCCGTCGGGGTTGACCGGATCATCCAGATCGGGTGCGACCTCGAGGCGGCGCAGTGGACCGTCGACAACCTCGATGCCTACCCGGCACTGCTGGGCGGAGTGGCGTTGCACCCGAACGAAGTGCCGAGGTTGCGTGACGAGGGTGGTTTGGAGCAGGCCTGGGCGACGATCGAGCGCCTGAGCGCCCACCCGCGCATCCGCGTCATCGGCGAGACCGGCCTCGACTACTTCCGCACCGGCCCTGAGGGTGTCGAGGTGCAGCAGGAGTCGTTGCGGTGGCACATCGATCTGGCCAAGCGGACCGGCAAGGCCCTGCAGATCCACGATCGGGAGGCCCATGACGACGTGCTGCGGATCCTGGCGGAGGAGGGGGCGCCGGAGAAGACGGTGCTGCACTGCTTCTCGGGTGACATCAACATGGCGCGCGCGTGCGTCGAGGCGGGGTACTTCCTCAGCTTCGCCGGCACCGTGACGTTCAAGTCGGCCGGTGCCCTCCGTGATGCGCTGGCGATCGTGCCGTTGGACCGGGTGCTCGTCGAGACCGATGCGCCGTATCTCACACCGATGCCGTGGCGCGGGTCAACGAACGCGTCGTACCTCATTCCGCACACCGTGCGGGCCATGGCCACCGTGCTCAATGTCGCTGTGCCGACGCTGTGTTCGGCGTTGTCGGAGAATTCCGAGCGGGTCTACGGGCCCTGGTGACAGCGCGACCGTCAACTTTGCCAGAGTGACCAGCGACACGCCAGATCCGGCACCTGCCGTTCGCTTTCTCGTTATCAGAATTTGACCTTTGGGTGGGGTTTTTGTTTCAGTGGATGTGTTGGCCGGGGTCGGACCCCGGGCAGCGCCTCCGGATCGCCCCCCAGATTTTCGTGGTCCGGACGGAGCCCTGAGGGTCCGCCCCAGTTCTTCGAGTGCGTTTTCGCACCGGCCTGTCCGCTCTCCGATGCCCGGGTAGTTCAAACATCGGAGCATCGTGATCTCTCTCCCCGCACGCCGCATCGCCCAAGCCGGCGTGGCTGGCGCCCTCATCCTCGGGGTCACCGGGGTGGCGCTCGCCGACAAGGCCGTGTCCGTCCAGGTCGACGGCCAGTCCAGCACCGCTCACGCCTTTGGCGGCACGGTCGCTGACATCCTGACCAAGCAGGGCGTCGAGGTCGGGCAGCACGACGTCGTCGTGCCCTCCCTCGACACGCAGGTCGCCGACGGTGACACCATCGTCGTGAAGACCGCGCGCAAGCTGTCCATCACCCAGGACGGCACGCAGAAGACCTACTGGACCACCGCCGCTTCGCTCGGCGAGGCCCTCACCGATCTCGGCATCCGCAGCAGCGGCGCGGAGCTCTCCGCCAGCCGTTCCCAGTCGCTGGGCCGCAACGGCCTGAGCCTGACGATGACCACCCCCAAGAAGGTCACCATCACCGCGGGCGACCACAAGCGCGTCGTCCACACCACCGAGGGCACGGTCAAGGCGGCCCTGCGTGACGCCAAGGTGAAGGTCGACGGCAACGACATCGTCAAGCCCGGCCTGAACGCGAAGGTCCGTGCCGGCATGGGCGTGAACATCGTCCGTGTTACCACGCGGACGCAGACCACCGCCTCCGCGGTGCCCTTCTCCACCCGCCAGGAGAACACCGGCAACCTCTACACCGGTACCTCCAAGGTGACCCGCGCCGGTCGCGCCGGCACCAAGGCCACGACCGTTCGCCTGACCCTGCACGACGGCAAGGTCGTCGGCTCGACGGTCATCGGCACCAAGATCACCAAGCAGCCGGTCACCCAGGTCGTCGCCAACGGCACCAAGGCCCGCCCGGCGCCCAAGCCGAAGCCCGCCCCGGCGCCCAAGGCGCAGGCCCCGGCCCCCAAGGCCCAGGCCACCGCGCCCAAGGCGACGAACCCCGCTCCGTCGAGCAGCGGTTCGAGCTCCGGTGGCGGCCTGAACCTGGCCAACGCGGCCATGTGGGACCGTATCGCCCAGTGTGAGTCGACCGGCAACTGGTCGATCAACACCGGCAACGGCTACTACGGCGGTCTGCAGTTCGACATCCAGACCTGGCTCGGTGCCGGCGGCGGCCAGTTCGCCCCGCGCGCCGACCTCGCCTCGCGCGCACAGCAGATCACCGTCGCCAACCGCGTCTACGCCTCGCGCGGTCTGCAGCCGTGGGGCTGCGCCCACGCGGCCTGACGCCTGACACCACGCGTCTCCACCATCGAGTGGTCGATCCGTGTGACGTAACGACTGGTTACGTCGCACGGATCGACCACTCGATGTGTTTTCCGCGGCCCGGTAGCCTCGACTGGGTGACAGACGCCCCCTCCACCGGCCTGCTCGGCGCCGGGCAGATCCGAGAACTGGCGACCCGGCTGGGCATCCGCCCGACCAAGCAGTGGGGCCAGAACTTCGTCGTCGACGCGAACACGGTGCGCCGCATCGTGCGGATCGCCGAGGTGTCCGAGGACGACGCGGTCGTCGAGGTCGGCCCCGGGCTGGGTTCGCTGACGCTCGGGCTGCTCGAGGTCGCCGGGCATGTCACCGCCGTCGAGGTCGACCCGACCCTGGCCGCCGCGCTGCCTGAGACCGTCACGGCGCTGCAGCCCGACCGCGCCGGCCGGTTGGACATCGTCCACGCCGACGCACTCCAGGTCACCGACCTGCCCGGCCCGCCCCCGACTGCGCTCGTCGCGAACCTGCCGTACAACATCTCCGTGCCGGTCGTCCTGACCTTCCTCAAGCGCTTCGAGAGCCTGCAGCGGGTGCTCGTGATGGTCCAGCTCGAGGTGGCCGAGCGGCTCGCGGCGACGCCGGGGTCGAAGGCCTACGGAGTCCCGTCGCTCAAGGCCGCGTGGTACGGCCACGCCCAGCTGGCCGGTCACGTCTCGCGCAGCATCTTCTGGCCCGTGCCCAACGTCGACTCCGGTCTGGTGTCGATCGTGCGCCGCGATCCTCCGCAGACGTCGGCCACCCGGGCCCAGGTCTTCGCCTGCATCGACGCCGCGTTCCTCCAGCGGCGCAAGACCCTCCGCGCGGCCCTGAAGGGTTGGGCCGGGTCGGCCGACGCCGCCGAGGCAGCCCTCGTCGGCGCAGGGGTCGACCCCAAGGCTCGCGGTGAGCAACTGACCATCGACGAGTTCGCCGCCATCGCCGGAGCGTTCCACGCCGCCCATGGTTAGGGTTGGGCCATGTCCTCGGCCCAGATCACCTCTCCGGCAGTCACGGTGCGCTGCCCGGCCAAGGTCAACCTCGAACTCCTCGTCGGCGGTGTGCGCCCGGACGGGTTCCACACGCTCTCGACGATCTACCAGGCGGTCAGCCTCTATGACGAGGTGACGGTCGAGCCGGCCGAGACGTGGTCGGTGACGCTCCGCGGCCAGTACACCGAGGGCGTGCCCACGGACGGGTCGAACCTCGCCGTGCGGGCCGCCAAGGTGCTGGCTGATCGGCACGCGATCACGCAGGCCCTGACCGTGACGATCCGCAAGGACATTCCGGTGGCCGGTGGCATGGCCGGCGGCTCGGCCGACGCCGCCGCGACCCTTCTGGCGTGCGACGCCCTGTGGGGGCTGAACAGCCCGAAGGCCGACCTTGAGGAGATCGCCGCCGAGTTGGGCAGCGACATCCCCTTCCTGCTGCACGGCGGCACCGCCATCGGATCGGGGCGCGGCGAACTCCTCGCCCCGGTGCTCGCCCGCGGGACGTACCACTGGGTGTTCGTCGCCGCCGCCGGAGAGGGCCTCTCGACGCCGGCCGTGTACCGCGAGTTCGACCGCCGGCACGGCGGGCTCGACATCGCCGATCCGCGTCCGACGCCGGAGCTGATGGCCGCGCTGCGCACCGGCGACGTCGACGCGCTCGCGGCCGTGGTCAGCAATGATCTGCAGCCGGCGGCGTTGGCCCTCAATCCCGCCCTGCGCGAGACCCTCGACGCGGGAATGGAGTACGGCGCGCTGGCTGGATTTGTCTCCGGATCCGGCCCGACATGCGCGTTCCTCACGGCCAGTGCCGAGGCGAGCATTGACCTTGCCGTCGCGTTGTCGGCCTCGGAGATCGGCGACCGGGTGCACCGCGCGCACGGCCCCGTGCTGGGCGCGCACCTGCGCTGATCCGGGCGCGGACGCCGAACCGACCCCACCGCGACGGCGACTACGATCGGACGTCATGGCCAATCTGATCTCCGTCGAGCGCGCGACCCTGGTGTACGGCACCAACCACGTTCTGGACGAGGTCTCACTCGGCGTCAACACCGGCGCTCGGATCGGCGTCGTCGGCCGCAACGGAGGCGGCAAGTCCACGCTGATGAAGGTGCTCGGGGCGGTCACCGAGCCCGACGCCGGTCGGATCACGCGCGCCGGCGGGACGACGGTCGGCATGCTCACCCAGGCCGACACCCTCGATCCCGAGGCGACCGTTCGAGACTCCGTGCTCGGGGACGTGCCGGAGCACGTGTGGGCCGGGGACCCGCGGATCCGCGATGTCATCGACGGACTGCTGGGCGGACTCGACGCGGCCGCGATGGGTGGCTGGGACTCGACCATCGGTCCGAAGTCCGGGGGTGAACGGCGCCGCCTCGCCCTGGCCAAGGTGCTCGTGGACAACCCCACGGTGCTCCTGCTCGACGAACCGACCAACCACCTCGACGTCGAGGGCGTCGCCTGGCTGGCCGACCACCTCGTCAAGCACCGCGCCAGTCCCGACAACGCCGTCGTCACGATCACCCACGACCGGTGGTTCCTCGACGCCGTCTCCACCCTGACGTGGGAGGTCGTCGACGGTCGCGTCGAGATGTACGAGGGCGGGTATGCCGCGTACGTGCTCGCCAAGGCGGAACGCGAACGCATCGCGCAGGTTACCGCGGAGCGTCGCAACAATCTGTTGCGCAAGGAGCTCGCCTGGTTGCGTCGGGGGGCTCCGGCGCGGACGAGCAAGCCGAAGTTCCGCATCGACGCGGCCAACGCGCTCATCGCCGACGAACCGGCTCCGCGCGACGGGGTCGAGCTCATGAAGTTCGCGACGACACGGCTGGGCAAGGACGTCATCGACCTGCTCAACGCCACCGTCGAGGTCGGAGGCCGCACACTGCTCGACGGGATCACCTGGCAGCTGGCCCCCGGCGACCGCGTCGGCATCGTCGGGGTCAACGGCGCGGGCAAGTCGACGCTGCTGCGGGCGTTGGCGGGCACGCAGCCGCTCACGTCGGGCAAGCGGAAGGAGGGTGTGACCGTCAAGGTCGGGTACCTCACCCAGGAGGTGCGCGAACTCGACCAGATGCGCGACTGGCGCGTCATCGAGGCGATCGAGGACGTGCGGACGACGACCGTCCTGGACGGCAAGGACGTCTCGGCCAGCCAACTCGCCAAGCGCCTCGGGTTCTCCGGCGGGCGGCAGCAGAGCCGGGTCGGGGATCTCTCCGGTGGGGAGCGCCGTCGGCTGCAGATCCTGCGCATCCTGCTCGACGAACCGAACGTCCTCTTCCTCGACGAGCCGACGAACGACCTCGACATCGAGACGCTGACGCAGCTGGAGGACCTGCTCGACGGCTGGGCGGGCACGTTGCTCGTCGTCAGCCACGACCGGTACCTGCTCGAGCGGATCGCCGATCGGCAGGTGGCATTGCTCGGCGACGGGCGCGTGCGGGAGTTGCCCGGGGGAGTGGAGCAGTACCTGGAGCTCCGCGCCGCGGCCCAGGCCCAGCCGAGTCGGGCCACCTCGGTCGGACCCGCGCCCAGCGCGACGTCAGCGGGGTCGAGCGAGGCCGCGAACGGCGCTCCGGCACCCAGTGCAGCCGACGTGCGTGAGGCGCGAAAGACGATGGCCAAGATCGAGAAGCAGCTCCAACGACTCGCCGAGAAGGAGGAGCGGCTCCACGCAGCCATGGCGGACGCCGCCGCCGACCACGCCAAGGCGCTGGAACTCAACAACGACCTGCGGGCCATCGTCGACGAGCGTGAGGTGCTCGAACTCGAGTGGCTCGAGGCCGCTGACATCGCCGGCTGATTATCGAATGGGTGTAGATTTTGACCATGCTTGACCGTCTCCACGCGATGAACACCATCCCCCGTCGACCGAACAGCGTCCGCCGGACGTCGACGGTGGACCTGCGGTGGCCCGGTGAGATCGGCAGCGAGCTGCGTGGTTTCGGGCGGGCGCGGGATCTGGGCTCCGGTGCGGACGGGGCCGTGACCGAGCTGGGTTCGGCCGAGTTCCACGTCGAACTGGATCCGATGACCCGCGAGGTGCGCTCGCTCGACTCGACCCCGCCGCGGCCGGCGCTGCAGCGGTTGGTGGGGCTGCGCTCCGGGTGGCGGTCGACGATGGCCGAGGCGATCCCCGAGGACGTGGCCGCCGGCTCGCCGCTCTACCAGGCGCTCGACGACCTCTCCGGAGCCAACGTCGTGACCTCGGCGGTGTTCGTGGCCCTGCTCGAACCGGATGACCTGGAGGCCAGGTTCGGGCACGCCAAGGTGGCGACGAACACCTGCCTCGGGTTCGCGGAGGGGACGTCGGCGCACGACCTGCAGTTGTCCGTCGATCGCGCCGTTCCGCTGAGCGCGCCGACCGTGCGTCGGGCCGATCCCGACGACGCGCCTTCCGACCACGGCGCGCACCACGACGATCCGCATGCGTGGCACGAGCTGCCGGAGTGGGACGCCCCCTTCACCCGACGGGCCCGCCGGATCGACGTGTGGCGCGACGACCAGGCGCTGCACGTCGACTCGTGGTTCCGCGACACCCGCCACATCCCCGGGCGAGAGATTGCCGTCATCCATGAGTACCGCGTCATCGCGCAGGCCGACCCGGTCACCGCGGAGTTGCGGTCGGCTCAGGCCATCCCGGGCACGCTGCCCTACTGGGAATGTCCCCAGGCCGTCGGCAACCTCGATCGGTTGATCGGGATGCCCCTGCCCGCGCTGCGTCGCAACGTCTTCCGCGAGCTGCGCGGCACGCTCGGGTGTACCCACCTCAACGACTCCATGCGCGCGCTGACCGACGCACCCGCGCTGCTCGAGCACCTCGACAGCCCCGCCGCGATCCGGTGATCTGAACCTCTCCGTTCGAGTGGACGGCGTCTCGCACCGCTGGAATGATTTCCGTGTTTCGTGCACGGTTTCCGGTTCGTGAGGAGTGGGACGATGGCAAGGTTCGCGCGCATGGTGGCCTCGGTCGGTGCCATCGCTGTGGCGGTGGCCGGAGCGATGGCCGTTGGGGGGACTCCGGTGGCCGCGTCGCCGGTGGCCGGTGCTTCGTCGAAGCGGGAGGTGACCATCCGACAGGTCGCCATCGGCATGAACCATGGGTTGGCCGTCGACCGCAACGGAGCCGTGTTCGGCTGGGGTGACAACGGCAACGGCCAGGTGGGTGATGGCACCCTCAACGCGCGAGCGGTGCCGGTGCCGGCGGCCAACGGGCGGATGCCGCTGCGCGTGAAGATGGCCCAGGTGGCAGCCGGTGGCGAACACTCCTTGGCGCTCGGCGCGAACGGGTGGATCTACTCGTGGGGGCGGAATCTCAACGGGCAACTGGGACAGGGCTCCAAGGCCGCTACCTTCGTCACCTCGGCGCGCCCGATCGCGCGCGGTGCCATCCCGAGCCGGGTGACGATCACGCAGATCGCCGCCGGTGGAAATGTATCGGCCGCTCTGGGCAGCAACGGACGGCTGTATGCCTGGGGCGAGAACCTGTTCGGCCAGCTCGGCGATGGGACGCAGACGGACCGCAAGGCTCCGGTGGCCGTGAAGTTGCCCAGCGGTGTGCGGGTCACCGACGTTGAGGTCGCCATGAACGGCAACATCGTCGTCAGCACCCGCGACAACGCCGTCTACGCGTGGGGCTGGAACGGCTACGGCCAGGTCGGTGATGGGACCAAGGGCAACAACCGGCTGACCCCGGTTCGGGTTCAGCGGGGGGCCATCCCGGTGGGCGTGAACCCGGCTGCCGTGGCGGCCGGATCGTGGCGCGGGGCGATGCTCGGCTCCGACGGTGTGGCGTACGCCTGGGGCCGGCAGGGGTTCGGTGAGTTCGGCAACGGCACCGGGATCGGCGAGTCGCTGGCTCCCACGGCGGCGTCGGCCGGCTCGGTCCCGACCGGGGTGCGGTTGGTTCGTCTGGCCGCGCTCAACAACACTGCGGTCGCCGCTGGTTCCGACGGCAAGGCCTACGCGTGGGGTCTGAACGAGCAGGGACAGGTCGGCGACGGTTCGACGGCGCAGCGCAACACGCCGGTCGCCGTGGCACCTGGTGCCATCCCGAGCGGCGCCCGCGTGCTCTCCGTGGCCGGCAACTACGACACCGTCGGAGCCGTGGCCAGCAACGGTCGGGCGTACGCCTGGGGCGACAACCGCTTCGGTCAGGTTGGCGATGGCACGAGGAACAACGACCGACTCGCACCCACGCAGATCCGCATCCGTGCGGCCTTGCTGACGAAGACCCCGACACCGAAGATCGCGGGGACGGCAAAGGTGGGTCGGACCATCTCGGCGCGCGCCGGGACGTGGAACCCGGGCGTGACCAAGGAATACCGCTGGTTGCGCAGTGGCAAGGCCATCTCGGGTGCGACGAAGAGCACCTACACACTGCGCTCCGTCGATGCGGGCAAGCGGATCACCGTTCGGGTCACCGGCTCGAAGCGCGGCTACGTGACGGTGAGCACAACCAGCGCCTCGGTCACGGTCCGCCGATAGCTCTGCGCCGTCCGTGCGACCACTGACCCGCCCCGCGTCGAGACAGACTTCTCCCGTGGTGCGGGGCGTGGTCATGGTCGCCTCTGGTGAAGGCGGACGGTGAGCG
>NZ_BCRE01000158.1 GCF_001552435.1 Kribbia dieselivorans NBRC 106261
AACCCCGCGTTGCAGGCGGCGCGGCGGGCTTCTCCGGCTGAGATCTCGTGCCCGGTTTCACACGTCGCGGGGCGGGACGTGCGGTCGGGTGTCAGTAGGTCCTGGCCGCACTCGGGATCCTCCACGCTGTCCAGCGCCGCGGTCAGGTCCTCCTCCCGCATCGTCACCAACAGCGTTGCCCCGTTTGAGCCGGTGAGTTCGTCGGTGGGCAGGTGTTCGAGGACCTGGGTGAACGCCAACCCGCGCTCCTTGGCCCAGTCCCGAGGTGACTTCGGCTCGACACCCGCCGCGACGTCCGACTCGGCGGCCTCGCAGCAGTTGGCCGGCTCCGCGGACTCACCCTCGCTGACCTCAGCCACCTCCGCGCCCTCACCCATCTCGGCGCCCTCAGCCACCTCGGCAACCTCGGTGCCCTTGCGTTCGCGGGCGTCACGGTTCGACAACGTGCGCGGCGAGGTCATCTGCTGCAGCAGT
>NZ_BCRE01000159.1 GCF_001552435.1 Kribbia dieselivorans NBRC 106261
CGGGCGGCTCCTGCCGCCCACCCGTACCGGCGCCGCTGCGCGGGCTGGTCATCACCGCACCGTCGGCATCCGCTCGGCCCAGCCACTGAGCTCGGCGTGGCGCGCCCGCGCCCGCTCGAGCTGCTCGGCCACACGCACCGGGGCGGTGCCGCCCTTGGCGTCACGGGAGGCGAGCGACCCCTCGACGGAGAGGACGTCGCGCACGCCCGCGGTCAGGTGCGGGGAGATCGCGGCGAGGTCGTCGTCGGTGAGGTCCCACAGCTCGATGTCGCGCTCCTCGCAGGCGCGCACGCACGCGCCGGCGACCTCGTGGGCCACCCGGAACGGGACCCCCTCACGCACGAGCCACTCGGCGATGTCGGTCGCCAACGAGAACCCCTGGGGTGCGAGTGAGGCCAGCCGGTCGGTGTCGAAGACGAGCGTGTCGACCATGCCGGCGAACGCCGGGAGCAGCACCTCGAGTGTGTCGACGGCGTCGAAGACCGGCTCCTTGTCCTCCTGCAGGTCACGGTTGTAGGCCAGCGGCAGCGCCTTGAGCGTGGTCAGCAGGCCGGCCAGGTCACCGACCAGCCGTCCGGCCTTGCCCCGCGCCAGCTCGGCCACGTCGGGGTTCTTCTTCTGCGGCATGATGCTCGACCCGGTCGAGAACGCATCGTCGAGCGTGACGAAGCTGAACTCCTTGGTCGCCCACAGGACGACCTCCTCGGCCAGACGGGAGATGTCGACGGCGGTCATGGCGGCGACGAAGGCGAACTCGGCGACGAAGTCACGCGAGGCCGTGCCGTCGATCGAGTTCTCGACCGAGTCGGTGAACCCGAGATCGGCGGCGACGGCCTGCGGGTCCAGGCCCAACGACGATCCGGCCAGCGCGCCCGACCCGTACGGCGAGATCGCGGTGCGCGCGTCCCAGTCGACGAACCGCTCGACGTCGCGCAGCAGCGCCCACGCGTGGGCCAGCAGGTGATGCGACAGCAGCACCGGCTGCGCGTGCTGCAGGTGTGTGCGGCCGGGCATCGCCGCATCCGGGTGGCGCTCACACTGCGCGAGGATCGCCGCGACGACGTCTAGCACGAGCGCGGACACCGAGCGGGCATGGTCGCGCAGGTACATGCGGAACAGCGTCGCGACCTGGTCGTTGCGCGACCGGCCTGCGCGCAGGCGGCCGCCCACGTCGGCCCCGGCCCGCTCGATCAGCCCTCGCTCGAGCGCGGTGTGCACGTCCTCGTCGTCCTCGGCCGGGGTGTACGCGCCCGATTCGACGTCGACGCGCAACTGCTCCAGCGCCGCGAGCATCGCCTCGAGCGTCGGTTCGTCGAGCAGCCCGGCGCGGTGGAGGACCCGGGCGTGCGCGCGCGATCCGGCCAGGTCGTACGGCGCGAGCCGCCAGTCGAAGTGGGTGCTCTTGGACAGGGCCGCCAGGGCGTCGCTCGGTCCGCCGGCGAACCGGCCTCCCCACAGGCTCATGCGGGTGGGCGCAGTGGTCTCGCTGTCGGGCACCGGGTCTCCTTCGGTTGGGTGGGTCATCAGTCGCGTTCGGTCATCAGTGGCGTGCGGTCATCAGTGGCGTGCGGTCATCAGTATCAGTCACCAGTCACTCCCCCGTGTCGGCCAGGGAGAGCAGCCACGTGGCGATCCGGGTGGCGTCGTCCTCGGTCGCGGTGACGACGAGCAAGGTGTCGTCCCCGGCGATGGTGCCCAGCACGACCTCCATCCGCCCGTGGTCGATCGCCGAGGCGAGGTAGTTCGCGGCGCCGGGCGGGGTACGCACGACGACGAGGTTGCCGGCCGGGACGGCCGTGACGAGCAGGTCCTCGCAGAAGCGCCGGAGCCGACCGGTCACCTCGGTGTCCCCGATCGCCGCCCGCGGGCGTTGATCGGCCCCGCCACCGGGGATCGCGTAGACCAACGCCTTCCCGACGCGAACCTTCTCGGCCCCGAGGTCGAGCAGGTCACGCGACAGGGTCGCCTGGGTGACCTCGATGCCCTCGGCGGAGAGCAGATCGAGCAACTCGGTCTGCGACCGCACCGCGTGTCGGTCGAGCAGGTCCACGATGCGGCGCTGGCGTGCCACTCGGGTGTTCGGGGTCATGCCCTCACCGGGTCAGCAGCCAGGTCAGCAGTGCCTTCTGCGCGTGCAGGCGGTTCTCCGCCTCGTCCCACACCACGGACTGCGGGCCGTCGATGACCTCGGCGGTGACCTCGACTCCGCGGTAGGCGGGTAGACAGTGCAGGAACACCGCGTCGGGGGCGGCCGTGGCCATGAGCTCCGCGGTGACGGTGAACGGCACGAACGGGGACTCCGACCCCGTGCGACCCGACTTCTCGGACTCCATGCCCATGGACACCCACGTGTCGGTCGCCACCGCACGGGCCCCGGCGACCGCGGCGACCGGGTCGTCGGTCACCGTCACCGACCCGCCCTGGGCCGCCGCGAGCTCGGCCGCGCGGGCCAGGATCGCCGGGTCGGGCTGGTGGCTGGCCGGGGTCGCGATCGTCACGTGCAGGCCGGCCAGTGCGCCCCCGAGGAGGTAGGAGTGGGCCATGTTGTTGGCGCCGTCCCCGAGGTAGGTGAACCGCTGGCCGGGCAGGTCGCCCAGGTGCTCGCGCAGCGTCAGCAGGTCGGCGAGGATCTGGCACGGGTGGAAGTCGTCGGTGAGCGCGTTGACCACGGGCACACCCGCGTTCGCAGCCATCTCCTGGATCCGGTCCTGCCCGGCGGTACGCCAGACGATGGCGCGCACCTGGCGACCGAGGACCTTGGCGGTGTCGGAGATTGACTCGCGCTCCCCGATCTGCGCCAGGCGGCCGTCGACGGTGACCGGGTAACCACCGAGTTCGGCGACGCCGGTGGCGAACGACAGCTGGGTGCGCAGCGTCGGCTTGTCGAAGATCAGCGCGACCGCCCGCGGCCCGGCCAGCGGCTGATGCGCGTGCCGGCTCGCCTTGAGCTCGAGCGCAAGGTCGAGGATCTGTGCCTGCTCGCTCGCCGTGATGTCGTCGTCGCGTAGGAAGTGGCGCAGCGTCATGTCGTCTCCTGGGTGGCGGCGTCGAGCAGGGCGGGCAGGGCGTCGACGAACTCCTGCAGGTGGTCGGTGGTGATGATCAGCGGCGGGGCGAGGCGGATCACGTCCGGTCCGGGGGCGTTGACGATGAACCCGGCCGACCGAGCCAGCCCGGCCAGGGCCGGCGCCACCGGCACGGTGAGCACGAGCCCGAGGAGCAGCCCCCGACCCCGCACGTGCGAGATCGCCGGGTGGCCCAGGCCGGTCAGCGCGTCGGCGAACCACTGGCCGGTCTGCGTCACCTGCGCCAGGAGTCCGTCCGTCTCGATGGTCGTCAGCACCGCGTTCGCCGCGGCGCAGGCGAGCGGATTGCCGCCGAAGGTCGTGCCGTGCTGGCCCGCGGTGAGCGACCCCGACAACTCGGCGCCGAACGCGATGAGCCCACCGATCGGGACTCCGCCACCCAGGCCCTTGGCGACCGTGATCGCATCGGGCACGACGCCGGCGCGCTGGAAGGCGAACCAGTCGCCCGTACGCCCGATGCCGGTCTGCACCTCGTCGAGGATGAGGAGCGCACCCTTGGCACGGGTGATCTCGCGGGCGGCGATCAGGTACTCGCGACTGCCCTCGATGACACCGGCCTCGCCCTGGATCGGTTCGAGGAACACCGCCGACGTGGTCTCGTCGACCGCGGCTCGCAGCGCGTCGATGTCGCCGTAGGGCACGTGCTCGACGCCGGGCAACAACGGCGCGAAGGGAGCGCGGTACGCCTCCTTGGCCGTCAGCGACACCGCCCCGGTCGTGCGCCCGTGGAACGCGCCGACCGCCGCGACGATCCCGTGCCGGCCCGTGCGCCGAGCCAGCTTGATCGCCGTCTCGTTGGCCTCGGACCCGCTGTTGCACAGGAACACCGCCGACCCTTCGGGGGCCCCGCTCAACTGGAGCAGCCGCTCGGCGAGCTCGATCTGGGCCGGGGTGGTGTAGAGGTTCGAGATGTGGATGAGCGTGGCGGCCTGCTGCTGGATGGCCGCGACGAGCGCCGGGTGCCCGTGACCGAGGGAGTTCACGGCGATGCCGGCGAGCAGGTCGAGGTAGCGCGTGCCGTCGACGTCCCACACGTACGGCCCCTCACCGCGCTCGAGCACGAGCTGCGGGGTGCCGAACACCCCCATCACGGCGTGCTGGTACCGGTCGATGAGCTGGCTGCTGGCGCCGCCGTCGGGCGCGGTCGGTGTCGTGGTCATGCGTGGCCTCCGGGGTTCTCGCCATCGGTGTCGTCGTCGGCGGGGTCGGGCACGACCATCGTGCCGATGCCCTCGCTGGTGAATACCTCGAGCAGGATCGAGTGCGGCTGGCGCCCGTCGACGACGTGCGCCTGGGGCACGCCTCCGGCAACCGCGCGGATGCACGCCTCGAGCTTGGGGATCATGCCCGAGTCGACCCGCCCCAGGAGCTCGCGGGCATCGGAGAGCGACATCTCCGAGAGTAGGGAGTCCCGATCGGGCCAGTTGGCGTAGATGCCCTCGACATCGGTGAGCACGACGAGCTTGCGGGCCCCGAGCGCGACGGCCAGCGCACCGGCCGCGGTGTCGGCGTTGACGTTGAGGACCTGACCGGGCACGTCCAGGTCCGGCGCGACGGTCGAGACCACCGGGATGCGCCCGGCGGCCAACAGGTCCTCGACCGCCGAGGGGTCGACCTCGACGACGTCGCCGACGAGCCCGATGTCCTGCGACTGCCCGTCGATGACGGCCTCGCGGCGGCGGGCCTTGAACAGGCCGCCGTCCTCACCGGACATCCCCACGGCGATCGGGCCATGGTGGTTGAGCCGGTTGACCAGCTCGCGGCCGACCTGGCCGGTCAGGACCATCCGCACGACCTCCATGACCTCGGGGGTCGTCACCCGCAGCCCGCCCTTGAACTCGCTCTCCAGCCCGAGCCGGTCGAGCATCGACGCGATCTGCGGGCCGCCGCCGTGCACGACCACCGGCCGCAGCCCGGCGTAGCGGAGGAACGCGATGTCCTGCGCGAACGCGGCCTTGAGGTCATCGTTGGTCATGGCGTTGCCGCCGTACTTGACGACGACGAGGGCACCGCGGAACTCCTCGAGCCACGGCAGGGCCTCGACGAGGGTGATGGCCTTCGACTGCGCGACCCGCAGCGCGGCGGCGTCGATCGCCCGCAGGCGCTGCTGCTGCGTGGTCGTCATGACGAGTACTCCGAGTTCTCCTTGACGTAGTCGTACGTCAGGTCGTTGGTCCAGATCGTCGCGGTCTGCGTTCCGGCGTGCAGGTCGACGAGGACGTGGACCGCGCGCGGTGTCAGGTCGACCAGCGAGCGGTCCTCCCCCACTCCCCCGGCGCGGCACACCTGGACACCGTTGATCGACACGTCGAGGGCGTCGGCATCGAACTCCGCGGAGGTCGTCCCGACCGCCGAGAGCACGCGGCCCCAGTTCGGGTCGTTGCCGAAGACGGCGCACTTGAAGAGGTTGTTGCCCGCCACGGAACGGCCCACCTCGAGCGCGTCGGCCTCGCTCGCGGCGTTCACGATCTCGATGGTGATGTCGTGCGAGGAGCCTTCGGCATCGTGCAGCAGCTGCTGGGCCAGGTCGTGGCAGACGGTCGTGAGGCGCTCGGCCAGCGCGTCCGCCGAGACCGTCACCCCCGACGCTCCGGAGGCGAGCAGCACGACGGTGTCGTTGGTCGACTGACACCCGTCGGAGTCGAGCCGGTCGAACGTGGTCGCGGTCGCCCGACGCAGCGCGGCGTCCAGGGTGGCCGCGTCGGCCACCGCGTCGGTCGTCAGCACGACGAGCATCGTGGCCAGCGACGGCGCGAGCATGCCCGCCCCCTTGGCCATGCCCCCGACGGTCCAGCCGTCGCCGCTCACGACCGCCTGCTTGTGCACCGAGTCGGTCGTCATGATGGCCTGAGCCGCAGCCTCGCCACCGTCGCCGGACAGCGCCGCGACGGCCGTGTCCACCCCGGGCAGCAGCGCGTCCATCGGCAACAACTCACCGATCAGACCGGTCGAGCACACGACGACATCCCCGGCCGAGAGGTCCAGGGCGTCGGCGACCTTCTCCGCGGTGGCGTGCGTGTCCTGGAAGCCCTGGGCGCCCGTGCAGGCATTCGCGCCACCGGAGTTGAGCACGACGGCGTCGACGCGGCCGTCGGTCAGGACCTGTCGCGACCACTTCACCGGAGCGGCGTGCACCCGGTTGCTCGTGAACACGGCCGCGGCGCCGTGGTCGGGGCCGTCGTTGACGACGAGGGCCAGGTCGGACGCGCCGGAGGCCTTGATGCCGGCGGCGATCCCGGACGCGCGGAAGCCGGCCGCAGCGGTGACGCTCATGTCATGGGCTCCTGAGGTTGAGGTGGGACTGGGATCACGTGCGAGATTAGGGGGCGACGCCGACAACGGGCAGGCCGAGGGTCTCGGGCCACCCCTGCGACAGGTTGAGGCACTGCACGGCCGCCCCGCCCGTGCCCTTGGTCAGGTTGTCGACCGCCGCCACGGCGATGACCCGCCCGACGCGCTCGTCGAGGGTCACCTGCACGTGGACGAGGTTGCTGCCCACGACGTCGCTCGTGCGCGGCCAGCGTCCGGCCGGGAGCACGTGCACGAACGGTTCGTCGGCGTAGGCGTCGAC
Organism: Kribbia dieselivorans NBRC 106261; assembly: GCF_001552435.1. Lineage (GTDB taxonomy): Bacteria > Actinomycetota > Actinomycetes > Actinomycetales > Dermatophilaceae > Kribbia > Kribbia dieselivorans. The sequence continues at coordinate 6,658 of NZ_BCRE01000159.1, forward strand.
CCAGACCTGACGCACCTGCTCGGCCGTCCCCCCGGGAACCGCCTTGGCGGTGCACGTCGCGAGGATCCCGCGCGGCATCGGCGCGAGCGTGGGCGTGAAGGAGACCGTCACCGGCTCGCCCGCAGCCGCGCTGAGGTTCTGTTCGATCTCGGGGGTGTGCCGGTGCACGCCACCGACCCCGTACGGCGACATCGCGCCCATGACCTCGGAGCCGAGCAGGTGCGGCTTGAGCGACTTGCCCGCCCCGGAGGTGCCCGAGGCCGCGACGATGGTGATGTCCTGCGCCTCGATGACCGGGTTCTGCGCCGCCAGACCCGGCGCCAGGGCCAGGCTCACGGACGTCGGATAACAGCCGGGAACGGCGATCCGCCGCGCGCCGATGAGGGCGTCGCGGTGCCGACCCGACGGCGCCGCGCGGTCGGCGAGTTCGGGCATGCCGTAGGGCCAGGACCCGGCGTAGGGCGTGTCGTAGTAGGTCGTCCAGTCGTCGGCGTGGCGCAACCGGAAGTCGGCGCCGCAGTCAATGACGGTGACGTCGTCGGGCAACTGCTCGGCCAGCGCCGCGGAGTGCCCGTGCGGCAGTGCGAGGAAGACGACGTCATGCCCGGCCAGCACCTCGACCGTCGTGGCCTCGATGATCCGATCGGCCAACGGGTGCAGGTGCGGGTGAATGTCTCCCAGCGGCGTGCCCGCGCTCGAGGCGGCCGTCACGGCGCCGACCTCGATGTTCGGGTGCCCCACGAGCAGACGGAGGATCTCGCCTCCGGCGTAGCCGCTCGCCCCGGCCACCGCCGCCCGCAACGTCACACCCTGTGTCAAATCATTCACCATGACGCATGACTATACATCCTCGATGGCGTCCACGTCTCACGCGAGCGGATCGTCCTCGCCGTACGGGAGGAGCGTGATCGTCCGCTCCGCCTCGGCGAGTCTCGCCTCGACGCTCCGCATCGTCTCGACCGTGTCGGCCCCGGCGCGAACGAACCGCCCCGACCACGCATCGAGCTCACCGGCCGCGATCGCCCGCACGAGGTCGACGATCGCCTGCGGCGACGTCCACTCGGTCCTGGCCACGTGAGCGGCCATGGCCAAGGTCATGTCGGTCCGCACCACGCCCGGGGAGACGTCGAAGGCCGCCACCCCGGCGGCAACCGTGCTGCCGGTCAGCCGGGCCAGCGCGGTCTTGGAGACGTTGTAGGCCGACGCGACCGCACCGGGCCGCAACGCCGCTCCGGAGCTGAGATTGACGACCCGTCCCCCGCGGACCTGCAGCCAGGGAAACGCGGCGCGGGTAACGAGGTACGGGCCGCGGACGTTGATCTCGAGGGTGCGCCACCACTGGTCGGGGTCGGAGTCCGGAAGGGGCACCTCGTCGTCGATGACGCCCGCGTTGTTGACGAGCAGGTCGATCCCGCCGTGGCGCTCCCCCACCGCGGTGATCCACCCCTCGACCGCCGACCGGTCGGTGACGTCGGCGACGCGGGTGGAGCCGCGTTCGACGACCCAGCCAGCCGCCTCGAGGGCGTCGGCGAGATGGGCACCGATGCCCCGCGACGCTCCGGTGATGATCGCCACCGGAGCGTCGTGGGCGCGGGTCGTGCTCGGACCGGGGTTCTCGCTCATCCGCGCAGCGTCGCTCCGGTCGCCTTCTTCGCGGCCGCGACCGCGTCGTCGCGCAACGCCGTGACCTGGGAGGTCTTGAGCGTCTTCTCGCTGCTGCGGAACGTCAGCCGGTAGGCCAACGACTTGCGGCCCTCGCCGACCTGGTCACCGCGGTAGATGTCGAACAGCGCCAGCGACTCGAGGTCTCCGCCGGCGCCCGAACGCACCGCGGCCTCGACCTCGGCCGCCGGCACGGACTCGTCGACGACGAGCGCGATGTCGGTGTTCGCGGCCGGGTAGGTGGACAGCAGCCTCGCCTGGGTCGGCGCGCCGGTAGCGGCGGTGAGCACGTCGAGGTCGAGCTCGCCGACCACCGTGCGCGCCGGCAGGTCGAGCGCGGCCACGACCTTCGGGTGCAGTTCGCCCGCGTACCCGACGAGCGTGCCGTCAGGCAGGGCGATCCGGGCGCACCGACCCGGGTGCCACGGCGCGAGGGTCGCCGCGGTCACGGTCAGTTCGGCCCCGAGCACCCGACCGACCTCCCGGCTCCAGCCGATGACGTCGTAGGTGTCATAGGCGCGCGGGATCACGCCCACACCGGCCGAGACGACCTCACCGGCGGCGGCGAACGCGATGTGGTTCGGCTGGGCCGGCACACTGTCCAGAATCGCGTCGAGGGTCGCGTCGTCGGGCCGACCGTTCAGCCGCGGCGTCGGCGCGGCCGTGGGGTTGTCGCCGCGCGTGACGAGCCCGGCCTCGAACAGCGCGACATCCCGGGCGCCCCGGGAGACGTTGCGGCGCAGGGTGTCGAGAAGGGTGTCGAGTAGCGAGGTGCGCATGAGCGGAGCCTCGTCCTGGAGCGGGTTCGCCAAGCGCACCGTGCGGCGGCGCTCGTCGTCGGCGGTGTAGCCGAGCCGGTCGAACAGTTCCTCGCCGATGAACGGGTAGCTGAGCACCTCGGTCAGGCCGTGCTGGGCCAGCGTCGTCGACGCCGCCCGGCGCACGAGCTGCCCGTGGGTCAGGCCGTGGCCCTGGTGCTGCGGCACGGCGGAGGGGATCTCGTCGTAGCCACGCACCCGCGCGACCTCTTCGACGAGGTCCGGGCCGTCGACGAGGTCGGGGCGCCACGTGGCGGGCAACACGGTGACCTCGTTGCCGGTGGGGTCGCTGTCGGTGACGGTGCACCCGACCGCCTCGAGGGTCGCGACGACTTCCGCGCGGGGGTACTCCAGCCCGACCAGGCGCGTCGGCAACGTCGTGTCGAACGCGAACGGAACCGGGTGCGCCGGGGTGCCCACGTCGGTGACACCGTCGTCGACGGTACCGCCGCCGTGTTCGACGAGCAGGTCGACGGCCAGCTGCGCGGCCACCGCGGTCACGGCCGGGTCCACGCCGCGCTCGAAGCGCTTGGACGCCTCGGTCGCCAACCGGTGGCGGCGGGCGCTGCGGGCGACCGTGGTCGGATCGAAGTGCGCGGCCTCGATCAGCACGTTCGTCGTCGTCTCGGTGACCTCGCTGGACTCCCCACCCATGACGCCGGCGATGGCCAGCACGGTCTCGCCGTTGTCGGTGATGAGCAGGTCCTCGGGGTGCAGGGTGCGTTGGACATCGTCCAAGGTCGTCAGTGTCTCGCCCGCGCGGGCGCGGCGGACCTCGATCGCGCCGTTGAGGCGGTCGAGGTCGAAGGCGTGCAGCGGCTGCCCGAGCAGCAACATGACGTAGTTCGTCACGTCCACGGCCAGCGAGATGGGGCGCATGCCGCTGGCCGTCAGGCGCGACTGCATCCAGGTCGGTGAGGCGGCGTTGACGTCGACCCCGCGGACGATGCGGGCGACGTACCGGTCGCAGCCGTCGCGGCCGTCGATCGGCGCTCCGTCGCTCAGGCGCACCGCGTGACCGCCGTCGTTGGCCGCGGCCACCGGGCGGGCGTCCGCCGCGCCGGGGTCCGTGAACGGCACTCCGGTCGACAGGGCGTACTCCCGGGCGATACCGCGCATCGAGAAGCAGTACCCGCGGTCGGGCGTGACGTTGACCTCGACGGTCTCCTCGTCCAGGCCCATGAGCGGGATGAGGTCGGTGCCCGGCGTGAGTTGGGCGAGCGCGTCCTCCTGACCGGCGAACCAGTCGGTGAGGACGATGATCCCGTCATGGTCGTCGCCGAGGCCGAGTTCGCGCGCCGAGCAGATCATGCCCGCGGAGAGGTGACCGTACGTCTTGCGCGCGGTGATGGTGAAGTCCCCGCCGAGCACGCCTCCGGGAAGGATGACCGCGACGAGGTCGCCGGGCTCGAAGTTGTGCGCGCCGCACACGATGCCCTGCGGCTCGCCGGTGCCGTTGGCGTCGCCGACGTCGACCTGGCACCAGTTGATCGTCTTGCCGTTCTTCTGCTCCTCGGGGGTGCGCTCCAGGACGCGCCCGACGACGAGGGGTCCGACGACGTCGCCGCCGTGCAGGTCCTCCTCCTCCAGGCCGACGCGCACGAGATGCGCGGCGATCTCGGCGCCCGTGGCGGCCGGGTCGACCTGCACCAGGTCACGCAGCCATTCGACCGGTGCGTACATCAGATCTCCATCCCGAACTGTGCGCTGAAACGGACGTCGCCCTCGACGATGTCGTGCATGTCGCCGACGCCGTGGCGGAGCATGAGGGAGCGTTCGATGCCCAGACCGAACGCGAACCCGGTGTACTTCTCGTCAGTGATCCCGGCGGCGGCCAGGACGCGGCGGTTGACCATGCCGCAGCCGCCGACCTCGATCCAGCCGGTGCCGCCGCAGGTGCGGCACGACGGGTTGGTGCCGCCACAGATCCAGCACTGGCAGTCGATCTCGGCGCTGGGCTCGGTGAACGGGAAGTACGACGGGCGCAGGCGGGTGACGATGCCCTCGCCGAACAGGCGCGAGACGAACGCGTCCAGGCTGCCCTTGAGGTGGGCCATCGTGATGCCTTCGTCGACGACGAGGCCCTCGAACTGGTGGAACACGGGCGTGTGCGTCGCGTCGAGGTCGTCGGTACGGAACACCTTGCCCGGACAGAGCACGTAGATCGGCGGGTCCTCGCGGAGCATCGTGCGGATCTGGACCGGTGAGGTGTGCGTGCGCAGCACCAGGCCCGACCCCTCCGGCTCGACGAAGAAGGTGTCCTGCATCTGCCGGGCGGGGTGGTCTTGCCCGAGGTTGAGCGCGTCGAAGTTCAGCCACTCGGCCTCGACCTCGGGGCCCTCGGCGATCTCCCAGCCCATGGCCACGAAGATGTCCTCGACCCGCTGGGTGACCAGGCTGATGGGGTGGCGCGCGCCGGAGCGTCGTCGGGTGACCGGGACGGTGACGTCCAGGGCCTCCTCGACGAGGATCCGGTTGTCTCGCTCGACCTCGAGCTCGCCCTGCCGTGCAGTGAACGCCGAGGCCACCCGCCCGCGTGCCTGACCGACCCGCTTGCCGGCCTCGGCCTTGGCGCTGGGCGGCAGCGCACCGATCTCCCGGTTGGCCAGGGCCAGTGGGGACTTGTCGCCCTGGTGGGCACCGCGCAGGCTCTTGAGCTCCTCCAGCGACGCGGCGGCGGCGACGGCGGCCAATGCCGCGGTCACCGCCTGCTCGATCGCCTCGGGCTCCAGGGCTGCGACCTCGACCGGGTCGTAGCTCGTGTTGGGTCCAGACATGGTCGCCAGTCTATGGCCGCCGCAGGTGGAGTCGCGAAGGCGTTGTTGACCTGTGGACACGCGGCCCGGTCGACCCGGGTCGCGACCGGCTCAGCCCCGCTGGACCCGCGCCGACGCGTACAGGCAGATCGTCGCGGCCATCGCGAGATTGAGCGACTCGGCCAACCCGTGGATCGGCACCTTGAGCACCTCGTCGCAGGCGTCGCGCACCTCGGGTTCCAGCCCCCAGGCCTCGTTGCCCATGACCCAGGCGTGGGCGGAGGACAGATCGGCCTCGTCGATCGTGCGGGTCGCCGATCCGTCGGCGGCCAACAGTCGAATGCCGGCGCCGCGAAGCTCCGCGATGATCTCGGGGATGTCGAGTCCGGTCACGACGGGGATGTGGAACGTCGATCCGGCGGTCGAGCGCACGACCTTCGGGGACAGGACGTCGACGGAGTTCGTCGAGACGATGACCGCGTCGGCGCCAGCTGCGTCGGCGCCACGGATCACCGTGCCCGCGTTGCCGGGGTCACGCACGTTCGTCAGGACGACGAGCAGTTTCGGCCGGCGCGCGAGGATCTCGGCCAGCGTCGGCTCGGCGATGGCGACGACGGCGACGATGCCCTGGGGCGTGTCCGTCTCGGACATGGCCGCCAGCACCTCGTCGCTGACCTCGTGGACGTACCGCGACGCCTCCTGCGCGGTCTCGATGATCTCGGGGTACCGCTGCGCGGCCTCGGGCGTGACGTAGACGTCGACGACTCGGCCGGCGGCGTGGCGCACCGCTTCGCGTACCCCCTGCGGACCCTCGACGAGGAACCGTTGGGTGCGTTCACGCACCGAACGCCGGCCCAGGGCTCGTACCGACTTGACCCGATCGGATCTCGGGTTGGTCAGGACGGCCATGGACCGGCGTTCGTGGTGGTGCAGGGGTGCGCTGAGGTCCGCTGCCCGATCAGGCAGCGCCCTCGGCGGCGTCGGCCTGGACCGGGACGTTGGCCTTGGCGATCTCGACGAGCGCGGTGAACGCGGCCGGGTCGTTGACGGCGAGCTCGGCGAGCATGCGGCGGTCGACCTCGACCTCGGCGTGCTTGAGGCCCTGGATGAAGCGGTTGTAGGTCATGCCGTTCTCGCGGGCCGCAGCGTTGATGCGCTGGATCCAGAGGCGACGGAAGTCACCCTTGCGGGCGCGACGGTCGCGGTAGGCATAGCCGAGGGAGTGGGTGACCTGCTCCTTGGCCTTGCGGTAGAGCCGGCTGCGCTGACCGCGGTAACCGCTGGCGCGCTCCAGGACGACCCGGCGCTTCTTCTGGGCGTTGACTGCCCGCTTCACGCGTGCCACGTGAGTTCTCCTTGTTCGTGTCTGTTGGTCTGTGGGACCGAGTCATCGCGCGGGGCGCGGACCCGGTACGGGCTGCGTGCGACGCAGACCCGGTACGGGCTCACTTGCCCAGGAGTCGCTTGATCCTCTTGGTGTCGGCCGGAGCCAGGACGACGTCGCTCGCGAGACGACGCGCGTGCTGCGGGGTCTTCTCGTGGAACTTGTGGACGTGGTTGGCGCGCTGGCGCATGATCTTGCCGGAGCCGGTGATCCGGAAGCGCTTCTTGGCGCCGGAGTGGGTCTTGTTCTTCGGCATCTCGCCGATCTCCTTGTGGTTGTGGTGGTGCGGTCGGTGGGCGTGCGTCAGTCCGAGGACTTCGGCTGCGCGGCCCGGGGGGTGCGGGCCGGTGGCTTCGGCCCAGGGGTCTTGCCGCCGCCGCGGGGAGCGGGCGGGCGGGGC
>NZ_BCRE01000160.1 GCF_001552435.1 Kribbia dieselivorans NBRC 106261
CAGCACGCCGACGTCGTGCTGCCGGTGGCCGCGGTCGCCGAGAAGCCGGGCAGCTTCGTCAACTGGGAGGGGCGCGTGCGCGAGTTCGACACCACGCTCGAGACCTCCTTCGAGGGCGACCACCGCGTGCTCGACATGCTCGCGAACGCCATGGGCCACTTCCTGGCGACCCGCTCGGTCGCCGAGGTGCGGGCCGAGATGGCCGCGATCGGCCCGAACCCGGGCGAGCGCTCCTCCGCCCCGACGATCACGGCCGGTGCCGTGCCCTCGCCGCAGGCCGGCGAGGTCGTGCTCGCGACCTGGCGCCACCTGCTCGACCGCGGCACTCTGCAGGACGGCGAGCCGTTCCTGGCGGGTACGGCCAAGGCGGCCCGGGCCTGGGTCTCCCCGGCCACCGCAGCCGGGCTGGGCGTGAGCGACGGCGACACCGTCACGGTCTCGGCGCCGGCCACCTCGGTCGCGCCGATCACCGCTGCGGTGCACGTCGCCGACATGGTCGACCACGTCGTCTGGCTGCCCACGAACCAGGACGGGTGCGACCTGCGCTCCGTCGCGGCTGGATCGGTTGTCTCCGTCACCAAGGTGGAATCCGCATGAGCACCCTTCTGACCCTGGCCCCCGAGTTCGCGTCGGTCGTCGCCCTGCCGGCCGCCGACGTGCCGCCGAGCGTGCCGCGGGCCGACTTCAGCGACACGCCGATCTGGCTCTCGGCCGTCAAGGCGCTGCTGCTGTTCGTCTTCCTGCTGCTCAACACGCTCGTCGTCATCTGGTTCGAGCGCCGCGTCATCGGGCGCATGCAGAACCGGCCCGGCCCCAACCGCGCCGGCCCGTTCGGTCTCATGCAGACCCTCTTCGACGGCCTGAAGTCGCTCTTCAAGGAGGACGTCAAGCCGGCGGCGGCGGACGCGTTCCTCTTCACCCTCGCGCCGATCCTCTTCGCGACGATGGCGTTCGTCTCCTTCGCGATCATCCCGCTGGGTGGCACGGTGAATCTCTTCGGTCACCAGACGCCGCTCCAGTTGACCGACCTGTCGGTCGCGGCGCTGCTCGTCCTGGCCGTCGCCGGGGTGGCCGCGTACGGCGTGATCCTGGCCGGCTGGTCCTCCGGTTCGACCTACCCGCTGCTCGGTGGCCTGCGCTCGACCGCCCAGGTCATCTCCTACGAGATCGCCATGGGGCTCGCGCTCGTCGCGGTCTTCCTCTACAGCGGCTCCATGTCGACGAGCCAGATCGTCGAGGCGCAGCGCAACCTCTGGTACATCGTGCCGGCGTTCATCTCGTTCGTCGTCTACGTCATCACGATGGTCGGCGAGACCAACCGCATCCCCTTCGACCTCGCCGAGGGTGAGGGCGAACTGGTCGCCGGTTACCACACCGAGTACTCCGGGTTCCGCTTCGCGATGTACTACCTGGGCGAGTACATCAACATGTTCACCGTCTCGGCGCTGGCCACGACGATGTTCCTCGGTGGCTGGCACGCGCCGCTGCCGTTCAACCTCATCGGCGACGGCTACTTCGACAGCGGCTGGTGGGGCCTGCTCTGGTTCACCATCAAGATGTGGCTGTTCATGTTCTTCTTCGTCTGGCTGCGCGGCACGCTGCCCCGTACCCGGTACGACCAGTTCATGGCCTTCGGCTGGAAGCTGCTCATCCCCGGCACACTGCTGTGGGTCATGGCCGTGGCCTTCATCCGCGGAGCGCAGCTCGGCTTCCTGGGTGACTCGAGCATCGCCATCGCCGGGCGCGAGATCCCGATCGCGACGCTGATCGTCATCGGTGTCCTGCTCGTCGCGGTGCTCGTCGTCCTGTGGCTGTGGGAGACGAAGATGACCGAGCGGGAGGAGGCCGCCGCGAAGGCCGCCGACGTCCCCGAGGAGATCGACCCCTACGCCGGCGGCTACCCGGTGCCGCCGCTGCCCGGTCAGCGGCTGCGCGAGCCGAGCACCTACCCGGCCCTGCCCCGCGCGGGCGCCACCGCGACCGTCGTGGACACCCCCACCGTCGAGAACAAGGAGGCCTGAGATGGCCGAGGAGCAGAAGGGCGGGTTCTTCTCGGACCTGTTCGCGCCTGTCGCCGGCTTCGGCGTCAGTTTCGCGACGATGTTCCGGAAGATCCCGACCGAGGAGTACCCCGAGGTCAAGTGGCCCACCGCACCGCGGTATCACGGCCGTCACCAGCTCAACCGTCACCCCGACGGGTTGGAGAAGTGTGTCGGCTGTGAACTGTGTGCCTGGGCGTGCCCGGCGGACGCGATCTTCGTCGAGGGCGCGGACAACGACGACACCCCGGTGTCGGAGGGTGGCACCGGGCGCTACAGCCCCGGTGAGCGCTTCGGCCGGATCTACCAGATCAACTACCTGCGCTGCATCTTCTGTGGGCTGTGCATCGAGGCGTGCCCGACCCGCGCGCTGACGATGACGAACTTCTACGAGCTCGCCGACGACAACCGCGCCGACCTGATCTTCACCAAGGAGCAGTTGCTCGCGCCGTTGCAGTCCGGCATGCTCGCGCCGCCGCACCCGATGGCCGAGGGCATGGAGGAGCGCGACTACTACCTGGGCAAGGTCACCAAGGCCACCGACGCCCAGCAGCAGTGGTCCGACGAGCACGCGGCCGAGTACACCGTGTCCAGCACCACGACCAGCGAAGGGGAGACCCGATGACCAGCACCGGCGAGGCCTGGGCCTTCTGGATCCTGGCGACCGTCGCCGTTGTCACGGCCCTGGTCCTGCTCCTGGCCCGCAAGGCCGTCCACGCCGCGTTCGGCATGGCCGCGTCCATGGTCGCGCTGGGCGCGATCTTCCTGGCCCAGCAGGCACCCTTCCTCGGTGTCGTCCACGTGTTCGTGTACTCCGGCGCCGTGATGATGCTCTTCCTGTTCGTCGTCATGCTCGTCGGCGTCGATCACGCCGACTCACTCGTCGAGACGCTGCCGGGCCAGCGGTTCTGGAGCACGGTCCTGGCACTCGGCCTGGCGGCGCTCCTCATGACCGGCATCGGCCGGGTGAACTACACCGGCACCGCGGACCTGTCGGCGGTCAACGCCGACCCGGGCAACGTCCCGGCCATGGCCGGACTGATCTTCGGTCGCTACGTCTGGGTCTTCGAGATCACCTCGCTGCTGCTCATCACCGCGGCGATGGCGGGCATGGTGCTGGCCCAGCGTCAGCGCCTCACCCCGAAGGCGACGCAGCGTGAATGGTCGGAGCGTCGTATCCGCTCCAACACGCACGTCGCGGGTCTGCCGAACCCCGGTGTCTACGCCCGCCACAATGCGGTCGACACCCCGGCGCTACAGCCCGACGGCAGCATCAGTGCGCTGTCCATCAACCGGACCCTCAAGGCCCGTGGCCAGGTCGCCAGCCCGGTCGAGCACGTCGAGGCCGAGGAGCGGATCCAGCGCGAGATCACGGAGGGTCGCACCCGATGAACCTGATGAACTACATCTACCTGGCGACGATCCTGTTCGCGATCGGGTCCGCGACGGTGGTCATGCGCCGCAACGCGATCATCGCGTTCATGGGCATCGAGCTCATGCTCAACGCCGCCAACCTCGCCTTCGTGACGTTCTCGCGCATGCACGGCAGCGTCGAGGGACAGGTCATCGCCCTCTTCGTCATGGTCGTCGCGGCCGCCGAGGTGGTCGTCGGTCTGGCGATCATCATGGCCATCCACCGTGCCCGCCGCTCGGCCTCGGTCGACGACGCCAACCTGCTGAAGCTGTAAGGAGCTGACGTTGACTCCCGTGTACACCCTTGCCGCAGCGCAGGTGGTCACCGAGGTGCAGCCCACCGTGGACGCCTCCGGCGCCGCCTCGTGGGCCTGGCTCCTCGTGGCGCTGCCCCTGCTCGGCGCGGCGATCATCCTGCTGGGCGGTCGCTCGGCCAACCGTTGGGGCCCGACGCTGGCCAACGTCATGTCGTGGGGCGCCTTCGGCCTCGGCGCGGCGATCCTCATCGAGATGCTCGGCCGGGCCGGCGATGAGCGGGCGCAGAGCCTGCACCTGTGGCAGTGGTTCACCGGTGGCTCGTTCGAGGTCAACGCCGGCATGCTGGTCGACCAGTTGTCGATCTCCTTCGTCATGCTCGTGACCTTCGTCGGCTCGCTCATCCACGTGTACTCCTTGGGGTACATGGAGCACGACCCCGACAAGGGTCGGTTCTTCGGATACCTCAACCTCTTCATCGCGGCGATGCTCACGCTCGTGCTGGCCGACAGCTACGTGCTGCTCTTCCTCGGCTGGGAGGGCGTCGGTCTGGCGTCCTACCTGCTCATCGGGTTCTGGTACCAGCGCAGCGACTACGCCTCCGCGGCGAACAAGGCGTTCATCGTCAACCGTGTCGGTGACATGGCCCTGGCCATCGGCATCGCCATGATGTTCGTGACCTTCGGCAGCGCCGACTACTCGACCGTGCACGGCGGTGCGGCCGGAGCCCCCGAATGGGCCCTGACCGCGATCGGCCTGCTGCTGCTCGGAGCGGCGTGCGGCAAGTCCGCGCAGTTCCCGCTCCAGTCCTGGCTCGGAGACGCCATGGCCGGCCCGACGCCGGTCTCGGCGCTCATTCACGCCGCGACCATGGTCACCGCCGGTGTCTACCTCATCGTGCGCAGCAACGCGATCTTCGACCTCGCGCCCACCGCGCGACTGGTCGTGACCATCGTCGGTGCGATCACCCTCCTCCTCGGTGCCTTCATCGGTATGGCCAAGGACGACATCAAGAAGGCGCTGGCCGCCTCGACGATGTCGCAGATCGGCTACATGATGCTCGCCGCGGGTCTGGGCCCGGTCGGCTACGTCTTCGCGATCTTCCACCTGCTCACGCACGGCTTCTTCAAGGCCGGGATGTTCCTCGGGGCCGGTTCGGTCATGCACGCCATGAACGACCAGGTCAACATGCGCCGCTTCGGTCGGCTCTCCGGGGTGCTCAAGCACACGTGGTGGACGTTCGGGCTGGGCTGGCTGGCGATCATCGGCTTCCCGGGCCTGTCCGGCTGGTGGAGCAAGGACAAGATCATCGAGGCCGCGTTCGTCGGTGAGGGCTGGCAGCCGTGGGTGTTCGGTCTGGTGACGATGCTCGGTGCCGGTCTGACCGCGTTCTACATGTCGCGACTGTTCTTCATGACCTTCCACGGTTCCGGCAAGCGCTGGACCGAGGACGTGCACCCGCACGAGTCTCCGCTCGTCATGACCGTGCCGATGATGATCCTGGCTGTCGGGTCGCTGGCCCTGGGTGCGATTCTCACCGCGGTCAAGTTCCCCGAGTGGCTGGCGCCGGTCACCAACGGTGGGCATCTCGAGCACCACGAGCCGGTGCTGGCGATCCCGGCGATCCAGATCCTGACGTTCGTGCTCATGGCCGCCGGCGTGTTCGTCGCGTGGCGCCTTTACTGGAAGGCCGATGTGCCGGTGGTCGCCCCCGAGGGCAGCGCCCTGACGCAGGCCGCGCGCACGGACTTCTACCAGGATGACGTCAACGAGGCCGTGTTCGTCGGCCCGCTCATGACGACGGCCACCGGTCTCGTGGAGGCCGATGACCAGATCGTCGACGGCGGTGCCCGCAACCTGGGCGACGGAGTCGCCGGCCTGTCGAGAGTGTTGCGGAGGGCCCAGACCGGGTTCGTTCGCTCCTATGCCCTGACCATGCTCGCCGGCGTCGTCGCCGTGCTCGGTGCCCTGTGGGTGATGAACTGATGGAAAACTTCCCCTGGCTGACCGTGCTCATGGTCGTGCCGCTGATCGGTGCGATCGTCGTCGCGCTGCTGCCCTCGGGTAGCAGCGGGCGGCCGTGGCGCCCCGTGGCGCTGGGCGTGTCCCTGGTGGCGCTGCTGATCTCGATCGGTGCGGCGTTGCAGTTCACGTCCGGTTCTGCCGACCAGTTCCAACTGGTCGAGAAGCACCAGTGGATCCCGCAGTTCGGCGTCTCGTACGCCCTGGGCGTCGACGGCATCGCGCTGTCGCTGATCGTCATGTCGGCGATCCTCGTGCCGGTGTGTCTGCTGGCGATGTGGGACGAGTTCCCCGGCGGCGGTGGTCGGGAGAAGAACTACTTCGCCCTGACGCTGCTCCTCGAGGCGTTCATCGTCGGCGTGTTCGCCGCGACGGACGTGTTCCTCTTCTACGTCTTCTTCGAGGCCATGCTCATCCCGGTCTACTTCCTCATCGGATGGTTCGGTGGTGAGGGTCGGCAGAAGGCGGCCCTGAAGTTCCTGCTCTTCTCGCTGGCCGGTGGGCTCGTCATGCTCGCCGCCGTCATCGGGGTGTACTTCCAGGGCCCGCAGGGCGGCGAGGGCTTCCTCGTCGAGAACCTGACCGGCCTGAGCATGGGTCAGAACACCGAGCGCCTGCTCTTCCTCGGCTTCTTCATCGCGTTCGCGGTCAAGGCGCCGATGTGGCCGGTGCACACCTGGCTGCCCGACGCCGCGGCCGCCTCGCGCCCGGCGACGGCCACCCTGCTCGTCGGCGTGCTGGACAAGGTCGGCACCTTCGGGATGATTCGCTTCTGCCTCCAGCTCTTCCCGAACGCGAGCCAATGGGCCACCCCCGTGGTCATCGTGTTGGCGATCATCTCGATCGTCTACGGTGCGGTGTTGGCCATTGGTCAGGACGACCTGATGCGACTGATCGCGTACACCTCGATCAGCCACTTCGGCTTCATCGTGCTGGGCATCTTCGTCATGACCTCGACGGCCGGTGCCGGTGCGTCGCTGTACATGGTCAACCACGGCTTCGGCACGGCTGCGCTGTTCCTCATCGCGGGCATGCTCATTGCCCGACGTGGCAGCACGAAGATCTCCGATTACGGCGGCTGGCAGAAGATCGCGCCGGGCCTGGCCGGAGTCTTCCTCCTCAGCGGCCTCGCCGGACTGGCGTTGCCCGGTCTCGGTTCGTTCGTCTCCGAGTTTCTCGTCATCGTCGGGTCGTTCCAGCACAGCAAGTGGGCCGGTGCCTTCGCGGTCACCGGAATGGTGCTCGCGGCGACGTACATCATGTGGCTCTACAAGCGCATGATGACGGGCCCGACGCCCGAACTGGCGACCCCGGTGCGCGACATCACCATCCGCGAGAAGGTGGTCGTCGCCCCGCTGATCGCCGCCTTCCTCGTGCTCGGCTTCTTCCCGAAGCCGGTTCTTGACGTCATCAATCCGGCCGTTCAGCAGACGCTGCAGATCGTCGGGGTCTCCGACCCGCAGCCGACGCACCCGACCGCCGCGACCACCGGGAGCAACAACCGATGAACCAGGAATTCACCATGGTGGAGATCAACTACTGGGCCATCGCCCCGTTGTTGGTCGTCGTCGCCGGTGCCTTGATCGGCGTGCTCGTCGAGGCCTTCGTGGCTCGCGCCTCACGCCACAACGTCCAACTCGGTGTCGGTCTGGTGACCTACCTCGCCGCCCTGGTCGTGCTGCTGGCCAAGTCGCGCACGGAGCACGGTCTGACGATGGGCGGGTCGGTCGTCATCGACGGCCCATCGGTGTTCCTCATGGCGGTCATCCTCTGCTTCGCGCTCCTGTCGCTGCTCGTCATGGCCGAGCGCTTCGGCGGACCGGCGGCCGATGCCTTCACCCCGATGGGTGCGGCCACCCCCGGTTCGGACCTCGAGCGCAGCGCCGAGAGCGCCGGGTGGGGCACGACCGAGGCGGTGCCGCTGATGATGATCAGCGTCGTGGGCATGATGCTCTTCGTCTCCTCCGGTGACCTGCTGACGATGTTCGTTGCGCTCGAGGTGCTCTCGCTGCCGCTGTACGTGCTCACGGGCCTGGCCCGCCGCCGTCGCCTGCTGTCGCAGGAGGCCGCGCTGAAGTACTTCCTCCTGGGTTCCTTCTCCAGTGCGTTCTTCCTCTTCGGCGCGGCGCTGCTGTACGGCTACGCCGGTTCGGTGGACATCGCCAGGATTGCGCTGGCCATCGGCGCGGCCAGCCCGGTGCTCGACGGACTGCTGCTGCCCGGTGTCGCGCTCGTGCTCATCGGGCTGCTGTTCAAGGTCGGCGCCGTGCCGTTCCACGCGTGGACGCCGGATGCCTACCAGGGCGCCCCGACCCCGGTCACGGGATTCATGGCCGCGGCGACCAAGATCGCCGCGTTCGGCGCGATCCTGCGCTTGGCGTACGTGGGCCTGTCCGGCAACCGCTGGGACTGGGAGCCGGCGCTGATCGCCATCGCGGCGCTGACCATGGTCATCGGCGCGGTGATGACCGTGACCCAGACGGACGTCAAGCGTCTGCTCGCGTACTCGTCGATTGCCCACGCCGGGTTCATCCTCGTCGCGGTCATGTCCTTCGACGTCACCGGTGTCTCCGGCGCCATGTTCTACCTCGTCTGCTACGGCTTCACGACGATCGCGGCCTTCGCGCTGGTGACTTTGGTCCGCCACGAGGGCTCCGAGGCCACCGACCTGTCGCAGTGGGCCGGCCTGGGTCGCCGCTCGCCGGTCGTGGCCGGTGCGTTCGCCATCTGCCTGCTGGCCTTCGCGGGCATTCCGCTGACCTCCGGCTTCACCGCCAAGTTTGCGGCCTTCGCTCCGGCGATCAGCCACGGCGGAGCGGCGGGTGCCTGGCTCGTCGTCATCGGTGTCCTGGCCTCGGCGGTCACGGCGTACGTGTACTTCCGGATCATCGTGACGATGTTCTTCGAGGAGGGCGCGGGTGACGTCGTGGCCATCACGCCGTCGACGCTGACGACCATCGCGATCGCCATCGGCCTCGTGCTGACGATCCTGCTCGGTGTCCTGCCCGGCCCGGTGCTCGAAGCGGCGACCCAGTCGGCGCAGTTCCTGCGGTGAGCGGTTCTCCCGGTCTGCTGGCCTTCCCGGCCGTCACCCCTGAGCTTCAGGCTCGGGTGGCGGCCGGGATGGCGCGCGTCGAGGAACTCATCCGGGAGCGCGTCGATCACGAGGATCCGTTCATCGCCGAGGCGTCCAGTCACCTCGTGCGGGCCGGGGGCAAGCGCTTCCGTCCGATGCTGACGCTGCTCGTCGCCGAGCTCGGTGGCGGCATCAACGACCGGGTGGTCGCGGCGGCGGCGGGGGTCGAGTTGACGCACTTGGCCTCCCTCTACCACGACGACGTCATGGACGAGGCGGACGTGCGCCGCGGCGCTCCGAGCGCAAATGCGAAGTACGACAACGCCACGGCGATTCTCGTCGGCGACCTGCTCTTCGGTACCGCCTCGGACATCATCGCCGACCTCGGCGCTGACGCGGTCAAGATTCAGGCGCAGACGTTCATCCGGTTGTGCGCCGGGCAGATCCGCGACGATCGGCCCGTGCCGGCGGAGGTGGATGCCACCGCGTACTACCTCAAGGTCCTCGAGGACAAGACCGGAGTGCTCATCGCCACCGCGGCTCGCTACGGAGCGATGTTCAGTGGCTGTGATGCGGCGGTCGTCAACCTCGTCACGGAGTACGGGGAGCGCCTTGGCATGGCCTTCCAGCTGGCCGACGACCTCATCGACATCGCCTCCGAGGCGGACGAGACCGGTAAGACGCCCGGTACGGATCTGCGTGAGGGCAAGCGCACCCTGCCCGTCCTGTACGCCCTGGCGTCCACGGACCCGACGGACGCGCGGCTGCGGGAGTTGCTGGGCTCCGACCTGTCGCGCGATGAGGCCGACCTGGCCGAGGCATTGACCCTGTTGCGCGCCAACCGTGCGCTGGAGCAGGCCACGCAGGAGACCCGCGCCGTCGCCGACCGAGCGTCCGAGGTGCTGGCCCCGCTGCCCGACAGTGATGCCAAGGCGGCGTTGCTGGCCCTGGCCACTGGAGTCGTCGAGCGCGTCGGCTGAGACGACGCACCGCGCTCCGCTCATCGCGAATCCGGCGCTGTTCGTGGCGGCAACGCCATCGGCCCCGGTCCTGCACGAAGCAGGGCCGGGGCCGATGTGCGTCACGTGTGTGTGACGGTCACCCGATCAGGGTCACTTGTTCTTTGTGACCTGGCCCGGCGCGGTGGCCTTGCCCTTGGCCGGGGCCGTGCCGTTGTTGCCCTTGCCCTTGTTCTGGGCCTTGACCATGATGACGCCCGGACGCGGCACCGGGTCGCCCTTGTAGGGGAAGAGCGACGCGGGCTGGGAGTACGTGGCTCCGTTGAGCTCACCCGGGTGCTGGACCGCGGTCAGGACGGTGCGGTCGTCCCACGAGATGAACGGGCCGCAGTTCTCGGCACCGGCCGGCACCGAGATGAACTGCTGCAGGTGACCCTTCTCCGGGCCCTCCAGCGGGAACAGGTACATGCCGTCGCACTTGCCGAGGGTGCCGGGGGCGCCGTCGGTGGCGACCCAGAGGTTGCCCTTCGAGTCGAACGCGACGTTGTCCGGGCAGGAGATCGCCGAGACCTGCGACTTGTCGTACCCGTTGAAGTACGTGGTCGGGTCGTTGGGGTCACCACAGAGCATGACGATCTTCCAGTTGAAGGTGTCGGACGAGTGACCCTTCGTGTTGGAGATCTCCATGACGTGCCCGTGCTTGTTGTTCGGGCGCGGGTTGGCCTCGTCGATGGCACCCGGGGCGCGGCGGGTGTTGTTCGTCAGGGCCATGTACACCGAGTCGGTGACGGGGGAGGGCTCGAAGTCCTCGGGGCGGTCCATCTTCGTCGGGCCGACCTTGTCGGCGGCGAGGCGCGTGAAGAGGAGGACCTCTTCGTAGGACATGCCCGCGACCATGGACTTGCCGTCCTTGGTCAGCGGCAGCCACTGGCCGGTGCCGTCGTGCTCGCCGTCACCGAGGCCGTCGCCGGTGAACTTGGCGACGTAGAGGTCACCCTCGTGGAGCAACGTGCGGTTGTGCGTGTCGTTGCCCGTGATGAACGTGCCCTTGGACACGAACTTGTACGCGTACTCGAAGCGCTCGTCGTCGCCGGAGTAGACGACCACGTGACCGTCCTTGGCCACGACGGCCTCGGCACCCTCGTGCTTGAAGCGGCCCATGGCGGTGAGCTTCTTCGGGCGAGCGGTCGGGTCCATCGGGTCGATCTCGACGACCCAGCCGAAGCGGTTGACCTCGTTCGGCTCCTGGTTGAGGTCCCAGCGCTTCTCGATCTGGAACCAGTGCGGCATGTACGGGTCGGTGATGCCGTAACGCTTCTGCTCGGCGGTGGGGGCCGCGGCCGGCTTGAAGTAGCCGTGGAAGTTCTCCTCACCGGACAGGACGGTGCCCCACGGGGTCTCGCCACCGGCGCAGTTGTTGACCGTGCCGAGCACGAGCGAGCCGGTCGGGTCGGCGGAGGTCTTGACCAGGGCGTGGCCGCGGACCGGGCCGACGAGCTCGAACTCGCTGTGCGCGTCGATACGACGGTTCAGCTTGGCGTCCTTGACGTAGGTCCAGTGCGACTCGGGGTTCTTGCGCTCGACCTCGACGACGGTCATGCCGTGGGCAGCCATCGTGATGCGCAGCTGCTCCTCGGACATCGTGTCGACGCTGGTGAAGTCGGAGAACATGAACTCGGGGTTGACGTACTCGTGGTTGACGACGAGGACGGCGCGGTTGTTGTTCTTCGTGCGGAACAGGCCGACGTAGTCGTTGTTGTAGCCGAACTGACGCGCCTGCTTCGCGGCGGTCTGCTTGGTCACGTCGAACGCGGGGACGTCGCTCCACAGCGGGTCGCCCCAGGCGATGATCGTGGACCACTCGAAGCCCTCGGGGACGACGACCTTGTCGGTCGCGGCCGGGACGAAGGGGAGCTTCTCGAAGCCGAACGGCGACTTCTTGGCGACCTTGCCGGCCGGGGCCGCGGCGGCGGGCTCGGCGCCGAGGACACCGGAGGTGGCGGCGGCGAGGCCACCGACGGCGACCATCAGGCCACCGGTCTTGAGCACGGAGCGGCGCGAGGCGTTGGCCGCAACGATGTCACCGAAGTACTCGTTGTCCGAGGTGTTCGGGTCCGGGTGGGCGCACTGGTTGTTGCAGCGGTAGATGCACGTCATCGACGCGCGACCGCCGGAGGCGTGGATGATCGGGAGGTTCTTCACGAGAGTCCTTCCAAGGATGAACGAGGTCCCGGCCGAAGATAGGGGGCCATTCTCGCCGGAGAGTTGCAGGAGGGTGAAGGGCAGGTGAACAAACACCGGCGAATGGCCGATGGGGAGGTGCCGAGACCAGCCAAGACCAGCCAAGACCCGCCAAGACCAGCCCAGACCCGCTGGGAGCCGCCGAGCGAGCCGCCCAGCGAGCCCAGCGAACCGAAGAGCGTGCCGAAGATCGTGCCGCCCAGCGAACCGAAGAGCGTGCCGTCCAGCGAGCCGAACGACCGCTCATCGCCGAGGCGCCCACGGTCCCGGTCTACCGCGACGTGTCGGGCTAGCCTGCCCACCATCAGCACGCACGATCAGCGCACCCATGACTCGCGGACCCCGGCGCACACCTCCGCGACCCGACCCGGCCCGAGGCGACATCCGGACCGGCTGACGGTGGTGCTCGGGCTTGCGGCCGGTCCCCTCATCGCGCTGGGGCTGGCCCGTTTCGCCTATGCGCTGCTGCTGCCACCCATGCGCGAGGAACTTCACTGGACGTACTCGCAAGCCGGCGCGCTCAACACTGCGAACGCCGGGGGGTACCTGGTCGGTGCTGTGGTCGCGGCGTCGCTCGCGGGCCGGATCCAGACCAGGAGGGCGTTCCTGCTCGGCTGCCTGGTGGCCACCCTCGCGCTGTTCGCCACTCCGCTCACCACGTCGTTGCCGGTCCTGCTGGTCATTCGATTCCTGGCCGGCCTCGGGGGAGCGTGGGCGCTCGTGCTGGGTGGAGCGTTGGTGACGGCCGCCGGCGCGGGGGGTTCCCCGAAAAGGGCCGCCATCATGCTGGGCCTCTATTACAGCGGCGCCGGCGGCGGGATGACGCTCGCCGGGGTGGTCGTGCCATGGCTGCTCGACCGCACCGACGGCGCGGGCTGGCGGCCCGGCTGGCTCGCCCTGGCCGTGATCGCCGTGGCCGCCAGCATCGTCGCCGCCTGGGCCGCCACGCAGGCTCACGAACCGGAACAGCCGAGCCACACCGACCGGGGCTGGCGTCGAGGCCGAATCCGATGGCTGACGATGTCCTACACGTTCTACGGCACGGGCTACATCGTCTATCTGACGTTCATCGTCGCGTACCTGGCCGAGCACGGACTGAGCCCGGCGGCCGTGTCGGCGTTCTACGTCGTCCTGGGCGTGGCGGCGATGGTCGGGGGCTTCGCGTGGGCCCCGACCATCGGTCGGCTCGGTGGGTCGAAGTCGATGAGCGTGGTCCTTGTCGCGCTGGCGGTGGGCACGATCCTGCCGGTGGTCGCACCGTTCGGGTGGTCGTTCGTCCTGTCGGGCATCCTCGTGGGTGGTTCGTTCCTGTCGGTGGCGACCGCCATGTCCGTCGGGGTGCGGCACATCCTGCCGCCGAGCCTGTGGACTGCCGCATTGGCCTTCGCCACTACGATCTTCGGCTTCGGACAGACCGCGGGCCCCTGGGTCAGCGGGTGGGTGTCCGACCGATTCGACGATCTGGGTGTGGGACTCATCTTCGCCGCGGTCCTGCTGCTGCTGGGCGCCCTGGCCGCGCTGCGCCAGCACGAGCCTCTG
>NZ_BCRE01000161.1 GCF_001552435.1 Kribbia dieselivorans NBRC 106261
CCCGCACGTGCCCCTGCCCGGTTCGAGGTATTGGCGACCGTTGCAGCGGTCGTTAATACCTCGAACCGCGGGGTGGGGGGCGGGCGTGGGGGCGGGCGTGGGGCGCGCGGTGGACTCAGCCGACGAAGCGATACCCCATGCCGCGGACCGTCTCGATCCGCTGCGCTCCGACCTTGCGCCGCAACGTGCGCACGAAGACGTCGACGACATTGCTCGACGGGTCGAAATCCAGACCCCAGACCTGGCCGAGCAATTGCTCGCGACTGAGCACGTGCCCCTCATGACGCATGAATGTTTCGAGCAGCGAGAATTCGCGCGCGGTCAGGTCGGTCGATGCGCCGTCCGGGCCGGTGACCTTGCGGGAGCGCAGATCGAGCACGAGATCCCCCACCTCGAGCCGGGCGACATCGCCGCCGACGTGGGTGCCGGTCTCCTTGAGCCGCAGGCGAATTCGCGCGAGCAATTCGGCGAATTGGAACGGCTTGGTCATGTAATCGTTCGCGCCGCCCTCGAGCCCGCTGACGGTGTCATTGACGGAGTCTCGTGCGGTCAGGATGATCACCGGCACGCTCGAGCCCTGGGCTCGCAACCGGCGCAGCACCTCGAACCCATCCAGCGAGGGCAGACCGAGGTCCAGCACGAGCAGGTCGAACGCGTCGCTGTTGGCCAGCAACAACGCGGTCGTGCCGTCGCCGGTGGTCGTCGTCTGGTACCCCGCGGCGCGCAGCCCCTTCTCGACGAACGACGCGATGCGCTGCTCGTCCTCGGCGATGAGAATGTGGCTCACGGCACCTCCGCGGATTCGACGGTTTCGGTCAGGTCGGGCAGGGGCAGGATCAGGCCGAACTCCGAACCCACCCCTGGTTGGCTGGTCAACGTCGTGCGGCCCCCGTGGCCCTCGGCGATCGTTGCGACGATGGCCAGGCCCAACCCGGCTCCGGCCCGGGTCCCGGCGGGCGAACGCTGCGCCGACCCGCGAGCGAAGCGTTGGAAGATCCGGTCCTGCTCGCTGGGGCGCACGCCCGGGCCGGTGTCTTGGACCGTGAACCACACCGCCGGACCACCGTCGTCCTCGCGCACGAGGCGCGAGGCCAGCGTGATCTGCGCTCCGTCATGCGTGTGTTGCACCGCGTTCTGCGCGAGTTGGATCACGGCCTGGGTGACCCGCTCGGCATCGACCGACGCGACGCCCTCGGCGACATGCCCCAGGACCCACTGCCGATCGCCGAGCGCCGCCACCTTCGCGTCGATGTCGATCGTCAGGTCCGCGAGGTTCGTGGGCTCGGGGCGGATGTAGTCGGGCCGCTCGGCCTTCGCCAACAACAGCATGTCGGCGACGATCCGGCCCATCCGGTCGAGTTCGGTCGTGACCAGGGCCAGGGTCTGCTCGCGCTCCTGCGGGTCGTCGCCCATGAGTTCAAGATGCCCGCGCACGATGGTGATCGGGGTGCGGAGTTCGTGGCCGGCGTCGTCGACGAATCGCTGCTGGGTCAGGAACGCGGCCTCCAACCGGTCGAGCAGACCGTTGAAGGTGCGTGCCACCGCCGCGATGTCATCGTTGCCGTGGACCGGCAGACGGCGGGTCAGGTCCTTCTCGGAGATCTCGGCCGCCGTGGTGCGCATCGTGCGCAGCGGCCGCAGGATCTGACCGGCCGCGAGCCAGCTCGCCAGCGTTGTCAGCGCGAGGGTGCCCACGCCGATCCAGCTGATGCGGCGCACGGTGGCCTGGGCGCGCTCGACCTGGGGGCCGGTGTGGATCGCCACGAGCAGGCGCCCGCCGGCATCGCCGGTGCTGTCGACGGCGACCGTGCCCCACCGCACCTCCCCGGTTGCGGTCGGGTGCACACCGGAGCGTCGATCGCTCGCCACCGCGGCCATGAGCGCCGGATCGTCGAGCGGATCGTAGTCGGCGATCGAGGCTCCGATGGCGCCGGTGGTCACCAGGGTGTCGGGGCGTGTCGCCGTGTTGCCCGGGGTGTTGCCAGTGGTGTTGCCAGGGGTGCTGCCCGGCCCGATGAGACCCGCCACCCACTCGCCCTCGCCCGGTTGCTGGCGGCTGAGGAAGACCTCGAACGTGCGCCGGGTCGAGGCGAACGGCTGCGCCGTGGCGGGGTCACGGCCCTCCTTGACGAACTGCCCGAACTCGGCGATTTCCTGGGCGATGTCCTGGTTGGCCTTGGTGGCGATGTCGGCCTGCAGCGCCCGGTCGACGCCAATGATGAGCACGAGCAGGCCGAGCGCCGTGGTCGCGATCATCCACATGATGATGCGCGTGCGCGCCGTCAGGACCGGGCGCTGCCGGTCGTGATCACCCGGATCCGCCGGCTCAGTCATCCCACTCGTCGTCGTCATCGTCCCCGCCGTCATCGTCATCGACCCCGCCGTCATCCTGCCAGCCGTTGTCATCGTCGTCGTCATCCGAGTCGTCGAGCTCGCGGGGGACGACGGTGCGCTGTGGCGGCTGGGTCCGGGAGGGAGCGCTCGTCGTCGATGTCGGGTTCTCGGTGTTCGACGAGGAGGGCGCGGCGGTGGAATCCACGGTCACCCGAACCGGTTCATGGCCCACCTGGGGATCGCCGGGACCGGCCTGGGCGAGTCGGCCGATCCCGAACACCACGGCAATCGCGACGACGAGGGCCGCAGCCGCGTAGGTGAGACGTTGAGGAGTGGGCATGACGCCATCCTGTCGGGCCCACGTGAGCGGCTCGTGAGCCGATCATGAAGACAGTTTCATCCGCTCACCGCACCCGTTCTTGGCAGAATGGAACGTTGAATCCCAGGACCACGGCTGACAGGGAGGTCGCCGATGCCGACGTGGTGGGCCGAGAACGCGTGGTTGCCATCGGGGGTGGCGCACGACGTGCGCATCACGGCGAAGCAGGGGGTCATCACCGAGGTCGCCGCGCGCACGCGGCCGGCCACGGGTGACGTCATCCTCATGGGCCTGACCCTGCCCGGAGCAGCGAACGCCCACAGTCACGCCTACTACCGCGCGCTGCGGGGGCGCACCCAGGCGGGCAATTTCTGGACCTGGCAGGAGGCGCGCCAAGCGGTCATGCGGCGTCTGAACCCCGACACGTACCTCGCGCTGGCCCGCGCCACGTTCGCCGAGATGGCGCTCGCGGGGTACACGCTCGTCGGGGAGCACCACTACATCCACCACGACCCCGATGGCCGGCCGTACGACGATCCGAACATCATGGGCCGCGCGCTGATCCAGGCCGCGGAGGACGTGGGGATCCGGCTGACGTTGCTCGACTCGATCTACACGATCGAGGGCTACGACGGCAGTGGGCCCAGGCCGTTGCCCGCGGCCCACGCCCGCTTCAGTGACGGCGATCCGGTGAAGTGGTTCGAACGAATCTCCGCCCTCAAGCCGCGTGCGACGACACGCATCGGAGCGGCGATCCACTCGGTGCTCTCGGTGCCGCCGGAGTGGTTGGCCGGGATCGCGGAGATGACGACCGAAACCAGCGTGTTGCAGACCCATCTCGCGCAGCACCTGGGGGAGGCGGCGGCGACGCTGTCCATGCGCGGGCGGACGCCGGCGCAACTCCTCGATGACGCCGGGTTGCTCGACGAGCGCATGTTGTTGGTGCATGCGATCCACCTCGACGACGCCGACATTGCGCTCATCGGTCGGTCCGGGGCGTCGGTGTGCCTGTGCCCGACGTCGGAGCGTGATCTCGGGGATGGGATTGCGCGGGCGCGGGACCTGGCGGACGCCGGGGCGTCGCTGTGTCTGGGGACCGATCAGCACGCCATCATCGATCCATTTGCGGAGCTTCGTGGGCTTGAGGTCAATGAGCGACTGCGGACGAATGAGCGACTGCAGTTCTCGCTCGACGAGCTCGTGGCGGCGAGTTCGGCGCACGGCTACACCGCGCTGGGGTGGGCCGGTGGCGGGCGGATCGCCGTGGGCGCGCCGGCTGATCTGGCGACGATCACGTTGGAATCGGTGCGCACGATGGGGTCGAAGCCGGCGCACGCCCCGATGATCGCGATGGGGTACGACGTGACGCACACGGTGGTGGCGGGGCGGCCGGTGATCGTCGAGGGGCGGCATCCGTTGGGGCGGGTGGAGGACCTGCTGGCCGAAGCGTTCGCGATGTTGCGGGGGTGAGTGGGGTCTGGTACTTGCACGGAGTGCAGGGTTTCTGGAACGTGAGGTCCGTTCGTCGCATTTCACGAAGTCGCCCACTGTTGTTAACCTAAAGTTCGCTTTTAAATAGGACGTATGTTCTTATAGACTTGGGGCATGTCCACGACAGCGATGCACCCAGGTACGACGCGCCCGGCTCCGGCCGGGGTCGCGCCGATGGTTGGTGTGCCCGCTGACCGACACTGGCTCGCGGTTGCCGGAGAGGCGATCGGTCAGGTGGTCGTGCCCGAGCAGTTCGGGTCGGAGGCGGAGGCGCAGCGGTATATCGCGGACCTGGATCGGATCCAGGCGCAGATCGCGGGGAAGCGCCTCTCTGCGGTCGCGGCGGCGGGGCGGTCTGGGGTGGCCGAGGGCCGGGGCCGGAATGGGACGCAGGCGTGGCTGGCCGGAGCGTCGCGGCAAGGGTCACGCGAGGCGGCGCGGGACGTGAAACTCGCGTCCGCGCTGGACGAGGGCCTCCCCGCGACCGGGGCCGCACTCAGTGACGGGGACGTCACCCCGGGGCATGTCGAGGTCATCGCCACAGCCATGACCGCCCTACCTGAAACGTTGACCCCGGGTGAGGTCGAGATCGTCGAGGAACACCTCGTCGAACGCGCGAAGGTCGTCGACCCGGGCACGCTGCGCAAGGAAGCCCGACGCGTCCTCGAACAAGCGAACGCGTCGGTGGCGGAGGTGGATGCGCACCATGACCGGGTCGTCCGGGATGAGGAAGCCGCGGCGCTGGAGAAGGTCAAACTCACGTACTTCGACAACCGTGACGGGACCATGAACATCCACGCCACCGTCACCACGTACGCGGGGCAGGTCCTCATCGGGCTGCTCCAACAGATGACCTCACCACGCACGCTGTCGAACCGTGACGCCCGCGAACGCCAGAGCACCGAGGTCGCCGAGGTGGCTGAGGGCGCCGAGGTGGGTGAGGGCGCGGAGGTGGCTGAGGTCAGCGAGGGTGAGTCCGCGGAGCCGGCCAACTGCTGCGAGGCCGCCGAGTCCGACGTCGCCGCCGGAGTCGAGCCGAAGTCGCCGCGGGACTGGGCCAGGGAGCGCGGTCTGGCGTTCACGCAGGTCCTCGAACACCTGCCCACCGACGAACTCACCGGCTCGAACGGGGCGACGCTGTTGGTGACGATGCGGGAGGAGGATCTGACCGCGGCGCTGGACAGCGTGGAGGATCCCGAGTGCGGTCAGGACCTGCTGACACCCGACCGCACCTCGCGGCCGGCGACGTGTGAGACCGGGCACGAGATCTCCGCGGGCGAGGCGAGGCGGGCGGCCTGCAACGCGGGGCTGGTCCCGGTCGTGCTGGGCGGCGAGTCACAACCCCTGGACATTGGGCGTGCGAAACGCCTGTTCACCGAACCACAACGACGCGCCCTCGCGACCGAGTACGACTCGTGTGCCGCCGAGGGGTGTGATCGGCCGTTCTCGTGGGCCGAACTCCACCACCTCACGCCCTGGGCACGAGGCGGACCCACCGACCTGACCAACGCGCTGCCGCTGTGCTGGCAGGACCATCGCCGGATCCACAACCCCGACTACGTCCACGAACGCATCCGAGAACCCGACGGCACGCTGACCATCCGCTTCCACCTGAGGCGACCATGACCACGCGTCGCACCGGGGGAGAAGTCTGTCTCGGGGGAGGCCTGTCTGCCGAGGGGGCTGCCCGCGGTCGCGGGTCAGGCCTTGGCGTGCTTGGCGCGGGCCTTCGCCACCGCGGGGGGCAGGTGTCCGGTGGAGCGCCGGTAGGCCTTGGCCATCTCGCGCTGGACGAACATGCGCGCCAACGCCGCGACCGTGCCGGTGACGAGGATGACGAAGATGGCGTCGACGAGGGGCGAGTCCGGGTCCTGCGGGTCGACGGTCAGGTCGCGGCCGGTGAACCCGAGCGCCTTTTCGGCGGCCTTGTTCGCCACGATCCCGGCCAGCACGGCGCCACCGGCACCGAGGATCTTCCACACGAGGTTGCCCATCGCGCTGCTCCTTGTTGTGTGAGGGGTGGTGTTGCTCTGAGGTCGTGCTGTTGTGAGGTCGTGCTGTTGTGAGGTCGTGCTGTTGTGAGAGGTGGTGGTTCTGCTCAAACCCTGCCACAGGTTCGCTCCGCTGAGATATGTACCATGGGCGCACACGACAGGGGAGCGCCTCGGCGCTGAGAGTGCGGTCCGCCGCAGACCCTCGAACCTGAACCGGTTAGCACCGGCGGAGGGAGTCGGGAAGTCATCTCATGTTCGCGACCGCGAATACACCCCTCCTATCCCAAGGAGGATCCACATGTCCAGCAGTCACACCCGCACCAGTCACACCGACACCCACACTCACACCCAAACTCACACTCACACCACGCCCCGGGCCCCGCGGGCGGGTCGGCCGCGCGGCAGGCGGGTCCTGGCCGGCCTCGTCGGCGCTGTCGGGGCGACCGCACTGCTGGCCGGCTGCGCGCTGGGCAGCAACGAGACCAACGCCCCGGGGGCCACGAACTCCACCGCGACCTCGAGCGGTCAGGCCGGCTGCGCGAACGGCGAGACCGTCACCGTGGTCGCGCACGACTCGTTCCAGTTCTCCAAGGAGCAGCGCGCCGCGTTCACGAAGGCCAGCGGCTGCAAACTCAAGATCACCCAGTCCGGCGACGCGGGCGCGCTGACCAACCGCCTCGTGCTAACCAAGAACAGCCCGCTCGGTGACGTCGTGTTCGGCATCGACAACGCATTCGCCGGTCGCGCCCTCAAGGAGGACGTCATCGCGCCGGCCACGATCGACGTGCCGCCGGCAGCCGCTGCCCACAACCTCGCCGACGGCGCCGACCGACTGTTCCCCATCGACTACGGCGACGTCTGCGTCAACATCGACGACACGTGGTTCGCGAAGAACTCGGTCCCCGTCCCGACGACACTCCAGGACCTGACCAAGCCGGCGTACAAGGACCTCTTCGTCACCCCCGGCGCGGCGACCTCCTCGCCCGGCCTGGCGTTCCTGCTGGCCACGATCGGCGACCGCGGCCAGGACGGCTGGCAGCAGTACTGGCGCGACCTCATGGCCAACGGCGCGAAGGTCACCTCCGGCTGGACCGACGCGTACACCGTCGACTTCACCGCCGGCGGCGGAAAGGGCACCCGACCGATCGTGCTGAGCTACGCCTCCTCGCCGCCGTTCACCATCCCCGAGGGCGCCACGAAGCCGACCACCTCGGCGCTGCTCGACACGTGCTTCCGCCAGGTCGAGTACGCCGGCGTGCTGACCGGGGCGAGCAACCCCGACGGCGCCCGTGCCTTCATCGACTACCTCCTCACCGACGATGTCCAGAAGGCGATCCCGGAGTCGATGTACATGTACCCCGTCACCGACGTCGCGCTGCCGAAGGCGTGGGCGAAGTGGGCCAAGGTGGCGCCGAAGCCGATCCCCGTCGACCCGCAGACCATCGAGGCCAACCGCGACACGTGGCTCAAGGAATGGAGCAACCTCACCTCGTGACCCCACCTCACCTCGTGACCCGCCGACTCGGTGCAGCGGCGCTCGCCCTGCTGCCGCTGGCGTTCTTGGCGGTGTTCTTCCTGCTGCCGGTGGCCGGGATGCTCGTCCGGGGGTTCGCCCCGGACGGGCACCTCGACCTGGCCGGGGCCTTCGAGGTGCTCACCCGCCGGCGCACCCTGCAGGTCATCGCCTTCACGGCCGGAGTCTCGTTGCTCGGCACGGTCCTCACCGTCGCCCTCGGCGTGCCGACGGCCTATGTCCTGTACCGCCTCGACGTGCCCGGCCGGCACTGGCTGCGGGCCCTGATCGTCATGCCGTTCGCCATGCCGACCGTCGTCGTCGGCGTGATGTTCCGCAGCCTGCTCGCGCCCGGTGGGCCGCTGGGGTTCCTCGGGCTGGACGGCACGTGGATGGCCGTCGTGTTGGCGCTGGTGTTCTTCAACCTCGCGGTCGTGGTGCGCACGGTGGGCACGTTCTGGGCCTCGCTCGACCCGCGCACGGAGGAGGCGGCGGCCGCGCTGGGCGCCTCACCGCGCCGGGTCTTCGTCACGGTGACTCTGCCCGCGCTGGCGCCGGCGATCCTGTCGGCCGGAGCGGTCGTGCTGCTGTTCTGCGCCACCGCGTTCGGCCTGGTGCTCACTCTCGGCGGACTGCGCTACAGCACCGTTGAGACCGAGATCTACCTGCTGACCACGAGCTTCCTCGACCTCCAGGGCGCGGCCGTGCTCGCCGCGGTGCAGTTCGTCGCGGTCATCGCCCTGCTGTGGGTCGGCGACGTATTGCGGCGCCGGGTCGAGGCGGCGCCGCGCTCGGCGCGTGGCGGCGCCCGGACGCTGAAGGTGCGGCGCCGCCACTGGGCGGTGCTCACCGCGACCGCCGCCGTGACACTCTTCGTCGCCGCGCCGATCGCCACGCTCATCGTGCGCTCGCTGCGCGTAGGCGGGCATTGGTCGTGGGCGAACTATCGTGCTCTGGGCCGCTTGGCCGACCTGACGGCGGTCGAGACCACGGGCTGGGCCGCGCTGAACATGTCCTGGCGGATCGCTGTCGATGCCACCCTCCTGGCCCTCGTCCTGGGCCTGTGCGTGGCCGTGCTCGTCACCGGCCACGCCCGCACCGCCACCGGGCGCGTCACCCGGGGGGTGTTCGACGCGGCGTTCATGCTGCCGCTGGGGGTCTCCGCGGTGACCGTCGGCTTCGGCTTCCTCATCACCCTGGACCGCCCGCCACTGGATCTGCGCTCCTCGCCGATCCTCATCCCGATCGCGCAGGCCCTCGTTGCGCTGCCGCTGGTCGTGCGTGTCCTTGTCCCGGCGCTGCGGGGCATCGACGACCGGCAACGGCAGGCCGCCGCGACGCTGGGCGCCTCGCCGTGGCGGGTCTGGCGCACCGTCGACCTGCCGGCACTGTGGCGCCCCCTGCTGGCCGCGACCGGCTTCGCCCTGGCCGTGTCTCTGGGTGAGTTCGGGGCCACGAGCTTCCTCGCCCGCCCCGATCAGCCGACCCTGCCGGTGGTGATCTACCAGCTCATCTCGCGCCCCGGCGCGGTCAATGCCGGAGCAGCGCTCGCGGCCTCGGTCGTCTTGGCCGTTACGACGTCGGTGGTCATGACTATCGTCGAACGTGTCCGGGTCGGGTCGTTGGGGACCTTCTGATGCGCGCGGGCAACTGATGAGTAGCGGCAGCCGATGAATGGGGGCAACGTGGGCAGAAACCGTTCTGCCGAAAACCACAACGGAGACATCGTGGTTGGCACGATGGACGGTGTGTCAGGGCAACGCGGTCTGGACGTGCGAGGCGCGAATGTGCGCTTCGGGAGCAAGCGTGCCGTGGCCGATGTCGACCTGACGCTGGCGCCCGGCGGGGTGCTCGCGGTGCTCGGTCCCTCCGGCTGCGGCAAGTCCACCCTGCTGCGCGCGATCGCGGGTCTGGAGGAACTCGACTCCGGCACGATCGCCTTCGACGGCGTCGATCTGGCCGGGGTCCCGACCCACAGGCGTGGCTTCGCGATGATGTTCCAGGAGGGTCAGCTGTTCGGGCACACCGACGTCGCCGGCAACGTCGCCTACGGCCTGTCCCGACCCCGGAGCGCCGCGGCCCAGGCCGAGGTCAGCCGGCTGCTCGAACTCGTCGGCCTGGCCGGGTACGAGCGGCGCCGCCCGGCGACCCTGTCCGGTGGAGAACAGCAGCGCGTCGCGCTGGCCCGTTCCCTCGCGGCCACCCCGCGTCTGCTGCTGCTCGACGAACCGCTCTCCGCGCTGGATCGGACCATGCGCGAACGTCTCGCGACCGACCTGCGCCGCCTCCTCGTCGAGACCGGCACCACCGCGCTCTTGGTGACGCACGACCACGACGAGGCCTTCACGGTCGCCGACCGGATGGCGGTGATGCGCGCCGGCCGGGTCGTGCAGGAGGGCCCGACCGTGCAGGTCTGGTCGCACCCGGCGGATGTCTGGGTGGCCCGCTTCCTCGGCGTGGAGAACGTGCTCCCCCGCGAGCGGGCCCAGGCATTGCTGCGGGGGGTCGATCACGGTGACCGCGTGCTGGATGGGATGGACAGGCTGGAGGGGACGCACCCGCGTGGGGGAATCCACGGGGCCAACCTGGGCGTCCGCCGCTCCTCGGTGAAGGTGACCCCCGACGGGCCGCTGCGCGGTCGCGCGCTGTCGCTGGTCATGGGCCGCGACGGGCTGCGCGTCGACGTCGACCTGCCCGGAACGGGGCGGGTGGCGGCGTTGGCCGACCCCACGGCGCGCGTGCGGGTCGGTCAGGAGGTCGGGTTGTGGGTCGACCCGTCCGGACTGATGCTGCTGCCGGATGTCCGCGACTTCACCGCCGCGTGAGAGTCTGACGCCATGACCGACGTGGCCCTGCAGCAGCGCATCATCGCCGAGATGGAGATCCCGACTCGCTTCGACGCCCACTGGGAGATCGAGCGCCGGATCGACTTCTTGGCCGACTACCTGACGCGCACCCGCACGAGCGGGTTCGTGCTCGGCATCAGCGGCGGCGTCGACTCGACCGCGGCCGGGCGACTGGCCCAGCTGGCGTGCGAACGTGTGCGGGCCGACGGCGGAACGGCGACGTTCGTCGCGATGCGCCTGCCCTACGGCGTGCAGGCCGACGAGGCCGACGCGCAGGCGGCGCTCGACTTCATCGCGGCCGACGAAGTGCTCACGGTCAACATCAAGGATGGCGTCGACGGGCTGTGGGACGCCACGATCGCCGGCGGGCTGAGCGTCGACACCGAGCGCGACGACTTCGTCAAGGGCAACGTCAAGGCTCGCATGCGGATGATCGCGC
This sequence comes from Kribbia dieselivorans NBRC 106261, assembly GCF_001552435.1. GTDB lineage: Bacteria > Actinomycetota > Actinomycetes > Actinomycetales > Dermatophilaceae > Kribbia > Kribbia dieselivorans. The sequence goes on from NZ_BCRE01000161.1 coordinate 10,937, forward strand.
AGTACACCGTCGCCGGGGCCCGCAACCTGATCGTGCTCGGCACGGACCACGGCGCCGAGTCGGTCGTCGGCTTCTTCACCAAGTTCGGTGACGGTGGAGCGGACGTGCTGCCGTTGTTCGGGCTGAACAAGCGTCGGGTACGCGGGGTGTGCGCCGCCCTCGGTGCGCCCGAGGCGGTCTGGCAGAAGGTGCCGACGGCCGACCTCGAGGACGACAAGCCGCTGCGCCCCGACGAGGTTGCGCTCGGCGTGTCGTACGACGCGATCGACGACTACCTCGAGGGCAAGGACGTCTCCGAGCAGGACGAGGCGACGATCCTGGGCTGGTACGGGCGCACGGCGCACAAGCGGGCGTTGCCGGTGACGATCGGGTTGGCCCAGCCGCCGGCCTGAGTTGAACCAGCCGGCCTGAACTGAACCATCGGCGCGACCCTGCAACATCGCGACCCTGCAACATCGCGACCCTGAAACATCGCGACGCGGGTCAGCAGGCCCGGTTGGTGCGCTCCTGCAACGTGACGCGCCACATCGGCTTCGCCGCGGAGCCCAGATTGGTCACCGTCATCGCGAAGACCTGCTTCTTCGGTCCGCCCTGGTAGGGGACCTCGCGGCCGTCGCGGCCGAGCACGCGCAGACTCGTCCCGTCGGTGCACACGTCGAATCCCACGTACGGGTCGACGGTGGCCTCGCGCGGCTGGGGCGGGTCCAGCACGATCTGCGTCGGGGTCACCGACACCACCGTGACCTTGCCCTCGGCTCGCTCGCCATTGGCCTGCATCTGGGTGAACTCACGCCGCAACGCGTCCTGGTCACGGCCCTTGGACACCGTGCCGATTCTGGCGCGCTCCGCGGCGGAGTCGATGAGGTTCGGATCGCGCAGCACCCGGTAGACGGTCGGGAACCACGCCCGCACGACCTTCTCCGCCTGCGCGATGGCCCGGTCACGATCGGCCGCGGTGATGGTGCGCCCGGCCGAACGAGACTCCGATGGGGTGCTTGCGATCGTCGGGGTCGCGATCGGGTCAGCCGCCGACGGAGCGTCGTGGCCGGCGCCGGCGCAGGCGGTGACGGTGAGCGTGACGACGGCTCCCGCGGCCGCGCCGGCCCAGGCGCGTCGTCGCCCCGGGTGGCTCGCGCTCACCCGGTGACCACGACCATGGACTCGCCGAACGGGATGATCTTGGACGAGGAGACGACCATGTTCGAGCCGATCGGGGTGCCGTCCCACTCGTTGCCCCACACCGACCAGTGGTTGCGCACGACGAGGTGGTATTCGCCGGGTTCGGTGTAGACGTGGGAGCAGGCGTGCGGGCCCCGCGGGCCCCACGTGGAGCGGTCCGAGGGGTTGATCTTGGACGTGTCGAACTCCTCGCCGATGCGGCGGGTGCCGTCGGCGGCGATGTACGGGTTGCACGTCGCGCGGGGCGAGCCGTCACCCCAGTCGGCCGTCACCTTCGTGACCCGCGCGCGGATACGGCCGGTGACGGCGGCGCCGCTCTCGTCGATGATCGTGCTCTCCTTGCCCTGCGGGCCGTAGCGCGACTCCCACTCGACGGTGTTCTTCGACCACAGCCACACCGGCAGGCCGACGACGCCGGTGTGCCCGGACTCCCACGAGGGGGCCGTGGCTATGGCGGTGTTCTCGAGGTTGACCTCGAGAGAGCCCTGAGCCTGGTAGTTGGGGAAGTTCGGGGGGCCTGGCAGCCACACGAGTCGGTCCTTGCCGAAGCGGTCGACGCACGTCCAGATCTTGCCGTTGGTGCGCCCACCCCACACCGGGTCGGTCAGCGGTGGCTGCGGGGAGGCCTCGGCCATGTAGCACTCATGGTCGTTGACCCACAGCCCGTCGGCCCCGATGCAGTCCACGTCGACCTTGTCGCCGCCGTCCTTATAGTAGCAGATCGGGTCGGCCTTGCCGCCACCGCCGGGGCGGAGGACGGGCCGGTAGAAACGGCAGTTGCCGGACACCCCGGAGCTCTTGCAGCCGCCGGCGGCGTCGGCCGGCTCGAGAACGGGCGGAGCGGCGATCAGCCCGGCAGCCACGAGGACGGCGGCCAGCAGCATCATCAGGGGGGAGCGGAGGGCACGCATTGAGGTCCTCATCGTTGTCCGGTCGTGGTGGGCAGGGCTGACGTGGTGGTGGGCAGGGCTGACGTCGTGGTGGCCGCGATGAACTCGCGGGCCTCGTCCGACAGGGCGAGGTGAAGGTTCTGGGCCACGGTCTGCATGGCCAGGAGGGCATCGTCGCGCGCCACGGTGGCGCCGGCGGCGTGGTTGGCGCGCGCCCGCAGCAGCCACAGGT
>NZ_BCRE01000162.1 GCF_001552435.1 Kribbia dieselivorans NBRC 106261
GGGGCTAGGCTCGCCCCCTGGACCGATCGGTTCCGGTCATGCAGAAGGCGTTGAATACTGCGCGCTCTGCATGACCGGGGCTTTCACCGGACGCTCGCCTGATGGTCATCTGCGCGTCACTTGCCGGCCACCCGGGCTGCGATTGGCTGGGGGTTCCCCGATCCGAGAGGACCCCGATGTACCGCCTTAACCTTCGCACTTCTGCATCCGTCACCGTCGCTGCTACCGGCGTCGTCGCGCTCGCGGCCGTCACCCCGGCCGTCGCCGCCCCCAGCGACACCCTGCCCGAGGCCGCCCAGCGCACCGTCAGCGTGGCGACCTACAACATCCACCACGCGGCCGGTGCCGACGGCGTGCTCAGCCTCGACCGCATCGCCGGGGTGCTCCGCGACTCCGGCGCCGAGATCATCGGCCTGCAGGAGGTCGACAACCACTGGGGCTCGCGCTCCGAGTTCGCCGACCAGGCGCAGGAGTTGGCCGACCAACTGTCGATGAACGTCTGCTACTCGGCCAACCTCGACAACGCCCCGGTCGCCGGTCAGACGCACCGCCAGCAGTACGGAACGGCGATCCTCTCCTCGTACAAGCTGCGCAACTGCACGAACACGCCGCTTCCCAACCACCCGCGCGGCGAGCAGCGTGGCCTGGCCCAGGCCGACATCAACGTGCGGGGCACGACGTTCCGCTTCTTCAACACCCACCTGACGCACAACAGCACGCCGGGCCGGTTGGCACAGGCCAAGGTCGTCAATGACATCGTTACTGCCACGACCACCCCCAGCGTGCTCGTCGGCGACCTCAACGCCCGCCCCGACTCGGCCGAGTACCCGGTGTTCACCTCGGTGCTCAGCGACGTGTGGCCGGTCGTCGGCGAGGGCCTCGGTTACACCTTCGACAGCGACGACCCGAAGGGCCGGATCGACTACATCCTGACCTCCTCGGACGTCACGCCCCGCTCGGCCGAGGTCATCGAGACGATCGCCTCGGACCACATGCCGGTCGTGGCCGAGGTGACCCTGCCCCACCCGGGTGACGTGCACGCGGCTCGCTGACCGGTCAGCCACGGTCATGCAGAACGCGTTGAATACCGCGCGTTCTGCATGACCAGGGCGTGCGTACGCTCGCGGGGTGACCCGTTCCCCATGGCCGCCGCCGAGTCCGCTCAGTCCGCGCACGCTCGTGACCGAGACGTGGCTCGTGCTCGGAGTCTCGCTCGGGGCCTCGGCGGTCTGGGCGGTGCTGTCGATCCTGCGCAAACTCAGCCAGCCGGGCGGCCTGGCCGATCAGACCACGGCGATGAACACCCCGTTCGTCGACAGCCCGACGTGGGACCTCGTCTACCAACTCACGAGCATCGTGCTCGTGCTCGTCCCGGTCGCCCTCGCCCTGCATCTGCTCGGTCGGGACGTCGCCCACCCGGCCCGCGTCATCGGGTTCGACCGCGCCCGGCCCGGGTTCGACCTCGCCCTCGGCACGGGGTTGACGGCGGCCATCGGTATCCCGGGGTTGGCGCTCTACCTCGTTGCCCGCGAGATCGGCCTGAACACGACGGTCGCAGCGGCCAACCTCGACGCCTACTGGTGGACGGTGCCGGTGCTCATCCTCCTGGCGATCAAGAACGCCGTGCTCGAGGAGGTGCTCATGGTCGGGTACCTGCTCACGCGCTGGGGTCAGGCGGGCTGGCGGAAGTGGACCGCGATCGGCCTCTCGGCCCTGATCCGCGGCGCTTACCACCTCTACCAGGGGTTCGGCGGGTTCGTCGGCAACATCATCATGGGAGTCGTGTTCGGCTGGCTCTTCACGCGCACTCGCCGGACCATGCCCCTGGTCGTCGCGCACACGCTGCTCGACGTCGTCGCGTTCGTCGGTTACGCGCTCGTGGCGCCACGGGTGGGGTGGCTGTAGGCCACTACTTCTGCGGCGTCACGAGCACGGAGTGCTGATCGCCGAGCACACTGGCGAAGACCCCGGCCGCGCGCTTCTCATCCGGGGAGAACCAGAGGAACAGTCGCCCGGACAGACCACGCATCGTGACCGGGATGTCCTCGGATTCAGTCGACGCTCCGCGCATGTCCCAGACCCGCCCGTCGGGCAGCGTGACGGCCATGTGGCCCTTGCGCGATCCACCCGGCTGCGGGGTGGTGTCGATGACGAGGTCCGCGGGGCGGGCCGCCACCGCCTTGTGGAACCACGAGGGCAACCACCCGGAGAGCGCGGCCTCGTGCATGGGCTTCTCACCCTCGGTGGCATCGGTGATGAGCGTGGCCAGCGCGACGTTGCCGTCCGGCCCCCAGAACTGCCCGTTGACGTTGGCGGCGTCCACGTAGAACTGACCGTCGTGTGTGGCCTCGAAGGGACCGCTCAGCACCGGCGCCGCAAAGGAGCCCAGGGGCCACCCGGAGCGTACCCACCATCGTCGCCCGTCTCGGGCAGTGACGACGTCGTACTGGCCCGGGCGCCGCTGCCACGTGGCCGGTCCGAAGTAGGCCGGTGGCAGCGCCTCAACCCCGCGCCACCGACGGATCCCGTGCCACACCGCCGTTCCCATGAGACACGACATCAGCACCGCGACCAGGAACGTCAGCCACCCTTCGGCCTCGCCGGTGGTCCGGATCAGCCAGAGCCCGGCGAACACCAGGATGACGAACGCCAGGAACAACGGCACCGTGAACAGCAGGCTCCACGGCGGGACGCTCCGCTGCCGACGGTCTCGCTCCCGGGCTGCCTCGTACTCGGCGTGCCGCCACTGCTCGGTGCTGGTGCCGCCGTTGTTGGTGCCCCCGCTGCTGATCCCCTGGTTCATGCCCCAACCCTTTCGGATCGCCGTACGGCCCGCAACGGGGCGCGCTCCCCCGTCCAACCCGGCCGACCTCGTCCAACCCGACCACACCGCGCTCCGCCCCGGACATGCCCGTGGGCCCCGGTCTCGACGAGGAGACCGGGGCCCACGGAAGGCTCACCCGGTTGTGGCATCAGCCCGGGTGGCGGTGACTCAGCGCAGGTACTTGCCCGAGTTGCGCAGGTCGTTGTTGAGCTGGGAGATCACGTCCAGCGGGATCTCCTTGGGGCAGGCGGCGGCGCACTCACCGATGTTCGTGCATCCGCCGAAGCCCTCGCCGTCGTGGGTGGCGACCATCGCCCGCACGCGGGAACCGCGCTCCGCCTGGCCCTGGGGAAGCTCACCGAGGTGGGTGATCTTCGCGCCCATGAAGAGCATGCCCGAGGCGTTCGGGCACGCGGCGACACAGGCACCGCAGCCGATGCAGGTGGCCGCGTCGAAGGCGCGGTCGGCCTTCGGCTTAGGCACCGGCGTCGAGTGGGCCTCCGGAGCGGACCCGGTGTTGGCGGAGATGAAGCCGCCGGACTGGATGATGCGGTCGAACGCGCTGCGGTCGACGACGAGGTCCTTGACCACCGGGAAGGCGTCGGCGCGCCACGGCTCGACGGTGATGGTGTCGCCGTCGTTGAACGAGCGCATGTGCAGCTGGCAGGTCGTGGTGACCTCCGGGCCGTGTGCCTGGCCCGAGATCATCAGACCGCACATGCCACAGATGCCCTCACGGCAGTCGCTGTCGAACGCAACCGGGTCCTCACCCTTGGCCGTGAGCTGCTCGTTGAGCTCGTCGAGCATCTCGAGGAAGGACTCCTCCGGCGAGATGCCGTCGATCTCGTACGTGTGCATCGACCCCTTGGCGGAGGCGTTGGCCTGGCGCCAGATCTTCAGTGTCAGTCTCACTTGTAGCTCCGCTGCTTCATCTCGATGAACTCGTAGACCAGGTCCTCCTTGTGCAGGACCGGCGCGCCCATGCCGTTGGGCCCCGGCTGGCCGCCGAACTCCCACGCACCGACGTAGGCGAACTCGTCGTCGTGACGCAGCGCCTCTCCGTCTTCGGTCTGGGACTCGGCGCGGAAGTGACCGCCGCAGGACTCGCGGCGGTGCAACGCGTCGATGCACATGAGCTCGCCCAGCTCGAGGAAGTCGGCCACGCGACCGGCCCGCTCGAGCGCCTGGTTGAGCTCCTCGTTCTTGCCCAGGACCTTGACGTTGGTCCAGAAGTCGGCCCGCAGCGCGCGGATCTTGTCGATCGCGAGCTTGAGGCCCTCCTCGGTGCGCTCCATGCCGCAGTACTCCCACATGATGGAGCCGAGTTCGCGGTGGTAGGAGTCGACGGTGCGGTTGCCGTTGGAGTTGAGGAAGTAGTTGATGCGCTCCTCAACCGATGTGCGGGCCTCGACGACGGCCGGGTGGTCCTCGGAGATCTTCTCGAACGGCGCATCCGCGAGGTACTCACGGATCGTGTTCGGCAGCACGAAGTATCCGTCGGCCAGACCCTGCATCAGGGCCGAGGCGCCGAGGCGGTTCGCGCCGTGGTCGGAGAAGTTGGCCTCACCGGCGACGAACATGCCCGGGATCGTGGACTGCAGGTCGTACCCGACCCAGAGGCCACCCATCGTGTAGTGCACGGCCGGGTAGATACGCATCGGCGTCTCGTAGGGGTTCTCCCCCGTGATCCGCGCGTACATGTCGAAGAGGTTGCCGTACTTCTCCTCGATGGCCGGGCGACCCAGGCGCTTGATCGCGTCGGCGAAGTCGAGGTAGACGCCACGACGCACGTCGCGGGTCACGCCGTCGGGGCCGACCTCGGAGATCGACGGGCCGACGCCGCGACCGTCGTCGCACATGTTCTTCGCCTGGCGGGAGGCGATGTCACGCGGCACGAGGTTTCCGAAGGAGGGGTAGATCCGCTCGAGGTAGTAGTCGCGGGCCTCCTCGGGGAGGGTGCGCGGGTCCTTGTCGCAGTCCGCGGCGTCCTTGGGCACCCAGATGCGCCCGTCGTTGCGCAGCGACTCCGACATCAGGGTCAGCTTGGACTGCTTGTCACCGTGCTGCGGGATGCAGGTCGGGTGGATCTGCGTGTAGCAGGGGTTGCCGAAGTAGGCACCCTTGCGGTGCGCACGCCACGTGGCGGTGACGTTCGAGCCGACGGCGTTGGTCGAGAGGAAGAAGACGTTGCCGTAGCCGCCGGTGGCCAGCACGACCGCGTCGGCCAGGTGCGTCTCGATCTCGCCGGTGACCATGTCACGCACGATGATGCCGCGGGCCTTGCCGTCGACGACGACGAGCTCGAGCATCTCGTGACGGGTGAACATCTCGACCGTGCCGGCCGCGATCTGCCGCTCGAGGGCCTGATAGGCGCCGATGAGCAGCTGCTGACCCGTCTGGCCGCGGGCGTAGAACGTGCGCGAGACCTGCACACCACCGAACGAACGGTTGTCGAGCAGACCGCCGTACTCGCGCGCGAAGGGCACACCCTGCGCGACGCACTGGTCGATGATGTTCACCGACTCCTCGGCGAGGCGGTGGACGTTGGACTCGCGGGAGCGGTAGTCGCCGCCCTTGACGGTGTCGTAGAAGAGGCGGTGGATCGAGTCGCCGTCCGCCTTGTAGTTCTTGGCCGCGTTGATGCCACCCTGCGCGGCGATGGAGTGCGCGCGACGCGGGGAGTCCTGGTAGCAGAACGACTTCACCTGGTAGCCGGCCTCGCCGAGCGTGGCTCCGGCGGCGCCACCGGCCAGGCCGGTGCCGACGATGATGACGGACAGCTTGCGGCGGTTGGCCGGGTTGACCAAGCGGTTGGCGTCCTTGGTCCGCTCCCAGCGGGTCTCGATCGGGCCGGTCGGCGCCGACGGGTCGACCAGCGCCTCGCCCTCGGTGTACAGGCCGTGAATGAGTTCGGTCATGTCAGCCGCCCCTTACTTCGCGATCAGGCCGAAGGCGACAGCCAGCGGCGGGATGAGGAAACCGACAACCGTCAGCGCGGCGACGATGAGGGCGATGCCCTTGGCGGTCGCGCGGGCCGAGGGCGAGTTCGCCCAGCCCAGCGTCTGCGTGGCGCTCCACAGACCGTGGTTGATGTGCATGCCCAGGGCGATCATTGCCAGCACGTAGATCAGCACGACCCACCAGATCTTGAACGACGCGGTCGCCATGATGTAGGGGCTCGCGTCGATCTGTGCCTGGGTGTAGTCGGCGTTGATGTTGGGCTTGACGATCGTGAAGTGGATCAGGTGGAAGATCACGAACAGGAGGATCGTCACGCCACCCCAGCGCATGAACCGCGAGGAGAGCGAGGCCTGGGCCATCTTGTGCACCGCGTACCGGGTGCTGCGCGCGTTGTTCGCACGGCCCCACAGGGTGAACGCGGCGTACGCGTGGATGACGACGGAGACCAGCAGGACGATGCGCATGATCCAGAGCAGGCCCATCTTCGGGAGCATCGGCTCCCCGAAGACCCGCAGGTGGTGCGCATACTCGTCGAAGGCAAGCTGGCCGCTGAGCAGTTTCAGGTTGCCGTACATGTGAGCGAGGACAAAGAGCACGAAGATCACGCCGGTGACGGCCATCGAGATTTTCAACCCGATGGACGACCGGCCCGTCCCGCGCTTGGCTGGGGAGAGGGTCGTAGATGCCACAACGCGTAACGTACCCGAGCCGCGACGAGTTCCACGTCACAGGGGCGGCATTCCGGCAGGGTTCTGACCTGCGGTTACACGACCGTAATAGACAAGGTTGACGTGTCGTAAATGAGCGTTCGGAGCGCCCGTGGCGGGCGGCGTCAGGCATAGTGTGCCGCCATGGACGACCCGGATCCCACCCTCACACGCACCCTCGTCACCGCGACGACGCCACGCGGCGAGGTCGCCCTCCGGGAGCGCGGCTCCGGCACCGGCGTCGTCCACGAACTCGTCGTCGCCGGGGTCTTCGCCATGGATTCGGTCGACACGTCCACCGAGGTGCTGCTCGCCCGGCGGAGCCTGGACCTGGTGGCCGAGCCGACGCGGGTGCTCGTGGGCGGGCTCGGATTGGGATACACGGCGCTGGAGGTCCTCAAGGACGCGCGGGTCCGGGGCCTCGACGTCGTCGAGATCGAGGAGGACCTGGTCATCTGGGCCCGGCTGGGGCTGACCCCGACCCTCGGGCTGGTGGCACGTCACCCGCGCGTCCATCTCCGGAGCGCCGATGTGGCGGCGGTGTTGACCGGCGCAGCGGATGAGCCGGTGGGCCCCTGGGACATCGTGCTGCTCGACGTCGACAACGGCCCGAGTTTCCTCGTGCACGCCGGCAACGCACACCTGTATTCCGAGGCCACCCTGACCGCGGCCCTGTCCCGGGTCGCGCCCGGCGGCATCCTCGCCATCTGGGCGGCCCAGCGTGAACCCGCCCTGCTGACCCGACTGCGCTCCCTGGCGCCGACCGAGGAACTCATCGTCCCGGTGTCGCGCGAGGGGCGCGAGTTCGACTACGCGCTCTACGTCGCGCGCGCCGCCACCGCCGCGTCGTAGAGCACCTTCCGACTCAGGCCACTCGCCTGCGCCACCGCGGCCGAGGCGTCCTTGAGCCGTTCTCCCCCGGCGACCCGCTCGAGCACCTGCGCCACGGCGGTGTCCAGGTCGGCCACAACGGGTTCGGCCCCGGCGACGACCACGGTGATCTCACCGCGCACCCCGTCGGCGGCCCAGGTTGCGAGGGTGGCGAGCCCGCCGCGCTTGACCTCCTCGTAGGTCTTGGTCAGTTCACGACACACGGCCCCACGGCGCTCCGGCCCGAACGCCTCGGCCATGGCCGTGAGGGTCTCGGCAATGCGATGCGGAGCCTCGAAGAACACCATCGTGCGCGGCTCCGTCGCGAGGGCTGCGAAAGTCCGGGCCCGCTCGCCGGCCTTGCGCGGAGGAAACCCCTCAAAACAGAACCGATCGACCGGCAGCCCGGAGACGGCCAGGGCCATGAGCACCGCGCTCGGGCCGGGCACGCAGGTGAGGTCGAGATCGGCGTCGATGCACGCGGTCACCAGGCGGTAGCCGGGGTCCGACACCGACGGCATGCCGGCGTCGGTGACGAGGACGACCCGGTCCCCCGCGGCGATCCGCGCCACGAGTTCGGGCGTCTTGGCGGCCTCGTTGTGCTCGTGATAGCTGACGATCTGCCCCGATGGCTCGACCCCGAGATCGGTGCACAGGCGCCGCAGCCGCCGGGTGTCCTCGGCCGCGACGACATCGGCGCGGGCCAATTCCTCCGACAACCGCGGAGCGGCGTCACGCGGGTCCCCGATGGGGGTGGCAGCAAGCACGAGGAGACCGGACACGTGCCGCATCCTCTCACCGTCGCCCCTGTGGAGAACCGTTCGCCGGTGTCGGCGCCTTCCGACGGGATCGGGCCATGACGAACCCGACCGAGATGAGGCACCATGACAGCTGTGACAACCCTTCCGCAGGGCCGACCGCTCACTCGCGCTGATCTGGCATCGACACCCGATGATGGTCACCGGTACGAGCTCATCGACGGCGCGCTGATCGTGACACCGTCACCGTCGTTTGCGCACCAGCGAGTCGTCATGTCACTGATCCGCGCGATGATCGATCCACCGGCCGAGCTGGAGCTGCTGGCCGCACCCTTCGACATCCCGCTGGCCGACGACACGGTGCTCCAACCCGACGTGGTCATCATCAAGCGCCCCGAGGACGCCTACGACCCCGGCGACCCGGAGTTGGTGCAGGCGATCGAGGTGCTCTCGCCCAGCACCCGACTGATCGACCTCAACCTCAAGAAGACACGTCTGGAGCAGGCCGGAACTGCGTCCTACTGGGTGGTCGACCCACTCGAGCCCATGCTGATTGCCTGGGAGCTTCGTGACGGCGGGTACCTCGAGGTGGCTCGGGTGGTCGGCGAGGAGGAATGGACGTCGACCACGCCATTCGGCGTGACGATCTGCCCGGCGGCCCTCGCGCGCTGACGGCCCAGCTCATCGGACCGCTCGCTCGCCCTAGAGTGACCGTCATGACCCGAACCGAGGAGCTGCGCGACCGCCTGCTCGGCTTCCGGCCCACCGATGCGCTGTGGGGCTGGCTCGGGCCGCTGTTCTTCGCGGTCGTCGGCGGGATTCTGCGCTTCTGGCAGCTCGGGCGCCCGCATCAGCTCGTCTTCGACGAGACGTACTACGTCAAGCAGGGCGTCTCGATGCTCGAGTGGGGCGTCGAGATGCGGTGGAAGGCCGAGGGCGAGAAGGTCGACCCGACGTTCACCACCGGAGTCCCGCTCGACGTGTTCAACCCGAACGAGGGCGACATGGTCGTCCACCCGCCGGTCGGCAAGTGGATCATCGCGTTCGGTGAATGGCTCTTCGGCACGACCTCGTCGTTCGGCTGGCGGTTCTCGGTCGCGGTGCTCGGCACGGTCTCGATCCTCATGATCGGGCGGATCGCGCGGCGCCTGTTCGGCTCGACGCTGCTCGGCACGTTGGCGGCGTTCCTGCTCGCGTTCGAGGGGCACCACTTCGTGCACTCGCGCACCGGGCTGCTCGACCTCATCCTCATGTTCTTCGCCCTCGCCGCATTCGGTGCGCTCCTCATCGACCGGGACGCCTCGCGCGCCCTGCTGGCCGAGAAGGTCGGCGCGGTACCGCTGGGCGAGCGGCTGCGGTACGGGCCGTGGTTGGGATGGCGGCCGTGGCGGCTGGTCGCCGGCATCAGCTTGGGTCTGGCCGCCGGGACGAAGTGGTCGGGTCTGTACTTCCTCGTCGTCTTCGGGCTGATGACCGTCTGGTGGGAGCTCGGTGCCCGCCGGGCCGCAGGGATCTCCCGGTGGTTCTCGGGCACGATGCTCCGCGATGCTCCGCAGGCGTTCGTGACCGTCGTCGGCGCGGTCGGCGTGACGTACCTCGCGTCGTGGGTGGGGTGGTTTCGCAGCGACCGCGGTTTCGACCGCAACTACGCCGAGCTCAATCCGCCCAGTGATCGGTGGGCGTGGGTGCCCGATGCGCTGTTCAGCTTCGGGCATTACCACCAGCAGATCTTCGAGTTCCACCGCGGGCTGAACACGCCCCACGACTGGCAGTCGAACCCGTGGAGCTGGATGATCCAGGGGCGTCCGACGTCGTTCTTCTACGAGGGGCCCAAGCGGGGGGTGGAGGGCTGCGCGGTCGACGAGTGCAGCAAGGCCATCAACTCGATCGGGTCGGTGTCGATCTGGTGGCTGGCGACGCTGGCCCTCGTGGTGCTCGTGTACTTCTGGATCGGTCGGCGCGACTGGCGGGCGGGGGCGATCCTGGCCGGGTTCGCCGGCGGGTGGCTGCCGTGGTTCCTCCTGCAATCACGCACGATGTACACCTTCTACGCGGTGTCGTTCGTGCCGTGGGTCGTCCTGGCCTGCGTGTTCGTCTGCGGCCTGGTGATCGGACGCCACGACGCTCCGCCCGTGCGACGGCAGGTGGGGCTGTTGCTCGTAGGGGCGTACTGCATGATCGTGCTCGCCAACTTCGCGTACTTCTGGCCGATCTGGACCGCGCAGGTCATCCCGCTGGCCGAATGGAACAACCGGATGTGGTTCCCCAGTTGGCGTTGACGCCACGGTCCTGATACCACGTGCGGCCGCTGCCCCGATCGGGCAGCGGCCGCACGTGTCAGTGGTTCGGTCGGAATCAGTCGCCGACGGTGTCGCGGGCGCGCTTGACGATCAGCGGGTCGGGGTCGTAGACGACGTTGGGGTCCTTGCCGTCGTAGTCGAACTGGTTGAGGAAGTGACGGATCGCGTTGATCCGGCCGCGCTTCTTGTCGTTGGACTTGATCGTCGTCCACGGCGCTATGTCGGTGTCGGTCTGGCGGAACGTCTCCTCCTTGGCCGCGGTGTAGTCCTCCCAGCGGCCGAGGGACTCCAGGTCCATCGGGGAGAGCTTCCAGCGACGCACCGGGTCGATCTGGCGGATGGCGAAGCGGGTGCGCTGCTCGGCCTGGGTGACCGAGAACCAGTACTTCGTCAGCGAGATGCCCTCGTCGATGAGCATCTCCTCGAACCGGGGTGCCTGGCGGATGAACCGCTGGTACTGCTCCTCGGTGCAGAAGCCCATGACGCGCTCGACGTTGGAGCGGTTGTACCAGGAGCGGTCGAAGAGGACCATCTCGCCGTGCGTGGGCAGGTGCTGGATGTAGCGCTGGAAGTACCACTGGTGCGCCTCGCGGTCCGAGGGCTTCGTCAGGGCGACGGTGCGCGCCGCGCGGGGGTTGAGGTGCTCCATGAAGCGCTTGATCGTGCCACCCTTGCCGGCGGCGTCGCGGCCCTCGAAGACGATGACGTGCTTGTCGCCGGTGTCCTGGGTCCAGTATTGGAACTTCAGCAACTCGACCTGGAGCAGGTACTTCTCGATGTTGTACTGCTCGCGGGACATGCGCTCGTCGTAGGGGTAGTCCTCGCGCCAGGTGTCGACGGCGGAGCCGCCCGGGTCGATGAGGTCGGGGTCCTCACCCTCGGGGCTGCTGACCGTGTACCCCTCGGTGCGCAGGCGGTCGATGTACTCACGGAGGTTCTGCTGCACTTCAGCTCCTTGGTGGCGCGGCGGGTCGAGGACAGTCTGCCGGAGAGGTGCGCGGTGCGCGCGGTGCGGGGCCGAACGAGCCCGGCGCATCGCCGCCCTCAACTGGCCCGCACGCCGGGCCGGGCTCGGCCATAGTGGAGGGCATGAGTGGACCAGTCACCGCCGAAGACGTCTCCGACACCCCCGACTCCGGCCACCCCAGTGCGCCCTGCATCGAGGTGACCGACAGCCATGAGGCGGCCGTGGGTCACCTGACCGTGCGGCGTGCGCTGCCGCGTCGGGCCCGTCGCATGATCGGAGCGTGGTGCTTCGCCGACCACATGGGTCCGGCGGATGTCACCGAGAACCACAGTCTGGATGTCGGGCCACACCCGCACATCGGCCTGCAGACAGTGACGTGGCTGATCGACGGCGAGGCACTGCACAAGGACAGCCTCGGCTCCGAGCAGGTCATCAAGGCCGGGCAGTTGAACCTCATGACCTCGGGCAACGGCATCACCCACTCGGAGGAGGCCACCGGGCATTACCGCGGCACACTGCAGGGCATCCAGCTCTGGGTGGCCCTGCCCGAGGCGACGCGCGCGGGCGGATCGCTGTTCGAGCACTACTCCGATCTGCCGCAGGCCGACCTCGACGGTGGGGTCGCGACGGTGTTGGCCGGTGAGTTCGCCGGTGCCACCAGCCCGGCGCGGCACGACACGGCCCTGGTCGGCGCCGAGCTGGACCTGCGCGCGCCGACGACGATGGGTCTGGAGTCGACCTTCGAACACGGCCTGGTCGTGCTCGAAGGGGAGGTCGGGCTCGACGGCACGACCCTGACTCCGGGCCACCTCGGATACCTCGGTGAGGGTCGTGACGAGTTGCACCTGGCCGTGCGTGGGCCGGCGAAGGTCATGCTCATCGGCGGAGTCCCGTTCAACGAGCAGATCGTCATGTGGTGGAACTTCGTCGCGCGCACCCGCGAGGAGATCACCGACGCCTACCGCGACTGGGCGGCGCAGAACGCCGACCGGTTCGGCCGGGTGAACTCGAGCCTGCCGACGATCCCGGCGGCGGCGCCGACCTGGCTGCGGCAGGAGCCGACCCAGCTCTAGCTCGGGGCCGCGGAGGGATCTCACTGGGGCGGGGCCCGGTCGGCGAATTCGCTTCGCTAGGCTGACGGGGCTGGTGACGCGTGGCCGAGTGCTGCGCCCATCACGCACGCCCTGTACGCATTGCCTCGCCGGCATCCGGGGTCACCGCCGCTCCCCCGTGGCCACGACCCCCACCGGCCAGGTCCAACCGGGGAGGTCCCCTCCAATGACGCCGGAATCGTCGACGATGCCCCTGGCCGAGGGCTTCGCCCCCGTGTCCCACGAGCAGTGGCAAGACCTCGTCGCCAAGGTCATCAACCGCGGTCGTCCTGCCGACAAGCAGCTCGATGGCCCGGCCTCCGAGGCGCGGCTGCGCACCACCACGGTCGAGAACATCGAGATCGACCCGCTCTACCTCGCCGACGAGGCTGACCAGCCCCTCGGGCACCCGGGTGTCATGCCGTTCACCCGCGGCAGCGGGTTCCGACCGGCCCAGACGCCGTGGGGCGTGCGGGCGCTGCACGACGATCCGGAGGTCGCCACCACCGCCAAGGCCGTGCTGACCGACCTCGAGAACGGCGTGACGTCGCTGTGGTTCGAGGTGGGTGACCACGCGGTCAAGGCCAGCGACCTCGCCGCGGCGATGGAGCACGTCATCCTCGACCTCGCGCCGGTGTCCGTCACCAGCGCCACCGACCAGGCCGCCGCCGCCGACGCCCTGCGCGCGGTGTGGCGCGACCGCGGCATCGCCGGTCACC
>NZ_BCRE01000163.1 GCF_001552435.1 Kribbia dieselivorans NBRC 106261
AGGAGGCGACGCAACCGGCTCTGCGGACCGATCGCCCGCTGCCACGCCGCGAGCCGGTCCGCGCCGGCCGCGCCGAACAGGTCCGCGTCGGCGTCGAGTGTCAGCGGCACGACCCACGTGACGCCGAGGGGTTCGTACTCCTTGGTGCGCTGCGCCGCGATGAACGTGTGGGTCGCCGCGCCGGCGCCCTGCACGCTGATCGGGACCACCCCGAAACTGCCGGAGAGGTGATCGGCCGGTCTCGCCACGGTGATCCGCCATGACCCGCGTTGACCCGGGGCGAGGGTGGACGCCAAGCGGGTCGTGCCGAGGGTGGTGCCGGTGACCGGCGCCGTGGAGGCGGCCCAGTCCCGGGTCGCGGCGCGGGTGGTCGCGGCCGGCCCGGCGACGATCGTGATCGTCGGGCGGGGCAACGGTTTGCCGGAGGAGTTGCGAATCGTGCCGCGCACGGTGACCGAGGCCCCGTCGGTGGCGACGGTGGGTGAGGCGGTCGTGACGGTGATGTCCGGGGTCGTGGCCGGTGTCACGGCCGTCGCCGGTGCGGGCTCCCCGACGGCCAGCACGCCGAGGATGACTGCGACGAACAGGCAGAACGGAGCCACCACGGCCGCGAGACGGGCCGGTGGCCGACGGCCAGGCATCAATCTCCGCCCGCCAGTCGCCGCCAGGCCTCGCGCGCGATGCGGCGTTCGTTGGGGAAGGTGAGGTGACGCGGAGCCTCGCCCAGGGGCAACCACGCGACGTCGACGGCCTCCTGGTCGGGGTCGTTCTCGATCGTCAGGTAGCCGCCGATGGCCTCGAGCAGGTAGTGGTGCACGAACTTGTGCACCCGGCGGTCGTGCGTGGCGAACCAGTAGTCGATCGTGCCGAGTTCGACGAGCACGCGCGCGGTGATCCCGGTCTCCTCGGCGACTTCGCGGGCCGCGGTCTCGGGCAGGGTCTCGCCGACCTCGATGTGGCCCTTGGGCAGGCACCACTCGAGCCGCCCGGCCCGATTGCGGCGCGCAATGACGGCGATCCGGGCCTGACCTTCGTGTACGTCGACGACCACGCCGCCGGCTGAGCGTTCTTCCACCGCGGGCAGGCGTCGCGGAGCACGCGGCGCTGGCACGGCTTCACTCATGGGGTCACTGTAGCCACGTGCGCAACAGCACGGGCGATGATGCCACGCGCCCGCTGGGTAGTCCTCCCCAGAGACGGGCCTCGGCGCTGCGGGTAACGTGCGCGGGGACATCGTCAAGGTGCGTCAGCGGGCCGGTGAACGACCGGCCCGACGCATGTACAGGGGGACGCGTGGACCAGCAGTGGATCGTCGCGGCGGTCGCCGCCGCGATCGGCCTCGGTGGCGGGTGGTGGTCGGTGCGGTGGCTCCACACCCGCGACTACCGCTACGCCGAGGAGGCAGACCTGCCGGCGGTGTCCGTGACATGGGTCAAGCCCGTGGCCGCGGTCACGGCCGGGGTGCTGGGCCTGACCCACGGCGGGACCCGACCGGCGTACGCCATCGTGCTCGCTCTGGCCTCCGTCGTGCTCATCACCCTGGCGGCGATCGATCTCGACGTGCGTCGCCTGCCCGATCGGCTGACCAAGCCGAGCATCCCGACGTTCGCGGTGCTGCTCGGCCTCGCCGCGCTCATCGACGGCGCGCTCGACCACTGGTACCGCGCGTTGCTCGCCGGGGTGGCGCTCGGAGCGGCGTACCTCGTGTTGGTCATGATCGGTGGCGGTTCGGGGATGGGCCTGGGCGACGCCAAGCTCGCGCCGACCCTGGGCATGCTGCTGGGTTACCTCGGGTGGGACTTCGTGCTGTTCGGCACGTTCCTGGGGTTCCTGTCCGGGATGGTCTGGGGCATCTGGCAGGCCGTCATCGGCCGTCAGGGGCGCAAGACGACGCTGGCGTTCGGGCCGCACATGGTCATCGGGGCCTTGTTGATGCTGGCCCTGCCCGTGGTCGGAGCGGTCGCATGAGCCGCACCGTGCTGACCGAGAAAAGTCCAAGGTCGAGGCGTTTGACTGGGCGTGGACCCCAGGTGCGCCGCGTCGAAGGGATGAGCCGATGACCCCCGACTACATGGTGTTCGGACCGGGCCCGAAGCGCCTGATCGCCGATGGGCGCGACGTCGCCGCGTGCGCGGTCGCCGACACGGCCCGCACGCGTCGGAAGGGTCTGCTCGGCACCGACGCCGTCGAGGGCGCCCTGTGGATCACGCGCTGCCCGAGCGTGCACATGATCGGGATGCGGTACCCCATCGACGTGGCCGTCGTCGACAAGGACGGGGTCGTGCTCAAGGTCGCCACGATCAAACCGTGGGTGGGGGGCACGAAGTGGCGCCTGTCCGCGTCGGCGACGATCGAGGCTCCGGCCGGTGCGATGGCGAAGTGGGGCGTGCGGGAGGGCTCGGTGCTCAGCGTCGGGTGAGGCGCTCGGCGTCCTGGCTTCCGCGCGGTGTCTCGCGCGGCGGCCAGGACCGCGGCCGCGACTAGACTGGGCGGCCATGTCCGTCACTCAGCCGCTGCCTGCCGAGATCATCGAGGGGGCCATCGCGCATCTCGCGCCGGTGCTCCCGGTCCTGACCGACCTCGGTGAGAGGTTCGCGGCCGCCGGGCACGAGTTGGCGCTGGTCGGTGGGCCGGTCCGGGACGCCTTCCTCGAGCGCGTCGCGCACGATCTGGACTTCACCACGTCGGCCTCGCCGGAACAGACCGAGGCGATCCTGCGGCCGTGGGGCGAGGCGCACTGGGACATGGGCCGCGAGTTCGGCACCATCGGCGCGCGCAAGGGCGAGTGGACCGTCGAGATCACCACCTACCGCGCCGACGCCTACGACCACGTCACGCGCAAGCCGATCGTCGCCTTCGGCGATTCGCTGACCGACGACCTCGTGCGACGCGACTTCACCATCAACGCCATGGCCCTGCGATTGCCGTCGTTGGAGTTCGTCGACCCGCACGGCGGGTTGCTGGACCTGGCCGCCAAGCGGCTGCGCACGCCGAGCGCGCCGGAGGTCTCGTTCGGCGACGATCCGTTGCGGATGATGCGGGCCGCACGATTCTCCGCCCAGCTCGGGGTCGTGCCCGCGCCGGAGGTGCGGGCGGCCATGGTCGAGCGGGCCGAGTCGATCACGATGATCTCGGCCGAGCGGGTGCGTGACGAGTTCGTCAAGACGATGCTCGCCGACGACCCGAAGCCTGGGCTGCGGCTGCTCGTCGACACCGGAATCGCCGCGTTCGTGCTGCCCGAGTTGCCGGCCATGCAACTCGAGATCGACGAACACCACCGACACAAGGACGTCTACGAGCACTCGCTGACGGTGCTCGACCAGGCCATCGCGCTGGAGAACCACCCCGGCGACGGCGTGGCGGAGGATCGCGCGGTGGCCGCGCCGGATCTTGTGCTGCGCCTGGCCGCGCTGCTGCACGACATCGGCAAGCCGAAGACCCGACGGTTCGAGCCCGGCGGGGGCGTGAGCTTCCACCACCATGAGGTCGTCGGCGCGAAGATGACCGCCAAGCGGCTGCGGGCGTTGCGGTTCGACAAGGACACCGTCAAGGCGGTGGCCACGCTGGTCGAACTGCACCTGCGGTTCCACGGGTACGGCGAGGGGCAGTGGACGGACTCGGCCGTGCGGCGCTACGTCACCGATGCCGGCCCGCTGTTGCAGCGGTTGCACCGGTTGACGCGGGCGGACTGCACGACGCGCAACCAGCGCAAGGCGGCCCGGTTGGCGCGCACCTACGACGAACTGGAGGAGCGGATCGACGCGCTCGCGGCGGCGGAGGAGTTGGGCAAGGTGCGGCCGGAGCTGAACGGCAACGAGATCGGAGAGGTGCTGGGTCTGCCGCCGGGGCCGGTGCTGGGCCGGGCGTACACGTACCTGTTGTCGGTGCGGTTGGACGACGGGCCGATCGGCAAGGAGGCCGCGACCGAGAGGCTGCGCGCCTGGTGGGCCGAGCAGCCGGAGTCGCGCGCGTAGGCGGGCGAACCGCGTGGGGGCCCTATGGCACCGCGCCACTTCGCTCACGTTGCACCACCGGGGCGCATGTTCCAACCTGCGCTGTCGTGACGTAACTTCAGCGAAGTTGAGGGCCCTGGGCCCGACCGGGTGTATGGGCCCATGACGCGGGCGTGGAGTGTCACTAGCGTCGTGGCTCGTGGGGAGATTGGCGACGCGCGCCCGGAGTAGGCGACTGATCCAGACCGAGCGAGCAGCCGGAGCCGGAGAAGTGCAAGCGCACCGAGACCGGGGAGAAGGTCACCGAGGTGAACATCTTCTTCATCAAGCTCGGCGGCAACTCGGGGTTCGTCGTCACCGAGTACAGCGACGGTTCCGTCAAGATGACCGCGACGAACGGCGCTGGGATCGGAGTGGAGTTCCCCCCGGGCGCCGGCGCGGAGGCCGGTGGCAAGAAGGGCGGCGCATCGGTCGACTTCGGCGGTGGCCTCGAGTATGGCTGGGGCTCTACCTGGAACTTCAGCAGCATGGCCGAGGCCGAGGCGTTCCGGAAGCAGTTCGACGCGTACCGCAACCAGTGGCCGTGGGAGAACAAGCCGGCACCCCGTCCCCCGGACGAGACCGTCACCAGCATCAAGGTCAATGCCGAGGTGGAGGGTGAGCTCGGCATCGGTGCCGGGAAGGGCAAGGCGAACGTCGAGGGGTCCGGCACGTGGACGACCCGCACGAAGGTGGACCAGACGCCCGACAACGGCAAGGACGACACGCTGACGACCTACACCACAGACCTCTCCATCAAGGGTGGCGCCGAGGGCAACATCGTCAACATCACCTTCGTGAGCACCGCCGAGGGCAGCCTCAAGGGCGGCCAGAAGGGCAAGGTCGAGAGCACGAAGCCGAAGGGATCCGCCGGCAGCAAGGGATCGGCGGAGGTCGGGAAGGCGGTCGTCGTGACCACCAGCCTGGACTTCGACCCGAACGACCCGAAATCGCAGCAGATCGTCAAGGACTGGCTCGGCGGCGACAACCCGAACCATGCCAACCCACTCGACGTGGTCTCCGCTCCGTTCATCAACCCCACCGAGAAGGTTGACGGAGATCCGTTCCAGAACCTGCTGTACGAGCGCGCCCAGGTCAGCACGGTCGAGTACGACAAGGTCAAGGACACCCAAGGTTTCGCTGCCGAGGTCAAACTCGGAGTCAAGCTCGGCTTCGACTTCTCGTTGGAGAAGAGTGAGGCGACGGCCGTGAACGCGACCTACCTCGGCGCTCCGGATCCCGACGGGGTGCGCCGCCCCGTGCCGTACACGAGCTGCATCACCGGCGCCGGCGGTACTGGAGGTGGCATGTGAGGGTGCTCGCCAATGGCCGGCAATCGGCTCACAACTGCAAGGATGCCCTCGACGACGTTGCCCCCCGGGGCAGCCGGGGGAACGACGAAGGAGAACAGCGATGATGACGCGACGTTCACTGATCGCGGCGATGGCCGCCGGAGTGCTCATGACGACCGGTTGCAGCGGTGGCCTGTTCAGCAAGGGTCCGGCCGACGGGTACACCCGCGAGGAGGTCGGACACCTCATCCTCGAGCGACCGTCTGGGTGGCAGGAGAGCACGCCGTCGCGAGAGAAGTGGACCAAGGCCTGGTCCGGCGACGGCATGGAGATGCAGGTTGCCGGGGAGTTCAGCGAGGACGTGGGCGCGCAGTCCACCCTGGCCCGCCTCGACCTGCCCGCGACGATGGGGCTGAAGGGGTACACCCCCGAGGGCACCGACACGATCAAGGTCGACGGCGCGTACGACGCGATTCGTCGGTACTACTCGTTCGACGCCCACGGCAAGCGCCAGGAGGGCGTGTGGATCGTCGCCACTCAGTTCCCGTACCCGAGCACGGGCGTGATCTCGATCAGCGGGGAGAACCTCGATGAAACCGTCGTTCAGCAGGTGACGGACTCGCTGAAGTGGAAGGAATACCACGACTGACGGGTACCTGAAACCCCTCATCGGTTCGAGGTATTGCGCGGGGGAGATCCGCCGCGCAATACCTCGAACCACGTGGGGCACTTGGGCCCGGACCGGGTGTGCAGGCCCATGACCCGGGAGGCACGGCGCTCCTAGGGTCGTCGGCATGGGGGAGAACAGAGCTCGGGCCGGTGTCCCGGCACGTTCGGGTGATCGAGGTGCGGGAACGCTCGAGTACATCGCGATGATCGTGGCGGCCGCGCTGGTGGCCGTCTCGGTCATCGTCGCCGCCGGCGACGGCAAGCCGTTCGCGAACACCTACTGCCAGGCAGTGGGCAAGGTCATCGGCGGCGCGTGCGCCGGCGGTGATGGACGTTCGAGGTCGCCGCAGGAAACCCCGTTCAACTACGAGCCGACCAAATGCAAGCGGCATGAACTGGAACTGACCACCAACAGTTCGGCCAAGGTTGGCCTGATCAAGATCGGCGAGAACGGTGGTCTCCTCATCAAGGAGTACAGCGACGGCACGGTCGAGATCGTCGTGACCGACGGGCGACGGGCCGGGGTGAGCGTCGGCGCCGGACCCAAGGCCGAGGTCGGCGCACATGAGCTCGGGGCAAGCGTTGATTTCGGGGGCGGTCTGAAGTTCGGCGCAGGCGCGACGTGGACCTTTGATGATGTGGCATCGGCCAACGCCTTCCTCAAGAACTTTCAGGAGTACCGGGACACCGTCATGGCTCCGAAGCGGCTCGACGCCACCCGGATGATCAAGGGCCTCATCAACCCACCTCGCCGCCTTCCGCCGCCGAACAAGGTGGAGGGCAGCGTGACATTGACCAGGGAGGTGGCCGGCTCCCTCGGACTGACGCTCAAGAGCTCCCCGTCCACCAAGGAGTCCACGGGTGCGAAGAACCCGCACGACCCAGCAGGAGCGGTCGACGGCGGTGGCATCCGCGCGACGGGCGAGGTCGGCCAGAAGTGGTTGACCCGCTACACCCGGGATCAGTCGCCCCATAACGGCAAGGACGACTCGCTCACGACATACACGACCGAGATCACCGCGAAGGGCAATCTCAGCGGCAACGCCGTGATCTATGGGGCCGGAGCCAACGGATACCTCGGTGGGTCCATGTCGATCACCAAGGATGCACAGGGCCGCATCACCAACATCACGTTCGTCTCCACCGTCCAGGGGGGAATGGAGAAGGGAGGAAACGTGCGTGTTGGCCTAGCGGGTGGCGGCGGTAAGGAGAGCGACCGGAAAGGCAAGCTCTCGTTGAAGGGTCCGAAGAAGGCGTCCGAGGCGACCGTGGTGACGACCAGCGTGGACCTCGATCCCAACGATCCCCGTCAGCAGTCGACGGCCGTGAACTGGTTGAACGGCAATCACAGCACCGTCGACTTGGCAAATGGCCTGCTGTTGAACCCGGCGCAACGCGTTCCGGGGAATGCCTTCCAGAACCTCCTTTTCGATCAGGCGAAGGTCAGCACCGTCACGTACGACAACGTCACTGACGTCCAGAGCCTCGGTCTCGAGGTCAGTATGGGCGGCGGACTCGGATTCGAGACCGGCCGCGAGAAGGCCACTGCCACGGCCACGCGCGCAACCTATCTGGGTCCGCCCGACGCGAACGGCGTCCGCCGGCCGATCAATTGGCCCGATTGCGTGACGTATGCGGGTGGGTGACCGGGCCAACCTGGGCCCGGACCGGGTGCGCGGGCCCATGACCGGGGCGGCACGGCGCTCCTAGGGTCCCCTCGGAACGGGCGCGGCATGGGTGGATCCACCGCCGGCTCCGCCCCCACCCCAGGAAACCCTCCACACCAACGCAAAGGCCAGTGCCAGCGGGACGGGCAGCACCGAAGG
The DNA here is from genome assembly GCF_001552435.1 of Kribbia dieselivorans NBRC 106261. Lineage (GTDB taxonomy): Bacteria > Actinomycetota > Actinomycetes > Actinomycetales > Dermatophilaceae > Kribbia > Kribbia dieselivorans. The sequence goes on from NZ_BCRE01000163.1 coordinate 7,780, forward strand.
CAGCGCCACGGGAAAGGGTCTCCTGCTCAACCCGAGCGAACGGGTCCCGGGCGAGTCGTCCAGAACCTCCTGTTCGATCAGGCCCAGGTGAGCAGCGTGAACTATGACAACGTCTCCGATGCCGCCAGCTTCGAGCCTCGATCAAACTGGGCGTCGCACTCGGGTTCGACGTCGGGTACGACACCAACAAGGCGACCGCCACCGGCGCGACCTACTTGGGCCCACCGGACTCCAACGGTGTCCGTGCTCCGGTCGAATGGCCGGACTGCGTCAGGTAGCCCGTCGAACCCCGACCCGATGACCTTGGGCCCAGGAGGGGTGTACGGGCCCACGACGCGGGAGCACAGCGCTCCTAGGGTCGTGGGCATGGGGACAACCGTAGGCCGCAGCGCCGCACCGGCCCGTCGTGAACGCGGCGCGGGCACCTTGGAGTACATCGCGATGATCATGGCCGCCGCGCTGGTGGCCGTGTCGGTGATCGTGGCGACCGGTGACGGCAAGCCGTTCGCCGATGCATACTGCAAGGCGGTCAGCAAGGTCATCGACGGCGCCTGCTCCGGGGGCGGTGACGGCACGGGCGAAACGGAGGAAGGCAGCCCCTTCGAGTACCAGCCGGCCAAGTGCAAGGTGCGCGAGAGCAGCGAGAAGGCGAACAGCGTCGTCAAGATCGTCTTCATCGAGCTCGGTGAGAACGCCGGTTTCACGGTCACCGAGTACAGCGACGGCACGGTCAAGGTCACGGCCACCGATGGCGGCGAGATCGGCGCGACCGGTGGGGTGGGCGCCGAGGCCGAGTTCGGCAGTGGCAAGGTCGGTGCCAAGGTCGACTTCGGGGGCGGCCTGAAATTCGACTACGGCTCGTCGTGGAACTTCAACAGTATGGAGGAGGCCGAGGCCTTCCAGCAGCAGTTTCAGGACTATCAGGTCTACATGATGCAGATCACGAATCCCGATATCGGGCTGGGTGCGTTGTTCATCGACGAGGTCGACCCCCCGCCGCCCCCGCACGAGAACCTGTCGAGCGTGGCCGTGACCGGCGACGTGACCGGCAGCTTGGGTCTGACGATCAACGGCCCGAAGGGCAGCAACGCCAAGGGAGCCGGTGTCCAGGCGACCGGTGAGCTCGGGGAGAAGTGGATCACCCGAACCACGGTCGACCAGACGCCGAACGACGGCACGGACAACACCCTGACGACGTACACGACGGAGGTCAGCGCCAAGGGTGGGGTCAGTGGAAGTGCCGTGGTCTACGGTGCCGGGGCCAACGGCTACCTCGGTGGGACGATGTCGATCACCAAGGATGCGCAGGGGCGCATCACGAACATCACCTTCACCTCCACTGTCGAAGGCGGCACGGAGCACGGTCCGAACGTCAACATCGGCGGCAAGGGCGAGGGTGGCTCAGGCAGCGGCAAGGGGAAGGGATCGAACAAGTCCTCCGAGGCGACCGTGGTCACGACCAGCCTCGATCTCGATCCGAACAACGCCGACCAGCAGGCCATTGCGAGCGAGTGGCTCGGCAGCAACATCACCGACGTGGATCTCGCCAATGGGCTCCTGCTCAACCCGGCCGAGAGCGTGCCGGGCAATGAATTCCAGAATCTGCTGCACGAGCAAGCGCAGGTCCACACCGTCACCTACGACAACGTCAGGGACGGCCTGACCTTCGGCCTTGAGGTCAAGCTCGGTATCGCCCTCGGCTTCGAGGTGGGTTACGAGAACTCCGAGGCCACTGCCACCAGTGCCAGCTACCTCGGAGCGCCGAACGCGAACGGCGTGCGTGAGCCGGTCGATTGGCCGGAGTGCGTGGGCGGCTGAGGTCGACCTGGTCGACACCTCAAGGGAGAGTGACATGACCACGACGCGACAGATCCTTGTGGCCGCGCTGGCGGCCGCCGGAGTCCTGATGACCGCAGGCTGCGGTGGGCGCACCGACGCCGCCGCGACCGATCCACCGGGCGACCAGGCCCAAGGCAGGGCTGGATCCCTGCTCATCGAGGCCGACGACCTGCCCGACGGGTGGCGGGACAGCAACGTCGACGAGAGCGGATTCCGCACGACCATCTGCGGGGTCGACCTCGAACCGGTCGAACCACTCGCCGGGTCCCACGTACGGTTCTCCCAAGGACCGTTCGGGCCCTTCCTCGAGCAGCACGTGCGGGTCTACGCCGACGCGGGCCAGCCGGCCGCCGTCGCCGCCGACCTCGCCGCCGCGATCGAATCGTGCGGCACGTACACGGCACAGGGCACCCGCCCGGACAGCCCGACGCAGGTCGTGAGGGTCCGGCCCCTGACGGTCTCCGGCCTGCCGGCCGGGTCGGCGGCCTTCCGACAGACCGCCCAGGGCGGGGACCGCCTCACCAACGACATGGTCTTCGTCCCCCGCGGCGACGCCCTGGTCGCGTTCGTCTCCTACGCCGTCAAGGGCACTCCGGACGCCAAGGTCCTCGACGCCGCGCTGGCGGCCCTGCCGAGCGGGGATTGACCCATGCGGCCCGCAGTCTCGACCCGGCAACGCGGCGCCAGCACCCTCGAGTACGTGGCCATGACGGTCGCGGCGGCCCTGGTGGCCGTCGCCGTCATCGTCGCGACTCCCTCCCTCGGCTTCGGCCAGACGTTCGCCAACGCCGTCTGCACCGTCCTCCAACGAGACTCCGGATGCACCCTCGGTCAGTGGGGTGGGCCGGCGCCCGAACCGACCCCGCTCGAGCGAGCGACGAAGGGACGGTACGTCGCCCTGGGCGACAGCTACTCCTCCGGCGAGGGCGCGTGGGATTACACCGACGACACCAATCGCGAGAACAACAACTGCCACCGCTCGAACAACGCGTACTCCCAGATCCTCGGGCGCACGAACACCTTCGAGGGCGGATCGACGTTCGTCGCGTGCTCCGGAGCCGTGAGTGGTCATCTCGAGGGGAAGAACGGCCCGAAGAAGGGCGACGAGGGGCCACAACTCGACGCCCTCGGCGACGACGTCTCCCTCGTGACCATGTCGATGGGCGGCAATGACATCGACTTCGCCGGGGTGGTCACCGACTGCATGATCAATGGCGCCCGCGGGGTGTCGTTCGTCGAGAAGTGCCGCGACAAACACGACGCGCGGATCAAGCGGGAACTCCCCGAGCTCAAGAAGAAACTGATCGCGCAGTACCTCGAGATGAAGAAGCGCGCCCCCAACGCGCGCATCGTCATCGTCGGCTATCCGCAACTGTTCGAGGACAACCCCGACGACAACCACCGCAACCTCCTCTTCAAGGAGGACCAGGTCTGGATGAACGAGAAGGCCGCGCAGTTGAACGCGATGTTGCGTGAGGCGGCAGCCGAGGCCGGAGTCGAGTTCGTGGACCCGACGAACGCCTTCCGTGGTCATGGGTTGGGCAGTGACGATCCGTGGATCAACGACCTGTCGTTCGGTGGGCCGGGTGTCTCCCGGTTCGACTACTCCGCCAGCTTCCACCCCAACGCCGCCGGGCACGAGGCGCTGGCCAACGAGATCCAGCGGCAGCTCGAACGACCCCGGTGAGGTCGACGGGGCTCGCGAGGGGCGCAGGGGAGCACTCCCCACCACGGGTCGGGGAGTGCTCCCCTCGGGTCGGTTCGGAGCGTCGAGCGGCTCAGATCGAGCGCGTGCGCGGGTTGACCAGGGCCGCCAGACCCAGGGCCAGCAGCCCGCCAACGAGGAACGCGAGCGGGGTGCGGGAGGGGCTCAGGTTCGTGGGAAAGAGCCACAACGTGTCCGTCTGGGCACCCGGCGAGCGCAGGCAACGCAGCGTCTCCCCGTCCGCGGTGTCGCCCACGACGACGACCGGCACGTACTGCGATCCGTCCTTGACCCGCGACCCGGCGGTGGCCCGATCGGGGTCCGTGGCCACCGATCGCACACCGTCGGGCCCCGTCAGGCTGCAGGAATACGCCGTCGGGGCCGGCGGGTCGCCCTCCTTCGGGACCGGGGCGTAGACGCTCATGTCCTTGCCGAACCACCCCGTCGCGGGCATGGCCACCCGCTCCCCGACCGTGAACGACCGCTCCGCCGGCGGGGGCACCTGCCACGCGTACAGGCCCACGGCCAGCAGGGCCAGACCGAGCACGGCACTGGCGATGCTCACCACGAGACCGACCCGTCGACTCAACCGGGCGTCGGTGCTCCTAGCGCGTCGCGAGCGTGAGGTCAAGGGGGAGTCCTGCCGTTGCATGGCCTCCAGCATGCCGGAAACACTCCAGATGTCCGAAGGGACCACCACCGGGTGAACCGGTGACCGAGCTGATGGGGGGATGTCGATGACCCGCTGGGTTGTGGCCGTGATGGCCGGAGAGGTGCGCGAGAGCGTGCTGGAGTCGTGGACGACGTCCACCGATCAGGTGCTCGTCGTGCGCACCACCGACGCGGTGGAGGCGGCCACCCACCTGGCGGCGCTACCGGGCACGCATGTCTTCCTCGTGGCGCGTCCGGCGCGGCACGCACTGCTGCACCAGACGAGTTCGCTGCTCTCCGCGCTGCGCCCCGAGGTGGCCGTCGTGCGGTTCCCGACGACGGCGGCGACCGTGACCGCCGCGGCGGTCGCGACCACGATCGCCCCGTTGGGGCTGGACCCCAATGCCGCGGCGACACTGCTCGAGCAGGCCCTCGCCGGGGCGCACAGCGGCGCGTGGGTGCCCAAGGTCACCGGCCTGGAGTTCCCGCAACCCTCGGTCGGGCAGCACCTCGGCGGGATGTTCTCCCGCGAGGGGTTCGTCGCCGCGCTCACACCGACCCCCGCGGTGACCCGGCCGGCCGGCATCGCGCCGGCGCCGTTGGGTGACCACGTGCTGCTCAGCGGCCCCGACCTGCCGCCCGCCGTGCTCCACACGTTGCAGCAGGCGTACCGCGTCGGCCAGCACGTCACCGTGCCGGCCATCGGGGTGGGGCGCGAGGAGTACGGCGCGAACGGAGTCGAGTTCGTGCTCCTGCCGCCGGCAGCGCGGCTTCACCCCGGGCCGGCCTTGGGTGCGTGCCGTGAGTGCGGGCTGCCGCTGTACGGCACGCCGCGCTGCCCCACCTGCCGGGTCATGCACCAGCCGAACGCGCGCCCCGCAGTGGCCG
>NZ_BCRE01000164.1 GCF_001552435.1 Kribbia dieselivorans NBRC 106261
CCTCAGGAGTCCTGAGGCGGCCCGAAACCATCACTCGGCGTGTGGGGAGGAGGGTGCGAAGGGGAAACTCAGGCGAACTGCCAGGAACGCTTGCTCAGCCCGAACCAGAAACCCTCGATCGCGACCGAGGCGTCGATGCCCGTGCTCGCGTCGGCCGCGCCGAGCGAGACGTACAGCGGCGCCCAGTGCTCCGTGCGCGGGTGCGCGACATGCGCGGCCGGAGCGCGGTTCTCGAAGTCGAGGATCGCGTCGACATCTCCGCGGTCGAGGGCTTCAGCGGCCCAGTGGTCGAACTCGGCGCTGGCCGCCGGGGGAGGCGTGTTCGGCCCGGCAGACGGGTTGAACCACCGCAGGTTGTGCGTGGTGAATCCCGAACCGATGATGAGCGTGCCCTCCTCGCGCAGCGGCGCCAGTTCGCGACCGAGCTCGAAGAGCGACTTCGGGTCCAGCGTCGGCAGCGACAGCTGGATCACCGGAACATCGGCCTCGGGGAACATTTCGACGAGCGGCACGTACGCTCCGTGGTCCAGCCCGCGGGTCTCGTCGTGCGCAACATGATGCCCGGCCCCGCCGACGACCTGCTCGACGCGCGCGGCCAACTCCGGCGCGAGCGGAGCGTCGTAGGTCACCTGGTAGTACCGCTCCGGGAACCCCCAGAAGTCGTACACCAGCGGCACCTTGGTCGCACTGGCCGTCAGCGAGACGGGCGCGGCCTCCCAGTGCGCCGACACCATGAGGATGTTCTTCGGTGTGGGCAAGGTCGACGACCACCGGGCCAGCTCGGCGGTCCACACGGGGTCATCCGCCAGCGGGGGAGCGCCGTGGCTGAGAAACAGGATGGGTTGGTGGTCGGTCATATGACCAGAATGACACACTGTTGAATATTCAACAAGACCCTGTGAGGTGACACCTCCGACAAAGGGGTTACCGTGGGGCCCGTTCGGGTCGAGGCAGCGACGAATCCGCTGCACCCGCACGGTCACTAAGGAGAAGCGTGTCCCGAAAGCTTGTCATCGTCGAGTCACCGGCCAAGGCCAAGACCATTGCCGGGTACCTCGGCCCCGACTTCGACGTCGAGGCGTCCGTCGGCCACATCCGCGACATTCCCACGCCCTCCGAGATGCCCGCCGAGGTCAAGAAGGGCCCCTTCGGCCGCTTCGGCGTCGACGTCGACAACGGCTTCGAGCCGTACTACGTCGTCGACAACGACAAGAAGAAGAAGGTCGCCGACCTCAAACGGGCCCTGAAGAACGCCGACGAGCTCTACCTCGCCACCGATGAGGACCGCGAGGGCGAGGCCATCGCCTGGCACCTGCTCGAGACCCTCAAGCCGAAGGTCCCGGTCAAGCGGATGACCTTCAACGAGGTCACCAAGGAGGCCATCCAGCGCGCGGTGAACAACACCCGCGAGCTCGACACCCGCCTCGTCGACGCCCAGGAGACCCGCCGCATCCTCGACCGCCTCTACGGCTATGAGGTCTCGCCGGTGCTGTGGCGCAAGATCAAGCAGGGCCTCTCGGCCGGGCGCGTGCAGTCGGTGACGACCCGTCTGGTCGTCGAGCGCGAACGCGAGCGCATGAAGTTCGTCGAGGCGAGCTACTGGGACGTCGAGGGCGAGTTCACCCCCGACGCCCAGAGCAATGCCTTCACCGCCCGCCTGACCGGCGTCGACGGCCAACGCCTCGCCACCGGCCGCGACTTCGCCGACAACGGCACGCTCAAGTCCGAGACCGTCCGCCACCTCGACGAGGCCACGGCCACCGCGATCGCCGCCGCTGTCCAGCCGGCCGCGGTCTCCGTGCGCTCGGTGACGGAGAAGCCGTACACCCGCCGCCCGTCGGCGCCCTTCACCACGAGCACGCTGCAGCAGGAGGCCTCACGCAAGCTGCGCCTCTCCAGCCGCGACGCCATGCGCGTCGCCCAGCGCCTGTACGAGAACGGCTACATCACGTACATGCGTACCGACAGCACGAACCTGTCGGAGTCTGCCCTGACCGCCGCCCGCGCCCAGGCCCGCGACCTGTACGGCGCCGAGTACGTCCCCGACCAGCCCCGCCGCTACGCCAAGAAGGTCAAGAACGCCCAGGAGGCCCACGAGGCCATCCGCCCCGCCGGAGACCGTTTCCGCACCCCGGCGCAGGTCGCCGGTGAATTGCGCGGCGACGAGTTCCGCCTCTACGAGTTGATCTGGAAGCGCACCGTCGCCTCCCAGATGGCCGACGCGCGCGGGTCGACCGCGACCGTCAAGTTGGGCGCGACGATTTCCGGAGTCGCGAATGCGAGCGATGTCGAATTCACCGCATCCGGCACGGTCATCACCTTCCGCGGATTCCTTGCCGCCTACGAGGAGGGCCGCGACGAGGTCCGCGGCGGCGCCGACGCCACCGAGCAGGATCGCCGTCTGCCCAAGATGTCCGAGGGCGTCGCCCTGACCGTGCTGCGGGTCGCCGCCGACGGGCACCAGACCTCCCCGCCGCCGCGCTACACCGAGGCCACCCTGGTCAAGGCCATGGAGGAGATGGGCATCGGCCGCCCCTCGACCTACGCCTCGATCATCGGCACGATCACCGACCGCGGGTACGTGCGCCGCAAGGGCAACGCCCTCGTCCCGACCTGGCTCGCCTTCGCCGTCACCCGGCTGATGGAGGAGCACTTCGGCGGACTCGTCGACTACGACTTCACCGCCTCGATGGAGGAGGACCTCGACCAGATCGCCAACGGCGACCTCGACCGCGTCAACTGGCTCAGCCGGTTCTACTTCGGTGACGGTCAGACCGCGGACGCCACCACCGATCCGTCGGCCCCCGAATCCGGCCACCGCGGCCTGCACGACCTCGTCGCCGGGCTCGGCGACATCGATGCCCGGGCCATCTCGACGATCGAGCTCGGTGACGGCATGGTCGTGCGCGTCGGCCGGTACGGCCCCTACGTCGAAGAGGTCGCCCCGGCCGGGGTCGACCCGACCACGGGCGAGATCACCGGCGACCTCGATCAGTCTCCCGACGACGCTCCGTCAACCGCGACCACCCCGCGACGCGCGACGATCAACGACGACATCGACCCCGACCAACTCACCCCGGCGATGGCCCGCGAATTCCTCGAACGCGCCTCCGACGACGGCCGCGTGCTCGGCACGGACCCGGAGACCGGCCTGGAGATCGTCGCCCGGGACGGTCGCTATGGCCCCTACGTCACGGAGATCCTGCCCGAGACCGACGAGGCCCCCAAGCGTGGCAAGGCCAAGGTCAAGCCGCGCACCGCCTCGCTCTTCACGGGCATGGACCTGGCCACCATCGACCTCGACACCGCCCTGAAGCTGTTGTCGCTGCCGCGCGTGGTCGGCACCATCACCGAGACCACCACCAACGAGGACGGCACGACCAGCGAGACGGCCGTCGAGGTCACCGCCCAGAATGGGCGCTACGGGCCGTACCTGAAGAAGGGCACCGACTCGCGTTCACTGACCTCCGAGGACCAGATCTTCGACATCACGATCGAGCAGGCCAAGGAGATCTACGCCCAGCCGAAGCAGCGCGGCCGGGCCGCGGCCAAGCCGCCGCTGGCCGAGTTCGACGCCGATCCGGTCTCCGGGAAGAAGGTCGTCGTCAAGGACGGCCGGTTTGGGCCGTACGTCACCGACGGTGAGACGAACGCGACCCTGCGCCGTGACGACGACATCGCGACCCTGAGCGCCCAGCGGGCGTATGAGTTGCTCGCCGAGAAGCGCGCCAAGGGTCCGACGACGCGCAAGAAGGCCGCGAAGAAGGCCCCGGCGAAGAAGGCGACCACGAAGAAGACCACGGCCACGAAGAAGACGACGGCCACGAAGAAGACCGCGGCCACGAAGAAGACCACGGCCACGAAGAAGACCGCGGCGACGAAGACTGCGGCGACAAAGACTGCGGCGAAGGCCGCCGCCTCGACGCCGCAGTGACGCGCGAGCCGGCTGGGTTCGCCTGGTCCCGGATCGCCGTCCCCGCCTTCGGACCGCAGCTCCTGGCTGCGGCGGCGGTCGGGGCGATCACCCCGGTCCTGGCGATCCGCGCGCACGAACTCGGCGCGGGCATCACCGGCGCGGGCGTCATCATCGCCCTGCTGGGCCTGGGCAAACTCGCCGGCGCCCTGCCCGCCGGGGCGTTCGTCGCCCGATTCGGGGAGCGTCGTGCGCTCACCTGGGCGGGTGTCGGCGACATCATCACCATCGCCCTGGCCGGATTCGTCCCCCACCTGTGGGCCATGGGCGCGGCGGTCTTCGCGTCCGGGTTCGTCTCGGCGACGTTCTTCCTGGCCCGCCAGTCGTACATGATCGACGTCCTGCCGCCGGGTCGCATGGCGCGGGGCATGTCGATGCTCGGCGGCACCATGCGGATGGGCCTGTTCGTCGGACCGGCGGCCGGCGGCGCCCTGGTGCGGGTGCTCGGCACGCAGGGGGCGTACTGGGCGGCCCTCGGGTTCGCCGTGCTCTCGCTCGTCGTCATCGTCGCCTCGCCCGACCTGACCGGCGAACACGAACGCGACCGCGCCGACGCCGGCGGATCGACGTGGCGCACGCTCGTCGAACATCGCCGGGTCCTGCTCACGCTCGGCCTGGGCGTCGTCGTCATCTCCGCGCTGCGCGAGATCCGATTCGCCCTGCTGCCGCTGTGGGCCGTGCACATCGGCCTCGACGCGCAGCAGTCGTCGCTCGTGTTCGTCGTGGCCGGCTTCGTCGAGATGCTCATGTTCTACCCCGGCGGCTGGGCCATGGACCGGCTCGGTCGACGCTCCGTCGTGCTGCCGTTGACGCTCATTCTCAGCGTGTGTCTCATCGTGCTGCCGCTGGCCGACACCCTGAACCGGCTCATCGTCGTGGCCATGGCGATGGCCATCGGCAATGGACTCGGCTCCGGCGTCGTCATGACCATGGGCGCCGACGTCGCTCCGGACGCCAACCGCGCGCGCTTCCTCGGAGGCTGGCGGCTCATGGGCGAACTCGGCAATGCCGGTGGGCCGGTTCTGTTGACGATCCTCACAGCCGCGCTCACATTGGGGGCGGCCTCAGTAGTGTTGGGCGTCGGCGGCCTGCTCGGTGCTGTACACCTCGGTTACTGGGTTGGGCGCCTCGACCGACTTAGGGTGGGTTCGAGCACCACCCTGAGCACCGAGCCCACGACCTGATCGGAAGGCCTCCCATGAAGACGACGACCACCGCTGCCGCCTTGGTCGCGGCCGGCCTTGTCCTGGCCGCCTGCTCCGCCGGGTCGGGTTCGAGCGGGTCGAGTTCCACGACCTCGGGCACGGGCGGCTCCACGGGCCAGGCCGCGGTTGACACCGAACGGTTGCGCATCGGGTTGGTGGCCGAACCGTCGAACCTCGACTTCACCCGCACCGACGGAGCCGCGATCCCGCAGGCCCTGCTCGGGAACGTGTACGAGACCTTGGTGAAGGTCGACCAGGAGGGTGAGATCCAGCCGTCGCTGGCCACAAAGTACACCGTCAGCAAGGATCGCCGGACCTACACGTTCACCCTCAACACCAACGTCGTCTTTCACAACGGCACGGCCCTCACGGCCGACGACGTCGTCTACTCCATCAACCAGGTCAAGAAGCGCTGGACCGTCTCGCTGAAGTCGGCCATGGACGTCGTCACCAGCGCCAAGGCGACCAACCCCACGACAGTCACCGTCACCCTCAGCCGGCCGAGCAACCAGTGGCTGTACGCGATGACCACCCGCGTCGGGGCGATCTTCGACGACAAGGGCACCGCCGACCTGGCGAACCGACCGATCGGCTCGGGTCCGTACGAGTTCAAGGAGTGGAAGCGCGGCCAGTCGATCGCCCTGGCGCGCAACAGCCACTACTGGGGCGAGAAGCCGACGTTCGACAACGTGTCGTTCCAGTACTTCAAAGACCCGAACGCGCTCAACAGCGCGATGCTCTCGGGTGGGATCGACGTCATCGGCACCGTCCAGGCGCCCGAGTCGCTCGACCAGTTCGGGAACGGCGACTACCAGGTCATCCAGGGCACGACCAACGGTGAGGTCGTCCTGTCGTTCAACAACGGCAAGGGCATCTTCACCGACAAAAAGGCCCGCCAGGCGGTGCGCTACGCGATCGACCACCAGGCGCTGCTCGACACGTGCTGGGCCGGGCGCGGCACGCTCATCGGCTCGATGGTTCCCCCGACCGACCCGTGGTACGAGGACCGCACCGGCGACTACCCGTACAACCCCGACAAGGCCAAGCAGCTCGTCGGCGAGCTGACAACCACGACGATCCGCCTGCGGGTGCCGACGTTGCCGTACGCGACCGCGTGCGGGCAGGTCGTCGAGTCCCAGCTCAAGGACGTCGGCTTCGACGTCACCACCGACCAGCTCGAGTTCCCCGCGACCTGGCTGACCGAGGTCTTCACCAACGCCGACTACGACGCCTCGATCGTCGCCCACGTCGAGCCCCGCGATCTGGGCGCGGTCTTCGGCAACCCGAAGTACTACACCCGCTACAACAACCCGACCCTGCGGGCGGCGCTGGCCAAGGCCGACCGCGGCACCCCGGAGCAGCAGATCAGCGAGATGAAGGACGCCGCGCGCATCATCAGCGAGGACGCCGCGGCCGACTTCCTCTTCCTCATGCCCAACCTCATGGTGGCCAAGCCGGGCATCACCGGCCTGCCGCAGAACGCGATCACCGAGTCCTTCGACCTGGCCGCGCTCGGCACGAACTGAGGCCGGCGTGCTGTGGCGGCTGCTCACCCGCACCGGGGTGTTGCTGGTGAGCCTGGCCGTCGCGTCCGTGGCGGTGTTCGCGACGATGAACATCCTCCCCGGCGACCCGGCCGAGGTGGCCTTGGGCGTCAACGCCACCGAGGGCGCCAAGGCGGCGCTGCGCACGGAGTTCGGTCTCGACCGACCCCTGCCGGTGCAGTACGCCGACTGGATGGGCGGGATGCTGACGTTCGACCCCGGCATCTCCTATGTCAGCAAGGCCGCGATCGGCCCGCAGGTCCTCGACCGCCTGCTGGTCACGCTGTGGCTGGTCGGAGCGGCGATGGCCCTGGCGATCCTCGTGGCCGTGCCGATGGGCACGTGGATGGCGGTGCGCCACCGGCACCCCGATGGCGTCGCGCTGGCCGCGGTCAGCCAGGTCGGGGTCGCTGTGCCGGCCTTCCTCGTCGGGGTGCTGTTCATCGCCGTGTTTGCGGTGCGCCTGCGGTGGCTGCCTTCGGGCGGCTGGGTGGCCCCGGCCGATGATCCGGTCGAGTTCGTCCGCCACCTTGTGCTGCCGGCCACCGCGCTGGCCCTCGTCCAGGCCGCCGTGCTGAGTCGGTACGTGCGCTCGGCCGTGCTCGACGTGCTGCGCGAGGACTACCTGCGCACCGCCCGCGCGAAGGGCCTGACCCCGGTGGGGGCCATGGTCCGGCACGGGCTGCGCAACGCCGCGATCCCGGTCGTCACCGTCCTCGGGTTGCAATTGGCCACGCTGCTCGTCGGCGCCGTCGTCGTCGAGCAGGTCTTCACCCTCCCGGGCCTGGGCACGCTGCTGCTCGGCGCGGTCGGCCAACGTGATCTGCTCATGGTCCAGACCGTCGTCATGCTGCTCGTGGCCGCGGTGCTCATCATCAACTGGCTCGTCGACCTCGTCTACGTCGTCCTCGACCCCCGGCTGCGGGTGGCGCGATGACGAGCCTGCTACGACGCTCCGGCCTGGGTCGCCTCAACGCCTCGCTCGTGCTGGGCGGAACCCTCGTGACCCTCGTGGCGCTCGCCGCGCTCGTGTCGATCGTCTGGACCCCCTACCCGCCGATGCGGGTGCTCTCCGGCGTGGGCAACTTCGATCCACCGAGCGGGTCCCACTGGTTCGGTATCGGGTTCCGTCGCGACATCTTCAGCCAGGTCATTGCCGGAGCGCAGACCACGCTGCTCGTCGGTGTCGTCGCCGTCGGTCTGGCGGCGCTGGTCGGAGTGCCGTTGGGCCTGGTGGCCGCGATGGGCCCACGGTGGCTCTCCGAACTCGTCATGCGCACCTCCGATCTCGTGCTGGCCTTCCCCGCGCTGCTGCTGGCGATCATGCTCGCCGCGATCTACGGCCAGGGGCGGGTCGTGGCCATGGTCGCGATCGGCATCGCCTCGATCCCGACGTTCGCGCGGGTGACGCGCTCGGGCTCCCTGGCCGTGCTCGCCTCCGACTTCGTGTTGGCCGCGCGCGCCGCCGGCCGCGGCCCCCTGGGGATCGCCGTGCGGCACGTGCTCCCGAACATCGCCGGCCTGCTCATCGTGCAGGCCTCAGTCGCGTTCGCCTTGGCCATCCTCGCCGAGGCGGCGTTGGCCTACCTCGGGCTCGGCACCCCGCCCGACACCCCGTCGTGGGGGCGGATGCTGCTCGAGGCGACGCCGGTGCTGCACCGCGCTCCGCATCTGGCGATCTTCCCCGGCCTCGCCATCGCCATCAGCGTCCTGGGGTTCAACCTGCTCGGTGACGGCTTGCGCGACCGTCTCGACCCGAAGCTCCTGGAGCGGTCATGACGACCGATCAGCCCGGCCGCCCGGCCCTGCAGGTACGCGACCTGTCGGTCACCACGCGCAGCGGGACCCATCTGCTCAGCGACCTGACCTTCGCCATCGCCGACGGTGAGCGGGTGGGGTTGATCGGGGAGTCGGGCTCGGGCAAGTCGCTGACCGCGCTCGCCGTGATGGGCCTGCTCTCGGAGTCCCTGACCGCGACCGGGGGGATCCGGGTCAGCGGGCACGAACGAAACCTCATCGGTGAACGCGAAGGGGCGCTGTCGCGGTTGCGCGGCACGACAATGGCGATGGTGTTCCAGGAGCCGATGACCGCGCTCAACCCGACGATGCGGGTCGGCCAGCAGGTCGCCGAGGTGCTGACGATCCACCGGCGCGCGCGGGGGGCGCAGGCCCGTGAACGGGCGGTCGCGCTGCTCGACCAGGTCGGCCTGCCCGAGCCGGCCGAGACCGCGCACGCGTTCCCGCACCAACTCTCCGGCGGGCAGCGGCAACGGGTCGTCATCGCGATGGCGTTGGCCAACGACCCCGCGCTGCTTGTGTGCGACGAGCCGACCACGGCACTGGACGTCACCGTCCAGGACAAGGTGCTCGGGCTGATCGTCGACGGTGTCGAGGCCCGGGACGCGGCGTTGCTGTTCATCACCCATGACCTCGCAGTCGTGTCGCGGGTCTGTGAGCGGGTGCTCGTCATGTACGGCGGGCGGATCGTCGAATCCGGCCCGGTGGGCCAGGTGTTCGCCGCGCCGCGTCACCACTACACCGCCGGGCTCGTCGCGGCCAGCGCGTTGACCGGGCCGCGTGGCGGTCTGTCGGCGATCCCGGGGACCGTGCCGTCGGCAGGGCGTTTCCCGACCGGCTGTGTCTTCCGCACCCGCTGCGCCGCCGCCACCAGCGAGTGCGAGATCCAGCCACGCTGGGACGCGGCGGGGGCCCAGGGGTGGGCCTGTCATCACCCGATCGGAGCGTCGTGATGGGAGCACCGATCATCGAGGTCGATCGCGTCAGTCGCGTCTACCATCGCGCGCGGCGCTCGCTGACCCGCCCCGCGCCGGTCGTGCAGGCGTTGCGGGAGGTGTCGCTGACCGTCGAGGCCGGGGAGCGTCTCGGGATCGTGGGGGAGTCCGGATCGGGCAAGTCGACCCTGCTGCGCCACATCGCCGGTCTGGAACAGCCGACCTCGGGGACGATCCGGTTCGACGGCAAGGACATCTCGGGGCTCTCCGGGCGCCGACTGGGGTTCCTGCGCGACCGGCTCCAGCTCGTCTTCCAGGACCCGATGGGCAGCCTGGACCCGCGCATGACCGTGGCGCAGATCGTGGCCGAGCCGCTGCACGCGCGCCGGGTGCGTGATGCCGCGGCCCGGGTCGAGGAGGTGCTCGCCGCCGTCGGACTGCCGGCCGAGGCCGCGGGGCGCTACCCCCATCAGTTCAGCGGCGGTCAGCGGCAACGCATCTCGATTGCGCGCGCGCTGACGGTCAGCCCCGACGTGCTGCTGGCCGACGAACCGGTGTCGGCGTTGGACGTCTCGGTGCGCGCCCAGGTGCTCAACCTCATCAGCACGCTCGTCGACGCCCGCGACCTCACCCTCGTGTTCGTCAGCCATGACCTCTCGGTCATCCGTCACCTGTGCGACCGGGTCGTCGTCATGCGCGCCGGCCAGATCGTCGAGGACGGCCCGACCGAGCAGGTGTGGCGCGACCCACAGCACGACTACACGCGCCGGTTGATCGCCGCGATCCCCGCGATGCCGGCCGACACCCACCGATCGGAGATCTGACATGTCAGACCTGCACGCGGCCAACGGATTCGCCCCGGCCGGACCGACCAACTCGATCGTCGACGTCGCCGGGCTCCGGGTCGGTCACACCGAACGCGTCGGGGAGGGCTGGCTCACCGGCACGACGGTCGTGCTCGCGCCGGAGGGCGGAGCGGTCGCCGGCGTGGATGTGCGCGGCGGCGGCCCCGGCACGCGCGAAACCGACCTGCTCGACCCCCGCAACCTCGTCGAGCGGGTGCACGCGATCACCCTGACGGGCGGCTCGGCGTTCGGGCTGGCGGG